>JAFTXK010000160.1 GCA_017461635.1 Clostridia bacterium | reverse complement strand
CTATACTCTTCGCACCATGGTCGATAAGATCCTTGCCGACGCAAAGCGCGTACAGGCAGGCGAACCGATCACAAGTACGGATAAATATTAAAAAGCAATGGCTGTTTCCCCCTGGGAAACAGCCATTGCAATCTGTTGGAAAACGCCTATCAACCTTGCCATAGCGATGTTTTTGGTTAATAACACTTTACGTGTTAATGAGCGGTGGAGGCGACACCTCACTGCAGATTATCACTGTAATGGGATGTAGAGTCTTATGATTATTAAATGTGTCACAAATCTTATTATTTGTATTACTCGATTCTTATGTTGGGGCTGATAGAATAATATAAAGATTTTCTAACGATATCGTGAGATTTATTGACATTTGGTGTTTTTTGTGCTATAATTTAGTAAACCATTAGTGTGTAATGTTTTTTGAGGTAATAAAATGGCAATAAGTTATAACAAACTTTGGAAAATACTCATTGATCGGAATATGAAAAGAACTGATTTGAAAGAGTGTGCTGGTATAAGTTTTAATGTTTTAGCAAAAATGGGAAAAGATGAATATATATCTTTTGAAAGTATTGAAAAGATTTGTTCGGCATTAGACTGCGATTGTGGAGATATTATTGAAATTATTAATGAGCCCGAAATAATTAAACAAACTCCAACTACTATTGAATTATTTGCAGGCGCAGGTGGATTAGCACTCGGTTTAGAAAGAGCTGGATTTGAAACAAAAGCTTTAATTGAAGTTGATAAAGATGCAGCTGATACTTTAAAATGTAATCGTCCAAATTGGAATGTAATTTGTGATGATATTGCTAAAATATCTTGCTTGGATTTAGAAAAGTTTTTTTTGATTGATAAAGGTGAACTCGATTTGCTTTCTGGTGGTGCTCCTTGTCAATCGTTTTCTTATGCAGGAAAGCGATTGGGGTTGGAGGATGCAAGAGGAACATTGTTTTATCACTATGCATTATTCTTAGAAAAACTTCAACCGAAAATGTTTCTTTTTGAAAATGTCAAGGGGCTATTAACGCACGATCATGGAAGAACTTATAGAACAATACTTGATATTTTTAAAAAAGCTGGTTATACCATAACTAATTCACAAATTAAGGTATTAAATGCATGGGATTATGGTGTTGCGCAAAAACGTGAAAGACTTATAACTATTGGTATAAGGAATGATTTGGATGATATAATTAAGTTTAACTTTCCTGCTCCTCACAAATATAAACCTGTATTAAGAGATATTTTGTTAGATTGTCCGAAAAGTGAGGGATCGCCTTATTCGGAATACAAACGAAAAATATTCGAGTTAGTTCCCCCGGGAGGTTACTGGCGTGATATACCGGAGGCAATTGCAAAAGAGTATATGAAAAGTTGCTGGTATATGGAAGGAGGAAGAACTGGAATATTAAGACGTTTAAGTCTTGATGAACCTTCTCTTGCAGTATTGACCTCTCCAAGTCAAAAACAAACTGATCGTTGTCATCCATTAGAAGCGAGACCTTTTACAATCAGAGAAAATGCACGTTGCCAAAGTTTCCCTGATGATTGGACATTTTGCGGCAGTATTGGACAACAATATAAACAAGTCGGAAATGCTGTGCCTGTAAATTTAGCATACGAAATTGGATTGAAAATTAAGGAAGGATTAGAGTGTCTATAATGTGGAGTTTATCGTTTATAAGTGAAAAAGATTTTTATACTCATGTACAAGATACTATCAAAAAATACGGAGAAAAGCTCGAATCTTTTGATTTGAAGCGTTTTAATAAGAACTTAATTGACCCTATTAAATTGATTTTTGATAAAACCGTTTATCGATCTTCTTGGGAAGAAATTGTGAGTAATGAAATTTTCAGACAAAGAGACAAATCGAATAATAATGATATTGGTTATTTTCATCAACGAATCTTTCAGTACATAAAGAATTGTCACGTTCCGGCTAATGGCGAGGAAGGCGGATGGGATGTAATTTATCAAGATGATAAAGGTATAAGTTTACCAGACGGAAGTGTTGTAAAAACAGTTTATGTCGAGATGAAAAATAAGCATAATACTATGAATTCCGCATCTGCTGGAAAAACATTTATTAAAATGCAGAATCAATTATTAAAGGATGATAATTGTGCTTGCTTTTTGGTAGAGGCAATAGCGCAACGCTCGCAAAATATTAAATGGGAAACTACTGTTGATAAATTACGAGTGGGGCACAAACTAATTCGTCGGGTTAGCATTGATAGATTTTATACTTTAATTACAGGGCAAGAAGATGCCTTTTACCAAATGTGCATGGTGTTACCGGAAGTTATAGAAAAAGCAGTTAATGAACTTGGTTCTTCTCTTGTTCCTCATGATACAGTAATAGAAGAATTACGTTCGATTGCAAAAGATCAGAATGTTGAATCTGAAGATTTAGCGATCGCTATGGCGGTTTATATGCTAGGATTTGGTTCTTACAGTGGATTTGAGCAATAATAGTGGATAATATATTCAATTTTTACTGAATAATTTATATTTAATTCTCATATATAATTAGTAATAATTGTTATGGAGTTAGTATGTATATGAAAAATATTATAGGAGAAAAAACGATGAAGGTTTTTATAAGTTGGTCAGGAGAAAAAAGCCATAAAATAGGCATAATTCTTAGAGATTGGTTGCCATCAGTAATACAGTCGATTGTTCCATATGTTTCTTCAGAAGATATTGATAAAGGTGCAAGATGGAGTTCTGATATTGCAAAAGAACTTGCGGATTCTACATTTGGAATTCTATGTGTGACTAAAGAAAATCTTAATGCTCCTTGGCTATGTTTTGAGGCAGGTGCGCTATCTAAAACTGTGGAAAAAGCTTATGTTACACCTTTTTTATTTGATGTGAAAAGATCTGAAGTCGATGGGCCGATATTACAATTTCAATCTACAATATTTGAAAAAGAAGATATAAAAAAATTAATTAATACATTAAATAAAGCGTGTGGTGAAAGTAGTATTCCACAAGAGCGTCTTGATAGAACTTTTGAAGTTTGGTATCCTACTTTAGAAGCTGATTTAAGAAAAGTTTCAGAGGATCATGAAGTACTATTAGAAAAAGAGGAAACTTCTCCATCTTCATCAGATATTCTTGAAGAAATATTAGATATTTCTCGTGAGAATCAAAAATTATTAAGAAATCCCAATTCAGAAATTTTTGATGCTATATCAGATATAAGCAACAAAGTTTCTAACTCTTGGGCGATTTACGAAAATAATATAGATGAGAGACATATATCACAAAAACGAAAAATAATGATATATGATGATTTTATTCACGATTTTATTCATATAGCAAGAACCCATTATAATAAGACCTATGGTTTTCTACTAATGTTGAGTGTTTTTAAAGATGATTTTCCATGGATTTATGATATGGGTAAAGAACTAATGGATATTTTGAAATCCAATGAACCAGTTGAGAGCAAAAAAGAAGCTTTGTATGGATTTAGAGAATTGTTAGATTATACAATTGGTCATCCGGTAATACGAGAGACCTTTGGAAGAAGGAAAGAATATATGGTTTTCTATAAAGAAATGCCATATATATTAATGCAATATTTGGATGAATTAATATAAAAATGTTCAATTACACCAGACATAAGAAAAACTAATATTTTTAGTTCAGTCTGTTAAAAAATGCCAATCAAGCTGGAAGCAAGGATGGACGTTTTTCGACAGACTGATGGCTGTTTCCCCTGGGGAAACAGCCATTTTGTATTGCTTATTTCTGCTTATTATAAAGCTCCTTGAACATCTTAACGGTTTCGGCGAAATCTGCGATGGCGTCTTCTATGACCTCGGGCTTTGTCAGGTCGATGCCTGCAACCTTAAGGCTCTCCAGAGGACTTATGCGTCCGCCGCAGCCAAGGAATTTGAGATATTTGCCGATATAAGCCTCGCCCTCGGTCTCGATGCGGCGGACGATAGAGGATGCCGCGGAGATGCAGGTCGCATACTTATAAACATAGAACCAGCGGTAAAAATGAGGAATGCGCATCCATTCGAGAGCGATCTCCTTATCTGCTACAACATGGTTTCCGAAATATTTTTTGATCAGAGCGTAATATTTTTCGCAGAGCAGTTCCTTTGTGAGAGTTGCGCCGCCCTCGCAAAGCTCATGCATGGTCTTTTCAAATTCCGCAAACATTGTCTGGCGGTAGAGAGTACCCTTGTAGGTCTCCATGATCTGATTGAGGATGGAGAGCTTTTCTTCATCGCTATTTGATTCGCGGAGCTTTCGGTGAGCAAAAAGAAGCTCATTAACGGTAGATGCAACCTCAGCTACGAAGATAGTGTACTGAGATTCCTGAGCAGTATTGTCCTTCTTCGAATACCAGGAATGCATGGAATGACCTGCTTCGTGAGCAAAGGTAGAAACATCATCAAGCTTGCCTGTGTAATTGAGAAGCATATAGGGAGCGGTATCATAGCAGCCTGAGCTGTATGCGCCTCCTCGCTTACCCTTGCTGGGATAAACGTCTACCCAGTGCTGTTCCTTTATACCCTTTTCAAGAGTGTCATGGTATTCCGAACCGAAGATCTCAACTGTTTTCAGCACCTCTTCGGTAGCTTCCTCAAAGGTATATTCCTTTGTGCAGGAAGAGATAAGAGGTGTATAAACATCATACATATGAAGCTTAGCAAGTCCGAGAACCTCTCGCTTTGCGTCATAATATTCGAAGAGAGGTTCAAGACCGTTTGAAACAGCATCTATAAGGTTGTTATATATTGCGGGAGTGACCTCATCATTGAAAACTGACGCTGTAAGGCTGTCGTCAAATTTACGAACCTTTGAAACGGTCGTACGCTCGCGGATATAGGAATTGATAAGAGCGGAAAGGGTATTTCCGTACTTGTCATAGGTCTCATAGAGCTTCTTGAATGCCGCACGGCGGACATTTCTGTCCTCGCTCATAAGGCGCAGAACATAGGTGGATTCGGTAAGCTCAACAAGCTTTTTCTGCTCGTCTCTGATCTTGCCGAAGGTGAGATCAGCGTTTGCAAAAATCGTACGGATATTTGAATGAGAGCCCATGCTCATCTGAAGATCTGCAAGTAGCTTTTCATTCTCGTCCGAGAGGGTGTGAGGACGGTATCTCTGCTCGACCTCAATGGTTCTGCGGTATTCCTCAAGCTTCGGAAATTCTTTAAACCACTTTTCGGTGGTCTTTTCGTCAAGACGGAGCAGTGAAGGCGAAACAAAGAAGGAAGCAGAGCCTGCCTCGCAAGCCAGATTCTGCATCTTGCCCATTAGAGCGAGATAGAAATTGTCGGAAAGATCGAGATCCGAGCTGAGGTGAGCATAGATAAAGAGCTTTTCGATAAGACGCTCAAGCTCTGTTTTATCGCAGAGCATATTGTAAAGACCTTTTGCGCTTTTCGTCATTGTCTCAGCATGCCTTGGGAATTGATCTACCAGCTTCTTTGCCTTGTCAAAATCGGCATCGAAAGCTGCCATATCGGGATAGATAGCTGTAAGATCCCATTTATACTTTGCGGGGATATCTTTTCTGACGTCTGTCATAGTATTATACCTGCCTTTTCTTCAATATTAAATATATTATATAGCATTTGAATGCTTTTGTCAATTCTTTTCTCCAACAAGATTATTCATCCAAAGGTCACTTCGGACAAGGACATAGCCTGAGATGCATTTGAGGATATCGATCCCATAGCAGATAATATAGATAGGATAGATCGAAAGGCTCGTATATTGGGTAAGAATAAACGCCAGAAGGACGTTTACGCACCAGACATAAAGGCTGTCAAAGGCGAAGGTTATCCATGTTTTTCCGCCTGAACGGAGGGTAAAATATGAGCCGTTGAGGAATGAGCTCATGGGCATATAGCATGCCATAACGATGATGAAAAAGGTTGCAAGAGACTTGACCTCATCCGTTGTATTATAAATGCTTGGGAATATCACCGAGCAGGCTGCCATTCCGCCGCCAACAACTATACTTGAAAGCACTGTGAAGGTAAGAAGCTTGGTATCGGTATCTCTCGCTTCCTCCATCTTGTTTGCGCCGAGAAGGTTTCCGACCATGATGGAGATGGCTGTTCCAAGGGAGATGAATACGATATTGAAAACATTGGAGAGAGTGGTGCAGATATTCAGCGCGCCGACAACGTCAAGTCCGCGGGTGGAGAAGCATTGGGAGAGCATGGTTATGCCCATGGACCACATAGCTTCATTGAGAAGCAGAGGCAATCCCTTGATCGACATTTCCGATACCATCCTTTTAGGTACTCGGAGAGAGCGGTAAACCCCTTTAATAAAGGGATTTTTTGCCTTATTTTTGTGAGTCCAAATTATAATTGCGGCACATTCCACGTATCTCGAAATGACGGTTGCAATAGCCGCACCCTCAACACCTAATTCGGGAAAGCCGAAGTTACCGAAGATAAGCAGGTAATTGAAAAACAGATTCACCAATACCGCCGCGATACCGCAGATCATCGGGGGCAGAGTTTTGTTGGTTTCGCGCAGAGTGCTGGAATACATCTGAGTTATGGCAAAGGGGATGATCCCGATCATGATTATGCGCAGATATTTCATGCCGTAATCAAGAGTCAGAGCAAGGTCGCCGCCGGATTCGCTTTCATGAAGAAATGCGCCGATCAGAGGCTCGCCCGCAAAGCCGAATATGAGCAGAGCGAGAAGGGCAAGTACGGCACCGACCAGAGCCTTGAAGCGCATGCTGTCGCGAACGCCCTTCATATCGCCTTTTCCAAAGAACTGGGCAGTAAAAATACCTATGCCGGAAAATCCTCCGAAAACGCAGAGATTAAATACGAAAAAGAGCTGATTTGTAATGGCAACGCCTGTCATCTGCTCTGTTCCGATCTTGCCAACCATAATATTGTCAAGCATATTCACAAAATTTGTTATTCCATTTTGAATCATTATAGGCAGAGCAATGGCAATGACTTTTTTATAAAAGGCTTTATCGCCGAAAAATTTCTTTAATATCATAAAAACCCTTTCAGTTCAGCCGCTCAAAAACCATGGCGGCGATCTTCTTAATATGCCCGGGGATGGGAAGCTCCGCGCCGCGCAGTGTTCTTCCTGCGTTAACTTCATCCCGGTCGACCCAGTAAAAATCTTTACTTTCGCCTGATAGGGGCTTAAGCTCTGCATCGGGATCGATATCCTCCGGCAGATATGCGATATAGACAAAATCAAGATTCTGAACGGGACTGCTCATGTTTTCATGGAGCAAGAAGGCGGGCACGGGAAGAACAAAGCCGCTTGAGGGCTCGATTATATTACCTTTTTCATCCGAAAGCAGAGCTTTAAGACCCGATTCCTCATATACCTCGCGAAGTGCCGCCTCGTGGGGAAGCTCATGGGGCTCGATATGACCGCCAAGAGGGTATAGCTGACTGAATTTTTTATGCAGATGGAGCAGTATTTTCTTGTTTTTTCGGTCCACGACATAGGTGGTCGCCGTCATAGTTCTGTTATATGTCATAAGCACCTCCGCGCATTTTAAAAACAGGACAATATTAACATATTTTCGCCTTTTTGTCAATACCTGAGGAGAAAGTGAATATTTTACTATTGCAATTTCTTTTCAGATAATATATAATGGTAAAAAACGGAGGTATAGAATCATGCTTAAAGGAATACCGAAAATAATCTCTCCTGAGCTTCTTAAAGTTCTTTCCGAAATGGGGCACGGAGACAGGATCGTAATTGCGGACGGAAATTTCCCGTCTGAATCTGTTGGAAAAAATGCTATCGTTATCAGATGCGACGGTCACGGAGTGCCTGAGCTGCTTGATGCCATTCTGCAGCTTTTTCCCCTCGATACATATGTTGAAAAGCCCGTCAGTCTTATGGAGGTAGTGAAGGGAGACAATGTTGAGACTCCCATTTGGGATACCTATAAGGAGATAATCACTAAATATGACGCAAGAGGTGCCGAGACTGTAGGCAATATCGAGCGCTTTGCATTTTATGATGAAGCCAAGACCGCCTATGCCATAATTGCAACGGGCGAGAGCGCACTCTATGCAAATATCATGCTCCAAAAGGGCGTTGTGATTTAACCTTAATGGTATATCTTGAAACAAAGATCGGTGCTCTTGTGGGCTTCGCCTGCGGTCTCGATATAAAAAGAACCTTATTGGAGCTGGAAAAAGCAAGGGGATAAATTTAAAACGGACGCATTTCGAAGCCGAATAGCGTCCGTTTTTAACCATTATGCAAAGAATATATTCCGATATGTTTACAATTAACCAAAATATGTTGACATAATTCATAAAAAGTAGTATAATCAAAGCAGTATTCCTTTGATTTTTATAGCTGTTTGAGGTGAAATAATGAAAAAATTATCAGCTTTATTATTTGCGGTGTTTGCCATAACCTGCTGTCTTATCTCGGCTTTAACGATATATGCTGAAGAAGGCGGTATGATTTTTCCGGAGGATACCGGATATCTTGCGGCTGCCGCCGGTGCGGAAGACCTTGGAGATTATGTGGATATCGATGCATTGGAGGAGTATCTGCGTGCCGAATTCTTGAAATTTAATGAAAAAATTGATATTTGGAAATTTGATGTTCCTTATTCAAAAGCACATATGCTGTTTCGGTTTATTGATGATGAAATGGTCGATTGCTTCCATATTGAAGTAAAAACTGCATATGGATATGAATCGGGAAACCTGAAATATCTCTATATGACCTATATGTATTCCGAATCCGAATATGATGAAAAGCTTCAGATATGGGAAGAGACGATCGATGAGATGCTCGATGGGATCATAGGTAATGATTCGCTTACAGATATCCAGAAGGCTCTTCTTATTCATGACAGAATAATTGTGCATTGTGAATATGACTATAAGAATTATCTTGACGGAACTCTTCCTCGAAAGTCGTATTCGGAGAGCGGAGTTTTGATCGACGACAGAGCGGTTTGCCAGGGATATGCGGAAGCATATATGTATCTGCTGGAGCTGGTTGGCATCGATTCGATTCTGTGCTCCTCAGATGCCCTGGATCATGTCTGGAATATTGTTTATATAGATAATGAAGGCTATTATGTTGACGTAACATGGGATGATCCTGTATGGGATGTCAGCGGAAGGGTATTTCATGATTATTTCCTTTGCTCATATGAGGATGAGATCTTTCGAAAAAAACATAATGTGGCAGATTATGATTCTTCGCCGAGCAATACCCAATATGATGACTTCTTTTGGGAGGATTCGCAAGCTGAATTTCAGTTGGTTGACGGAGATATCTATTATGTTGACGAGGTTGATGATCAGATAAAATTATATGATGGGACATCCGTTCGCAGTGTGAAAGCCATATGGAAGAAAAATTCAGATTACCGTTGGAGCGGCAATTTCACCAGACTGACCTCGGATGCTACAAAGTTATATTATTCACAGCCAAATGCGATCTACTGCTATGATACGGTAACAAAAGAAACGGAGAAGGTTTTTGTGCCGAGCTATGATTTCGGATCATTTTTCTATATATTCGGCTTTAAATATGATAGAGGAGATCTGATATGTGAAATATATTCTTCACCTAATTTTCTCGCCAATACGAAATCGCTTTATACATTAGTGGGAAATATACCTGATACATATTTGGTAAAATATGATGCCAACGGCGGCAGCGGCGCACCTTCAGCCCATTCAAAGACCGAGGATATTGACCTGATCCTCTCTTATGAGATACCGACTCGAAGCGGATATGACTTTATGGGATGGTCTGTGACTTCGGACGGCAATGCAGAATATGCTCCGGGAGTGAAATACACGGATAATGCAGATGTGACGCTCTATGCGGTATGGCAGAAAACGGTTATTTCTGTTACAGATGTTTACCTGAACTCGACGGCGGCGGAAATAAATATTGGAGATACTCTCACACTTGTCGCAACCGTTATGCCCGAAAATGCCGATAACAAAAAACTTATCTGGACATCATCGGATGAAGAGATTGCATCGGTCAGCGAAAACGGGATAGTTACGGCAAAGTCGGCAGGCACGGTGAAAATCACGGTGAGAACCGAGGATGGCGCAAAGACCGCAGACTGTACTATCAATGTATTGCCCGAAAAGATAGATCCCATCAATATTTCGCTCAGTTCTGAGGTTGTGGCGGCGGGAAATACTGTTGAGATCGAGCTTTCCCTTTCGGATAACCCGGGTATTTCGGAATTATCGTTTGAAATTGGCTATGACAGCTCTGTAATGACCCTGAAGAGCTATGAGAGCCGCTCAGGTTGGGATGCAGTCTCCGATTTCGATCAGAATACTGATAGTAATCCCGTTTCCTTCGCTTGGGTAAATCCCTCTGATCCGGAATATGACGGAGAGATACTTACTCTTATCTTCGAAATTAAAGAGGATGCTTCGGAAGGTGAATATGAGATTACCCTGACGAAGAAAAAAGTGATATCGAATCAAGATATTAAGGATGTTGAATGTGTAATCACATCGGGTACTGTATCTGTTGTTGATTACATAATCGGCGATAGCTCGGGTGATGGAGAGATCGATGCCCGGGATGCGGTGCTTCTTGCTCAGTTCCTTGCAAAATGGAAGGTTGAGATCGATGAGCTCGCGGCAGACTGCACGGGAGACGGCAAGCTTGATGCCCGCGATGCGGTACTACTTGCCCAGTATCTCGCAAAATGGAATGTTGTGCTCGGAAAGCATTGATATAGTTCTATATAAAATAAAAAAAAGGTTGTCTCGCGTAGTTTAGCGAGACAACCTTTTTGATATATGTTTTTCAGAGAGGACAATTATTTATTCCCAATCCACTATATAACCCCTTTTAAGGGTCTCGGGAAGATTTATAAGTCTTTGATTTGAAGAGCCTCGGAAGCGAAGGGATATGTCCTTCTGCGCTTCTATGAAACGTCCGTCTACAAGAACATCTATCATTGAGAGAAGCTTTTCGGTTGAGCCGCAATTTGCGCGGCAGCCGGGATCGCGGAGCTCTTCAAGAGTGAAGCCCGTATATGCCCAGACCGTTTTTCCGGGCTGTCTTTCTCTGACTTTTTCCACAAAAGCACAAAGTACACTCTGATTTTCAGGCTCAAAGGGCTCTCCTCCAAGGAGCGTCAGACCTGTTATATATGAAGGCTCCAGCATCCTTAGTATTTTCTCCTCGGTTTCGAGAGTGAAGGGCTGACCGTAGCCGAAATCCCATGTCTGAGGCTGGAAGCAATGCTCGCAGTGATTTCTGCACCCCGAAACGAAGAGTGAAACGCGTACGCCCGCTCCGTTTGCGATATCGCAATTTTTTATTTCTCCGTAATTCATATAAGCTCCTTACAGATGGAGAACTCTTTCCTTTATCTCCTGTGTCCTGCCCTGATTCCAGTACTGTGTACCGATATAACCGCAGGTGCGGCGGGCAACATTCATTTTATCCTGATCGGTGTTGCCGCACTTCGGGCAGGTCCAGACCAGCTTGCCGTCCTTCTCGCGTATCTCTATCTCTCCGTAAAAGCCGCATTCCTGGCAATAGTCGCTCTTGGTATTAAGCTCGGCATACATGATGTTGTCATAGATAAAGCGCATTACGGAAATGACTGCGTCAAGGTTGTTTTGCATATTGGGAACTTCAACATAGCTGATAGCACCGCCGGTGGAAAGAGCCTGGAACTGAGCCTCAAATTTCAGTTTATCAAAGGCATCGATTTCTTCGGTAACATGAACATGATAGCTGTTGGTGATATATCCCTTGTCGGTAACGTCCTTGATGATACCGAAACGGCGCTGCAGGCATTTTGCAAATTTATATGTTGTTGATTCAAGGGGAGTACCGTAGATACCGAAGCCGATGGTGGTCTCAGCCTTCCAGCGGTTACATGCCGCATTCATGTATTTCATGATGTCAAGGGCAAAGGGAGTTGCGCTGGGATCGGTATGAGACTTGCCGGTCATGTATCTTACACACTCGCATAGACCCGCATATCCGAGAGAAATGGTGGAATAGCCGTTATAGAGAAGCTTGTCGATGGTCTCGCCCTTCTCCAGTCTCGCACAGGCACCGTACTGCCAAAGGATGGGAGCAACATCGGAAAGAGTGCCCTTCAGACGCTCGTGGCGGCACATTAGTGCTTTATAGCAGAGCTCAAGACGCTCGTCAAATATTTTCCAGAATTTTTCGAGGCTTCCGCCGCTGGAAAGAGCTATGTCAACGAGATTGAGAGTTACAACACCTTGATTGAAGCGACCGTAGAATTTGTAATTTCCGTTTTCATCCTTGTAAGGGGAAAGCGCGCTGCGGCAGCCCATAACGGGGAAGCAGTTGCCTTCCTTCAGCTCCTTCATCTTCTTTTCGGAGATATAGTCGGGAACAAGACGCTTTGCAGTACACTTTGCGGCGAGTTTTGTAAGATAGAAGTAGGGCGAATCGTCATGGATGTTCTCTTCTTCCAAAACATAGATGAGCTTCGGGAATGCGGGTGTTACCCAAACTCCGCTCTCGTTCTTAACGCCCTTATAGCGCTGTTCGAGAACCTCCTCGATTATCAGGGCAAGATCGCGCTTTTCCTGCTCGTTCTTTGCCTCGCCAAGATACATGAAAACGGTTACAAAGGGTGCCTGACCATTTGTTGTAAGAAGTGTTACCACCTGATATTGTATTGTCTGAACACCCTTGCGTACTTCCTCGCGCAGACGGCGTTCCGTAATGGCGGAAAGCTCTGCTTCGCTAAGATCTCTGCCGATCTCCTTGTTTTCCTCGATAACATCGCGCTGGATCTTCTCGCGGCTTACCTGAACAAAGGGCGCAAGATGAGCAAGAGAAATAGACTGGCCTCCATACTGATTGGAAGCTACCTGTGCAATGATCTGAGTTGCGATATTGCAGGCGGTGGAGAAGGAATGGGGACGCTCTATAAGAGTTCCCGTGATCACGGTGCCGTTATTTAGCATGTCCTCAAGGTTTACAAGATCGCAGTTGTGCATATGCTGTGCGAAATAGTCGGTATCGTGGAAGTGGATGATACCCTCATTGTGAGCTTCAACGATATCTTGAGGCAGAAGGATACGGTTTGTGATGTCGCGAGAGACCTCACCTGCCATATAGTCGCGCTGAGTGGAGTTTATAATTGGATTTTTGTTGGAATTTTCCTGCTTTGCCTCTTCATTGTTACATTCGATAAGGCTGAGGATCTTGTCATCAGTGGTGTTGGACTGACGGACAAGGGTACGGGTATAGCGGTAAGTGATATAGGATTTTGCCACCTCAAAAGCACCGTGAGCCATAATCTGGCTTTCGACCATATCCTGAATCTCCTCAACGGAGGGAGATCTGCCGAGATTTTCACAGGAGAGAACGACTCTCTCGGCGATCCTGCGGATCTGCATGGGCGTCATGCGCGCGTCCTCGGGAGCGGCTTCGTTGGCCTTTCCTATGGCGGTAATTATTTTGGTTATGTCGAAATCGACCTCGGATGCATTTCTCTTTATGACCTTCATTATTTTTTTCCTCCTGCTCTATTGCTAAAAAACTACATATTGGGCTGATAGTGGAAATATTATAGCATATCTTGTGGTGGCTTGTCAATAGACTTTTCTGAAAAAATATTAATTTTTTAAGAATAATTCTTAAAATTTTATATAGGTGTGTTTGCAAGGCATCCTCATCCGTCTCGGAAGCAACGCGCGCCGAGACGGATGAGGATGCCTTGCAAAAAATTTGACATTCTTGTAAAAAAACTATATAATAAGTGTGAGAAATCTGACTTTGGTTCGTTTATAAAGTGACACCGTAATAAAGGAGAAGTCTATGGACAAGGGCGAGGGTAGCTACCGCCGTTATCTTGCGGGTGACGATGAGGGGATTGCCGAGATCGTGAGGAATTACAAAGACGGTCTCATTCTCTATCTGAACAGCTATGTTATGAATATCCATACGGCAGAGGACCTTGCCGAGGATGTTTTCTTTAAGCTTATGGTCAAAAGACCGCGGTTTTCGCCGAGGTTTTCTTTCCGCGCCTGGCTCTATGCCATTGGGCGCAATCTTGCTATTGATTTTATGCGCAGGCAGAGGAAGAAAAGTGAGCTTTCACCTGAAGATGAAAACGCACTTGCGGAAGAGGAAGATCTTGAGAGGTCATATATAAAAAATGAGGAAAGGATCGCGGTTCACCGATGCCTTGCGAGGATAAAAGAGGACTATAGCGAGGTGCTGTATCTCACATATTTTGAAGGATTTACAAATGAAGATGCGGCGCGGATCATGAAAAAGAACAAGCATCAGATCGAAACCCTTATTTACCGTGCGAAAAAGTCCCTTAGAAAAGAGCTTGAAAGGGAGGGCTTTTGCTATGAAGAGCACTGAGGAAATGCTGGCGAGCCTGCGGGCTCGCAGGAAAGAGTACCTAAAAGAAAAAGAGAGAAAGAAAAGACTTGCGGTGCGCATTCTTGCGCCGATGATATGCCTCTGTATTTTGGCGGCAGGATTTTTTGCGCTGAATCCGCATATTTTAAATCCCGAAATATCAAATGATACGGGTTTGGGGACGGAAGAGCCTATAGTTACGGGATTTTTCGAGGTATATAATCCCGGAAATTATGAGGATTCAGCTCCCATTTATAGCGAGATAATTCATCCGAAATATTATTACGATCTCTGTGAATCAAACATGATGATAGTTGAATGGGGAGAGGCTGTGCGGCAGATTGAAATCTCATCCTTGCCGGATTGCAATGAAGCTTTTGTCGGAATTGCTGTTAAATATGTAAATATTTTTGAATCGACAATGGTTAAATCCTTTATTGAGGGCTCGGCGGAAAGATTTGGCTGCTTAGAAAACGGCGAGGAGCTGAATAAGAGATATGACGATATCATTCTTATCCCCGAATCCTATCTTGGTGATATTGAAGACGGAGATATTTCGCTGATATCGCTTAACCGCTTTGCAAGGGCTCTCCGAGGCGATTTTGCGGATGCGAAATATTACTATGTCAATTATGGACTATATAGAGAAGGCAATTATCATTATCAGATATTCCCCATCGAGGACGGAAAGCTGGAAGTTCCCGAAAATATGTACGATAAGATTTACGGAAACTATGCTTCTTTGATAATGGAAGATCTCATGCGTGCAAACGAAACTTTGCGCAGAAAATACGAAAGCTGTCCGAATTTTGAAAGCGGGATCACACTTGAAGAAATAGAAAATTACTTTGATATCGCAACCGATCCCGATACGTTTCCATATTAATTCTTCCTAAATGGGCGGCGGCGTGTTTCCATGCGCCGCCGTGATTTTTGAACGAAATAGGTTGTGTTGGAAAACAATCGGTAAATGATTTGTGAATTTTTTGCCCCAATATTACAATTTGGATTTTTTCGAGCGATATACCTTATAGAGGGGAAAATATTGACAGAAATATTTTTCTCGGTTATAATAAGGAAGGAGCGAGCCAATGTAGATTTTAATAAACCTTTATTGATTTGTAAGTTATCCAACCCCGTACACAAAAGAAAGGAACTAAAATGAAAAAATCCAAAATAACAAAGCTTATGTCGCTCCTCCTCTGCACAGTAATGCTGTTCAGTACAATTATTTCATCCTCTGCTCTTACACTGCAGACCTTTGCCGGAACTATCATATCTGAGATGGATATTGACCTTTCCGGAATTGAAGTAAAGATATATTCCTCCGATCCGGTATACGATGAGGAAGGTAATATTTCTTATTATGCCGAAACATATGAAAGGTCGGTATATACAGATGCCGACGGTGTATTTGAATTTGTGAAGCCTACTGCATATTGTTCATATACCGTAAATGTAGAGACCCTTCCGGCAGGCTACGGAATTTCCAAGCATACTCAGTTTATAGTTCCGTCAAGAACTGCCGACAGCATTGATATTGCACCAATTGCTACAGCCGATACAGAGCTTGAAGGTGACAATATCGTGGTTACATTTTCGGATGCTGACGGCAAAACTCTTTACACCGATTACGAAATAGTTCCCGATACCGCCGAAACGGTAAGCGCAGGCAATATGCAGAGTATCACGGCAACCGAAGCGGTAATGACCTATTCCGCTCTAAAAGCACTCGATTCCTATACATACAGCGGAATGATTGTAGCGAAAGGTAATAGTTACAAATATAGCGAGGAATATGATCTGTCGGATTTTTCGATACTTACAAAGGCAGAGCTCCTTTATTCTGTAAACAAAATTTCGAAAAATGAAATGTATAACATTTATTACGATTACCTTAACGATCCTGAAATAGAAATATCTTGCGGCACCGGAATTTATCAAAATTTAATAGATTATTGTTCATCTTCAGAATGTACGGATAATTCTTTAAAATCTAAAGTTTTACTAAATTCGAACCTTGACACAACGGCTTTGAGTGATTATTCTGGTTATGTAGATGGCTCATATGGAAGTACAGCTTTTAAAGTGTATTATGAAAAAGCTTCTGATTTTTCATTAGCTAACTCTATGATGCTTTATATTAACGACTTATATACTTTTTTTGTTGACAATTATGGATTTATGCATCCAATACCTACAGACAGCAACAACGGATATGAATTCTATTTAGATTCTTCATGCACAGCTTTAGGAGTTACTGTTCCAACCGGAAACAGTAATTATAGAATTAAATCTAAAATAAACATTCAACGCAAAAGTTCTTCAGATATTACAGAATATGAGGGTACAATTGCGCATGAATTTATGCATGCGATAATGTTAGCATATGGAATTACTGAAGAATGGTTTCATGAGCAATGCGGTGAAATGACAGAATGGACGTATACAGGTAATAGTTTTACATATGAAAGTCTGCAAAATATTCAATATTATTTAGACAGATGTAATTTAAGTATGAACGCTTCGTTGACAACTAATAATCTTGAAAGAGCTTTTTATTATGGTGCTATGCTTTTTCCGCTGTATATTTATGAAAATTTTGGAGGATGGAATTGCCTGAAAAACATATTTTTGAATTACTACTCCAATTATCCAAGTAATGCTGAGTATTCACTGTTTGATGCTATTTCCGGAACTTATGGAACAATTCCAATAGAATTCAATTATGCTAATGCTTTTGGCGGTATGGCCGCATCGAATTACAATCCCATTATTGGATATAACTTAGCCCCCAGTGATGGATCTTGGGGGAGACCACAAATAAACAATCTTTATTTGGCAAATGTAGTGACAGGAACGCTATCCCCAATGTCATATTCATATCATACATATTCAAGCAGTAGTATATATTCAGCAAACTTTACAGTTGACGTGACAAGTAGTAATGATCGCATAATGGTATATGGTATTTTAGGATCCACCAACTCAAATATAATATCAAAAACCCAAGTGATGAGTGTAACAAGAGCCGTTTTTCCAGTGGAAAATTTTGGAGATAGTAATAGTGATTTCTTTACTTTGCTTCCTATAAATACATATTGTGATTCAAATAATGTATCATATTCGATTTCGGTGTGTTATTGAAAATATTTTATGCTAAGGAGTTCTAATGATGAGGCGAATAGGGTGGTCTTGGCTTATTATATCCATAACATTATTGTCATCGTTAATTATGGCCTCGGCGGCAGATGAAGACAAATTTTTTCATGGCGCGATAATCGGTGAGAAGCCTTATTTATCTGGAATTGAAATAAAGGTTTTTGAAGAAATTCATGTAAGAGGCAGCTCCGGAAAGGCGTATCGTTTTTCTGTGTATACGGACGAAAACGGGAGATTCTCTTTTGAAAAGCCTTTTGGAACTTGCTTTTGTGAAATAAATCTCGAAACTCTCCCGCTTGGATACGGTATTTCTAAAAGCAATATTTACGTTCCGAGAGAACGCATTTCGGATGAAATAAAACTTTCGAGGATTACCGATGTGGATATTTCTCCCGAAGGTGAAGAAATAAGAGTAAGATTTCTTGATTCTGCAGACTATGAGGTCAATGTGCAATATAAAATAGTTCCATATGACAGCGAACCGATGGAGTTAGGATGCGAAGATCTGAAAAGCATCACGAGCTATACATACGGCGGAGAGGTAGTTACAGCTTGGAACAGCTTCGAATACAGCTTCACAAAGGATATCAGCGAATATTCCTCTATTGAAAAACTTAACTATCTATCAAATAAGGGAATCATTGAGGGAAAAAACACATATTACAGCCTTTTGCTCGATCTTTTAAGCGACGGGGAGGAGGATAATATCGAATGCGGCACAGGTTTTTATCTGGAGCTTTTCGAATATTCGGAGGTCTGCGACGATCCTATTCTCAAAACAAGAATATATAAAATTTTGGGCATGGAACAAGAAGAGCCCGACAATAATACCGAAGAAACAAAAGCTTTTGAAACGAAGGAAATTTTTATTCTGTCGGCAGTACTTTTTCTTTTGGCAACCATGGGTGTTTGTATAATTATTTTTAAATGTAAAAGACGTTGAAGTTATTGCAGATCTATTAATAAGGTTGGTATATTAGAAAAACAAAATAATTTTTTTCTGATAGATAAGCGATGTTGGTATATTACCTCCAATGTATCTTTTGCCGAAAAAGTAAACAAAAAATGCAAGGAAATGATGCGTTTGGTTGCATTTCCAATAGAATTTGCGAAAAATACGAAAAAAATCTCGAAATGTTGTTTACAAATCGAGAAAACAGTGATATAATATGTAGTTGGAAAAATAAATTTTTTTACATAAACAGGAGGAAAAATTCTCATGGCAAATCTCATCAGAAAAAAGCAATCCATGGATGGTAATACCGCCGCCGCTACAGTGAGCTATGCTTTCACTGAGGTCGCTGCGATCTACCCCATCACTCCTTCTTCCGTTATGGCTGAGCTGACAGACTCCTGGTCTGCTACAGGTCTCAAGAACATAATGGGCGAAGAAGTTAAGGTCATGGAAATGCAGTCCGAGGCAGGCGCGGCAGGTACCGTTCACGGTTCTCTTGCAGCAGGTGCTCTCACAACTACTTACACCGCATCCCAGGGTCTTCTTCTTATGATCCCCAACATGTATAAGATCGCAGGTGAGCTTCTCCCTTGCGTTATCCATGTTTCCGCTCGTTGCGTAGCTTCTCACGCACTTAACATCTTCGGTGATCATTCCGATGTTTACGCATGTCGTCAGACAGGCTTTGCTATGCTGGCTGAGTCCAATCCTCAGGAGGTTATGGACCTTGGCGCAGTTGCTCACCTTGCAACTATCAAGAGCAGAGTTCCTTTCCTTAACTTCTTCGACGGCTTCCGTACATCTCACGAGATCCAGAAGATCGAGGTTTGGGATTACGATACTCTCGCCCAGATGGTTGATAAGGACGCTATCGAGGCTTTCCGCGCTCGTGCTCTTAATCCTGAGCATCCCGTTCTCCGCGGTTCTGCTGAAAACGGCGATATCTTCTTCCAGCACAGAGAGGCATGTAACCCCTACTACGATGCACTTCCCGCAATCGTTGAGGACTACATGAATCAGGTTAACGAGAAGATCGGCACAAACTACCAGATCTTCAACTACTACGGTGCTCCCGATGCTGAAAGAGTTATCATCGCTATGGGCTCTGTATGTGACGTTTGCGAAGAGGTTATTGATTACCTTACAGCTAAGGGTGAAAAGGTTGGTCTTATCAAGGTTCGCCTTTACCGTCCTTTCTGCGCAGATAAGCTCGCTGCTGCTCTTCCTAAGACTGTTAAGAACATCGCAGTTCTCGACAGAACAAAGGAACCCGGCTCTCTTGGTGAGCCTCTCTACCTCGATGTTGTTACAGCTCTTGCTGAAGAGGGCGTTTCCGCAAAGGTAGTCGGCGGCAGATACGGTCTCGGTTCTAAGGATACAACTCCCGCTTCCATCTTCGCTGTATATGAGAATCTTGCACAGGATAAGCCCAAGAATCACTTCACCATCGGTATCGTTGATGATGTTACAGGCACATCCCTTGCTGAAAAGGCTGCTCCCGATACTGCCGCTAAGGGCACTATCGCATGCAAGTTCTGGGGTCTCGGCGGCGACGGTACAGTTGGTGCAAACAAGAACTCCATCAAGATCATCGGTGACCATACCGATAAGTATATCCAGGCATACTTCCAGTATGACTCCAAGAAGACCTCCGGTATCACTATCTCCCACCTCCGTTTCGGTGATAATGCTATCAAGGCTCCTTACTACATCAATAAGGCTGACTTCGTTGCTTGTCATAACTCTTCTTACCTCAAGAAGTACGAAATGATCAGCGATGTTAAGCCCGGCGGTACATTCCTTCTCGACTGCGCTTGGAGCGTAGATGAGCTTGATGCTCACCTTCCCGGTAAGGTTAAGGCTTATATCGCTAATAACAATGTTAAGTTCATAATCATCGACGCTACCACTATCGCTGCAAAGCAGATCGGTAACGCAAAGGTTAAGAACACAGTTCTTCAGTCCGCATTCTTCTCTCTCGCTAACATTCTTCCTAAGGACGAAGCTATCGAGTACATGAAGAAGGCTGCTTACAAGTCCTATATCAAGAAGGGACAGGCTATCGTTGACCTCAACTATGCCGCTATCGACGCAGGCGCAGATGCTTATGTTGAAGTAAAGGTTCCCGAGGCTTGGAAGAACTGCGCTGAGGATGCTCCCAAGGCTGCATTTGTGAGCGAGCGCAAGGATCTTGAAGCTTTCGTAAACAATGTTGTTACTCCCGTAAATGCAATGGCAGGCGATTCTCTCCCTGTTTCCGCATTCAAGGAGTATGTTGACGGAACATTCCCCCAGGGCTCTACCATGAGCGAAAAGCGCGGCGTTGCTGTAAATGTTCCTACATGGATCCCCGAGAACTGTATCCAGTGTAACAACTGTGCATTTGTTTGTCCTCATGCCGCTATCCGTCCCTTCGCTATGACAGAGGAAGAGGCAAAGAACGCTCCCGAAGCTACAAAGTTTGCTGACAAGCCCGTTCTTAAGACAAACTATAAGTTCACAATGGCTATCTCTCCTGCTGACTGTATGGGCTGTACCCTCTGCGTTAAGGCTTGTCCCGTAACCGCAAAGGCAATCAAGGACGGCACAGACAAGAAGGCTATCGAGATGGTTCCGAATGCTACTCAGGCTGATCAGCAGGCTCCTTGGGACTATGCAGTTGCAAATGTTTCCGAGAAGAGCGAGCTTATCAATAACACAATCAAGGGCAGCCAGTTCAAGCAGCCCCTCCTCGAATTCTCCGGCTCTTGCGCAGGCTGTGCTGAGACATCTTATGCTCGTCTTATCACACAGCTCTTCGGTGAGAGAATGTATATCTCCAACGCTACCGGCTGTTCCTCCATTTGGGGCGGCTCTACACCCGCAACTCCTTATACAGTAAATAAGGAAAGCGGCAAGGGTCCCGCTTGGGGCAACTCCCTCTTCGAGGATAACGCTGAGCACGGTCTCGGTATGGCTCTTGCTCACAAGACCATCCGCGAGAAGCTCATCCGTAAGGTCAGCGAAATGATGGCTTCCGATAAGGCTTCCGATGATTTCAAGGCAGCCGCTCAGAATTATATCGATACTCAGAATGACGGTAAGGCAAATGCCGCTGCTACAGACGCACTCGTTGCAGAGCTCGAAAAGGCTGCTGCTGCAGGCTGTCCCGCAGCTCCCGCTATCCTCAAGGAAAAGGATTACCTCTCCAAGAAGTCCGTATGGATCTTTGGTGGTGACGGATGGGCATATGATATCGGCTTCGGCGGTCTCGACCATGTACTTGCTTCCGGTGAGGACGTAAACATCATGGTATTCGATACCGAGGTTTATTCCAACACCGGTGGACAGGCTTCCAAGGCTTCCAATATCGGTCAGGTTGCTCAGTTCGCAGCTGCAGGTAAGGCAATCGGCAAGAAGAACCTTGCTGAGATCGCAATGTCCTATGGCTATGTTTACACAGCACAGATCGCTATGGGCGCTGATATGAACCAGACCCTCAAGGCTCTTACAGAGGCTGAGGCATATAACGGTCCTTCTCTCGTTATCGGTTACGCTCCTTGTGAGATGCACGGTATCAAGGGAACAATGGCTAACTCTCAGATCGAAATGAAGAGAGCAGTTGAGGCAGGCTACTGGCAGATGTTCAGATTCAATCCCGCACTGAAGGCTGAGGGCAAGAATCCTCTCAGTATCGACTGCAAGCCCGCAACAGCCGACTATAAGGAGTTCATTACAAGCGAAACTCGTTACAGCCGTCTTGCACAGCAGTTCCCCGACAGAGCAGCTAAGCTCTTTGAGGAAGCTGAAAAGGCTGCAAGAGCTAAGTACGACCGTCTCGTTAAGATGGGCGAGCTCTATGCTCCCGAAGAGAAGTAATATCTCTTAAATAAAAACATACAGGGCAGTGCCGTTTGGCACTGCCCTTTTGTTATTCGGGGGCGATAAAATATATGTAAACAATGGTGACCTCTAAAAACTCAAAATTGAACTGCCAAACAATAATTTGTCGAATAGTTAGTTGATACCTTATGAGATCCTTCGCCGAGG
>JAFTXK010000159.1 GCA_017461635.1 Clostridia bacterium | reverse complement strand
GGAAAACAATCACAAAATTTGTTATTGATTCCTTTGTCGGGTACTGAGTTCCCCGCGCGGATGCTGAAATCTGTGCCGACGTTCTGCTGGAATCGGACAAGCGTGGTATCGAATCCCACGGCTGCAACCGATTCAAGCCCGTTTATCTCGACAGAATCAAGGCAGGAATCCAGAATCCCGTCACCAACTTTGAGGTGATCAAGGAGACAGAGACCACAGCAGTTGTGGACGGTCACGATGGTATGGGTCAGGTCATCGGTCACAAGGCTATGAGCATGGCGATCGAAAAGGCTAAGAAATACGGTATGGGTATGGTAGTTGTTCGCAACTCCTGCCACTACGGTATCGCAGGTTATTATACCTCTATGGCTACAAAAGCAGGCTGTATCGGTATGACAGGTACAAACGCCCGTCCTACAGTTGCTCCTACCTTTGGTGTTGAGGGTGCATTCGGTACTAACCCCTTGACGCTCGGCGTTCCTACCGATGAGGCATTTGACTTCAACTTTGACTGCGCGACATCCATTACCCAGAACGGTAAGCTGGAATACTATGAACGCATCGGTCACGAGCTGGCTGACGGTACTGTAGTAGGTCCCGACGGAAAGGCTGTTACAGGAGACGCAGGTGCGGCTCTGAAGAGAATCGGAAGCGGCGACGCGGCTCTGACCCCCGTAGGCGGTATCGGCGAAGAGCTGGGCGGCTACAAGGGCTATGGATTTGCTATGTTCGTTGAATTTCTCAGTGCTGTTCTTCAGGACGGCCACTACGGTAAGGCTCTTACAGGTAAGGGCGCGGGCGGCGAGAAGGTTCCCTTCGGTCTCGGACACTTCTTCATTGCTATTGATACCGAGCATTTCCTCGGCGAAGATCTTTGCCGCAAGAAGGCTGGCGATATCATTCGCGAGGTTCGCTCCACAAAGAAGGCACCCGGTGCAGAGCGCATCTACACCGCAGGTGAGAAGGAATATGAGATCCGCTTGGCTCGTCACGCAGGCGTTCCGATCAATGAGTCGGTTCAGAAGGAGTTTATCGCTGTCCGCGATGAGCTCGGTCTTGACTATAAATTCCCCTTTGAGGACTAAGTTAATGTTTGGGATCGCCGTTTCGCCTAAATTCGGCGATCCCTTAAAAATATTCCGAGATTTTACATAATGAAAGGATCATTTATCTTATGAATATCAGAGAAGAATCGCTTCAAAAGCATTATGAATGGAACGGCAAGATCGAGGTCGTTTCCCGTGTTCCCGTAGAGAACCGTCAGGATCTGTCTCTCGCATATACTCCCGGTGTTGCAGAACCCTGTCTGGAGATACAGAAGGACGTAAATAAGTCCTATGAGCTGACACGCCGCAAGAACCTGGTTGCCGTTATCACAGACGGAACTGCAGTTCTCGGTCTCGGCGATATAGGCCCCGAGGCCGGTATGCCCGTTATGGAAGGTAAATGCGTACTCTTCAAGGAGTTTGCGGACGTAGACGCATTCCCACTCTGCATTCGTTCCAAGGACGTTGATACCATCGTCAATACCATCACTCTGCTTGCAGGCAGCTTTGGCGGCATCAATCTGGAGGACATTTCCGCTCCCCGTTGCTTTGAGATCGAGCGCAGACTGAAGGAGACTTGCGATATCCCCGTATTCCATGATGACCAGCATGGTACAGCTATCGTTGTTGCTGCCGCTTTGCTCAACGCGCTGAAGGTAGTCGGCAAAAAGCTGGGTGACGCTCGCATCACAATGAGCGGCGCAGGAGCTGCAGGAATTTCTATTGCAAAGCATCTGATCAACATGGGCGCAGACCCGAAGAAGATGCTGATGTGCGATATAAACGGTATTCTTTGCGAGGGCGATGAAAGAATGAATCCCGCTCAGGCGGCAATGGCAGCGATCACAAACGCTGAGCATAAGACAGGAACACTTGCAGACGCGCTTAAAGGCGCAGATATCTTTGTTGGCGTTTCCGCACCCAATATTGTAACAAAGGAAATGATCGCCTCCATGGCTGAGAATTCCATCGTATTCCCCATGGCAAACCCCACTCCCGAGATCATGCCCGATCTTGCAAAGGAAGCAGGCGCAAGAATCGTTGGTACGGGACGCTCCGACTTCCCCAACCAGATCAACAATCTGCTTGCATTCCCCGGCATTTTCCGCGGTGCGCTTGATTGCCGCGCTTCCTGTATCAATGAGGAAATGAAGGTTGCCGCATCCCGCGCACTGGCATCTCTCATTCCCGAAAATGAGCTGAACGAGGAAAATATCATCGTTTCCGCCCTGAATAAGAGCGTTGCACCCGTCGTTGCACAAGCCGTCATCGACGCCGCTCACAAAACAGGCGTTGCAAGAATCTGATAATTATAATTTATAAAATCCCGTCAAAATCAGGTTTAAATCTGATTTTGACGGGATTTTTCATACATGGCATTTTTTGAGCCTTTTAATTTCTTTTTTCAAATTCGATATCGAATATCTCTTTGACCTCTGACAGATCAAGCGCGCTTTCATCAGCCATGAGAACATTCATATTTCCAAGGCTCAGCATCGACCATGAACCGCTCCAGTTGAGAACGTATGTCAGCTTCAAGCCCTCGTCCAACATTCTCTTAATCAGATCAAGCTGTTCGCGGCAGCTGAAAATATCTATTTGAATTTGTCCGAGAGATGCGTCCGCTCTAAGGCTTCCGGAAGGGCCAAACTCGGTAAGAGCCGCAGGTTTTTTTGTCTCCACCATAAGAGTTTTATAACATTGGCTGTCTCCATTAACCTCAAAATCACCACTTGTATACCAGTCAGTTCCCGCGATATCGCAGTATTCATCTCCCGGATAACCGTACATTACAGGCATAGGAGAATTACTGTTTGTTACATTGGGACTGTATGCCCAGACAAGGTGCTTAAAGCCCCAGACATCGGTATAATATTCATAAACATACTTCCAGAGGTTTATGAATATCTCCTGATCTATGGCACGGGTAACCTCAGTGCCGTTTTCCTCAAAGGTCTGAATAGCGCACCACCAGAACCAGCTTCCGTTATTTTCATGGAGCGGACGCCAGATAACGGGATATCCTTCTCTATCGAATTCATTGAGAAATACTCCCGCATAATCAAGGATCTCATTAAAGCGTTTATTGAGCTCTGTGCCATCGGTCATAAGCTCTATCCATTTGTCCTCGCCGCCAAGCTCTCCGCGGCAAAGTCCCTCTGATGTATAATTGCCCGTGGGATTCTCCATATGATAGCTGAAGGAAACTATACCGCCCCTCGAAATATATTCCTTACATTCCTTGATAATGCTTATTGCCTTACTGTTATATGCAGTGAGCTCGCTGAGATCAAAGGCAACAAGGGCAGGATATGCTCCCGTTTCCTCATATGCTCTATCAAGAAAGTCGGAAAGAGCAGTAGGCGAGGTGCCCAAATGCTGAGCGGGCATATAATGATCGGGATCATTATAGATCGTGTTGATAGCGCTTATAAGCTCTTCCTTTGTATAGATATAATGCGGAGCTGCTCCGCAATCAAGAGGTACTTCAATAAACTTAACCGCGTCTGCTTTCAGCATCGTTCCGCCGTTCTCTTCATTGGCCTTAAGAGTCTTATAGCAGGCATCTGCAAGATTCATCTTTTTCTGCTCGGTATAGCATGTTATTTCTTCACCGCTGACAGAATCTTTAAGAATTATATAACCCCTGAAATAAAGGTTTTGCTCGGCATTCGAGACATTGATCACTCCATTTTCCTCGAATCCCACAGCAGTATAAGCATATTCAATAATACCGCCCGTGGGAATTGAAAGAAGGCTTCCCACATATTTTCCATCCGTATAGACCACGGTCCGGTACTCCTCCGTGCCTATCTTCAGCTCTTTTCCTATGCTTCCCTGCTCCATTGAAAGAGCTCCGAATTCCTTTATCTCATAACCGAAATCAGCACTTAAAGTGTTTTCATCAACCTTATATATCATTCGAAGTCCATGATAGTCCTCGATTCTGACCATTGCACCAACATTTTTCAGCAGAGGCTTGCCGTAAAGAGAAATATCCTCGGTGGCAGTGAAGCGCTTATAAGGCTCAGTACATTCAGCATCTTTATAGAGAGCAACACATGATTCGCCAATCGTGGGCAAGGTGATTTCTGTTCCGTAAGGATAAAGCTCGGTATATGTTTCGCCTTCAATCTTAATTCTTACCTCAACAGGAGAATTATCGATAACGGTATAACGACCCGTGCCTTCAAAATATTCATAAACATTCGTATCCCCGGGAAGATAAAGCGTTGTTCCCTCGTTAAAATGAGAAGTAGCCGTACTTGTGGGGATCGAAACATCATTCAGAAAGAAAGCCGTTGTTATTTTTGTTCCCAAAAAATGGTTATCTCCGCGGAGCACATTGGCATTGCTAAGGTCTGCATAGCCCTTCACATGCTCAGCATTTCCGACAGTGACACTCTCAAGATTTGTGCATCCTTCAAAGCATGAGCCGTCAAACTGTGTAGTTACGCTCGATATGCGGATATCCTTCAGTGCGGTATGATCTTTAAAAGCTTCTCTGGAGCATTTATCAAAGGTACCTTCAAGTACGATATGCTCGATCTCTTCAATATATGCCCCCCATGCGTTGTTCTCCGTATCATATGAAATACGGCCTGTTTCATTATAGTTGCCATACGTATTTGAGCGGATATAAAGAGTTTTCTCACTCTCTTTATATTCCCATGTGTTATTAACGATAACACCGCCCTCATAAAGTGTATACATTTCTCCGCTCGCATCGGCGAAAACGCCAATAACGAAGAGGGCGGAAAGCAAAACTATCGAAATTCCTATCCAAATAATCTTTTTCATTCTAAGCTCCTTAATCTCATAATTTAATGTCGGTATTTTAGAGATACCCTTTTGTTTTTTATCAATATGCAGTATTCGCAGCAGAGGATTTTACATCATATTTTGATAAAAGCTCTTCATCGATCTTGATTTTTTCTTCATATTTGGAAAGGCGGGCAGTGAAGACCTCTGTTTCAAGATTTTCTTCAAAATCAGAGAAGAAATCCTCGTTTGCCGATGCGGAATATCCCTTTTCCTCAAGAGGAAGACGCTTTATTATATGGATACCGTATTCGGATTCCACCATGGTGAATTCGTTTTCTTTCAGCTCAAAGGTTGCGTCTATGACCTCTTCAACATACTGAGATGCTTTGGTCAGATAATATCCATTCGGATAAGTGATCGCCGCAGTATCTTCATTCTGAGAAGCCATCAGCAAATCAAAATCCTGTCCCGCTGTCAGTGAGGTCATTACCTGGGAAGCCTTCTTCTGCTGTTCTGCCAGCTCTTCCTCGGTATAATCGCGGGTTTCAACATATCCTTCTTCATCGTAAACATAGTTGCCCTCTTCATCGGTCACGGGCTTATTTGCCGTATAGAAAAAGATCTGCTTTATTCGGGCATAATTATTCTGATAATATTCGTTTCTTACATTATCCGAAATAACCTCCGTGCCGCCCTCGCCGTAAAGATATTCCTTAAGATAATTCATCTTGGCTTCTATGATGTAGATCTGGCGAAGAATATCATAATTTACGCCATACTGGGAAAGCTGCGAATTGAGATATGCTTTATCTCCCTCTCCGCGCTCGCTGAGAATGGTTTTCATAGTCTCATCGACAGCTTTGATCTCCTCCTCGGGAAGCTTTAACCCAAGATTATCAAATTCGTGCATTACACAAAGCAAGGTCATTGCATTCTGCTTTACAAAGCCTGTAAAGATCTCGTTATAGGTCTTTCCTTCCTCAGAAACCTGATCCCAGACCGTATCGTCGCTTCCACCGTAATTTCCCTTTAAACGAGAGAGCCAAAGACGGTACATATTCACCGTTATCTCATTGCCCTCAAGGGTCATAAGAGGCTCGCCCATTGAAGATGAACAGGAAGCGAGGAAGCACACACAAAGTATAACACAGAGAAGCAGACAAGCTATTCTTTTCATATTATTTTTTTTCATATTCCGCTCCGAAAAATTTTTATATCATATTATAGCATAGATCAGCAGAAAATGGAAGGGGATTTTTGTAAATAATAAATTACTCATTTTCCTCTTTCATTTCATCTTCAAGGCGCAGGTAGTCTTCAAATAGGCGTTCCATAGCTTCGAGAATATTATCTCCGCCCGAGAAGCGGAAGTTCAGATATGGCGAAGAGGACATTATTACCTTTATCCTTCCGCCGTTCATGCGTCCGAGCTCAGACCAGATCCCCCAATCGAACTTAACAGGGTAGATATGGACCTCCGTTCCCACCTGATCCACCTTCAGCACCCCGCATTTTACCGCCTTTGCGCGGATATATGCGATATCGAGCAGGTTGCGCGCACTCTTAGGCATATCCCCAAATCGGTCATAGAGCTCATCTGTAAGATCGTCTCTGTCCTCACTTGTTTCTATCATGGCAATTCGCTTATAAAGCTCCATTCGCTGTGAAGAGGATGAAACATAACGCTCGGGAAGGAAGGCATCGCAGATGAGATTGACTGTGCAATCGGGCTTTTCTTCAATTTTCTCTCCCTTTTCTTCAAGAACGGCATCATTAAGCAGCTTGATATAAAGATCATAACCGATAGCATCAAGATGCCCGTGCTGTTCTGCGCCGAGAATGTTACCCGCGCCGCGGATCTCCATATCTCTGAGAGCTATCTTGAAGCCCGCGCCGAATTCCGCATATTCGCGTATCGCTTCAAGGCGCTTGGTAGATATCTCGGAAATAACCTTTCCTCTGGGATAGGTGAAATAAGCATAGGCACGGCGCGAGGATCTTCCGACACGTCCTCTTATCTGATGGAGCTGAGAAAGACCAAGCTTATGGGCATTTTCAACGATCAGAGTGTTGGCATTTGGTATGTCAACTCCCGTCTCGATAATAGTGGTGCTTATAAGAATGTCTATCTCTCCTGCCAGCATCGCGCTCCAGATATCCTCAAGCTCTTCCTTTTCCATGCGTCCGTGGGCAATTGTTATACGGGCATCGGGTATTTGTTTTGAGAGCTTAGCGGCAACCACATTGATGTTTTCGATATTATTATAAAGATAAAAAATCTGACCGCCTCGGCGAAGCTCACGGCGTATCGCTTCCTCAATTATCAGTTCGTCATGCTCCAGAACATATGTCTGAACGGGCAAACGGTCTCCCGGGGCATCATCGAGAATTGAAATATCCCTTATTCCGCTCATTGCCATATTGAGAGTTCTCGGAATCGGGGTTGCTGTCAGCGTAAGAACGTCAACATTTCCCGCGATCTGCTTCAGCTTTTCCTTTTGAGCAACGCCGAAGCGCTGTTCCTCATCGATAATGAGAAGCCCGAGATCTCTGAATTCAATATCCTTGGAAACCAGGCGGTGTGTTCCGATTATGATATCGACCTCGCCGCGCTTCAGCTTTCTGAGAGTCAAAGCCTGCTGTTTTGCGCTTCTGAAGCGTGAAATGAGATCAATGGATACGGGAAAGGATCTGAATCGGCTGAGGGCTGTTTGATAATGCTGGAGAGCAAGGATGGTGGTTGGCACAAGAATAGCCACCTGTTTGCCGCCAAGTACAGCCTTAAATGCCGCGCGCAGTGCAACCTCGGTCTTACCGAAGCCAACATCACCGCAGAGCAGTCTGTCCATGGGAACATTGCTCATCATATCCTGCTTGATATCGGAAATCGCTGTAAGCTGTGCGGGAGTTTCCTCATAGTCAAAGGCGGCTTCAAAATCCCGCTGATAATCGTCATCCGGCGGGAATGAAATTCCGCTTCTGCGCATTCTCTGAGCATAGAGCTGGATAAGCTCCTTCGCCATTTCCTTGACGGCGGCTTTGGCTCTTGTTTTTGCCTTTACCCAATCTCCGCCCCCGAATTTTGAAAGCTTTACAGTGCCATCATCGGCTCTTGCGCCGATATATTTAGAAACCATATCAAGCTTTTCGGTTGGCAGGAAGAGTTTATCGGTTCCCGCATACTGAATGGTTATATAATCGCGGCTCGCGCCGTTTACAGTGACATTTTCGATGCCCTTATAGATACCGATACCGTAGGTCTCATGAACAACATAGTCTCCGACAACAAGATCGGCATAGGAAAGTATTTTTTGAGCATCATTTCTCTTTTTCGCGCGCTTTTTCAGCGCACTCTCGGTACGCTTTGCGGCAATTCTTCCATCGGGATTAGTGGAAAGCACCGCAATTTTCGGTACAGGCAATTCATATGGGGCAAGATGCTCCCGCCAGACTATGAGAACATCGCCTCGAGGCATGGTATCGGCGGTAAATTCACCTTCGCTTACAGAAGTATAAACATTAAATTTCTCTTCTTCAAGAAGGATTTTCATGTTCTTTGCCGCCGCTTCGTTCTCGCACATCAGAACTATGCGGAATCCGCCCGAGGAATATGCCCTCAGATCCTCGCGCAGAAGCTCCAGATTATCGGCATAGGAAACGGTATGCTTGGTTCTGAAGCCGAAAAGCCCTCCCAGCTTCCTTCCCGACATTCCGCCGGCAAAGGAATCGATATGAACGGTGACATTGCTGTCGCAGAACATATCAAATGCCGAATTCGGCTTTGAATATTCGGTATATTTAGGGCTGATAGTTCCTGCTTCAAGAAGCTCCTTTACCGTCTCATCTCTGTGCCATTCCGAGGATTTGAGGCGATCCTGAACAGCGGCGGTACCGCGTACTGTAACAAGAGTTCTCGCCCCCGTCCTCAGATAGTCAAGAAGGCAGACCTTTTCGGGATAAATCAGAGAAATATATTTATCGGAGAAATTCAGTTCAAGCCCATTGTCGATTGCGTGAACTTCAGAAATCAGCTCTTCGATGGCGCGCTCATTTTTTGATGCCTTGATCTGGGCTGAGATCGCTTTTTTGATCCTTTCGCGCACCTCGGAATTTATCAGGATCTCGCGGGCGGGCATGATCTCGGCAAAGTCGAGATGTTCGGTGATACGCTGAGTTTCGGTATCGAACATTGCCATTCTGTCGACTTCATCACCGAAAAGCTCGATGCGGAGCGGAGTGGCACCGCTGATCTCTCTGCCGTCCATATCGATATAGCGTCCGCTCGGCGGAAAGATATCAATAATACCGCCTCTCACTGCAAACTGTCCTGCGCTGTCAACCATCTCTGTGCGGACATAGCCTGCGGCAAGAAGCTTTTTAACTGTCTCATCGATCGAAAGACTCTTGCCGTATTCCAGCTTCATTGTAAACTCACGCAGAACGCGCTCGGGAATAGTATAGCCGAGTGCCGCATCGGGTGTGGTGACAACGGCATCAAGCTCGCCGTTCATTATTCCGTAAAGCACGTTAAGCCTCTCATGCTCATACTCATGAGAGGCGGTTATATTATAAAACGTGAGATCGCGGGCGATATAAAAGCCGCATTTGAGACCAAAACGCTCAAGCAGAGCCTTCTGCCGTACCGCATCCTTCTCTTCGGAACAGATGAGAAGCGCGCATCCGCCTCTCTCTCTCCCGATGTCCTCAAGCAGTGAAACGAGAAGAGCATCCGATGCCCCCTCGCAAAGTCCGCTTGCAACAATAGGCAGGGCTTCTCTTGCATCGTATGCTTTAAAAGCACAGGCAAGAAGCTGAGTATATTCGCTGTCCCGCCTTATGCTGTCGGTTAGTATATTCATTTAATAGGTTGCCTCCGGCAAATTTTGTAATTGTTTTGTTGGGAGTAATATAAACTGATCACCCCTTTGCGCTGTTGCAGAGCTGCATAGCGCCGTCGATATCGCCTTTGAGGATCTTTTCAAGACCTTCATTTACATATCCGAACATATTAAAGAGCTTTTCCTTATCCTCTTTTCCGAATTCCGAGAGTACCCAATCTGCAAGATCGTAATCGGGATGTGGCTTCTGACCTACACCGATCTTAATACGTGGAAATTTATCCGAGCCTATGCAGGCGATTATGCTCTTCATCCCGTTATGCCCGCCTGCGCTTCCGTCGCGGCGAACGCGCATTCTGCCTACATCGAGGCTGATATCATCGAATATTACGATGATATTCTCGGGCTTTATCTTATAGAAATTCGCCGCCTCGGCTACAGCCTCTCCCGAATTATTCATAAAGGTCTGGGGCTTCATAAGCAAAACTCTCTTATTTGCAATATTTGCCTCACCCACAAGTGCCTTGAATTTTGAACGGTCGATCCTCGCATTCGCCTTCTGCGAAATATAATCAAGCGCAAGAAAGCCCGCATTATGACGGGTGTGAAAATATTTGTCTCCGGGATTGCCGAGACCTACCACAAGATATGATATGGGTTCTCCGCTTCCTGTTTCTTCCTTTTTCTGAGCAATCTGCTTGAATAAATCAAAAATATCTGCCATATAATCTCCATTGAAAATCAAAATACTTAATAATTATATACATTATAACCCGACTTGTCAAAGATTTTCTTGCCGATATTGACGAAATTAATAAAAAATTTACTATTTGACCAAAAAATGCTTGACTTATTTATGCAATATATGGTATAATGTTAAATGTGCTCGGGAGAGGCTCTTTTTTGCGTGCCTTTTTATCACCGAGCTACCCCACATAGTCAAAAATTTATATTTATAAAACGGAGGATTACTAAAATGGCAAACAAGTATTGCTATCTCTTCTCCGAGGGTAACGCAAATATGCGTGAGATCCTTGGCGGTAAGGGCGCAAACCTCGCAGAGATGACCAATATCGGTCTTCCTGTTCCCCAGGGCTTCACAATTTCCACAGAAGCCTGCACAAAGTATTATGAAGACGGCAAGCAGATCAATGATGAGATCATGGCGGAAATCATGGAGTACATCGAAAAGATGGAAAAGGTTACCGGCAAGAAGTTCGGCGATCTTGAAAATCCTCTTCTCGTTTCCGTACGCTCCGGTGCTCGCGCATCCATGCCCGGTATGATGGATACCATCCTTAACCTCGGTCTTAACGAAGAGGTTGTTGAAGTTATGGCTAAGAAGTCCGGCAACGCTCGTTGGGCTTACGACTGCTACAGAAGATTTATCCAGATGTACTCCGACGTCGTTATGGAAGTCGGCAAGAAGTACTTCGAGGAGCTCATCGATAAGATGAAGGAAGAAAAGGGCGTTACATTTGACGTTGATCTTACTGCTGACG
>JAFTXK010000158.1 GCA_017461635.1 Clostridia bacterium | reverse complement strand
GTCTCCTTCATATTCAAGAGCACATTCGGAGGCGGGATAGATCACTTTCAGCTCTTCGACTATCCGAGCCGCCCGTTCCTTTTTTGCCCTTTTTGATTCTTTTTTCATAATTTTACCTCTAAAAATTGTTCATTTCGGTAAAAAAGCAAAAATTTTCTGTTAATTTTTATGTTTTTTTACAAATTCCTATTTAATATTATATAATTTTGTATTATAATATATAGTGCGGAGTTTTTATCACGCAGATATATTATATATCATTTTCGCAAATATTGCAAGACCGTGTTTTATTCTTCAGAAAAGGCAGGTACATATATGAAACAGAAATACACCATCACTATCGCCGATACCGAGATGAACGTAATTACCGAGGAGAGCCCCGATTTTGTTGACGAGATAGTCGGTATACTCGACAGAAAGATCAGAGAGATCAATACTGCCAGCCGCCGATGCTCGAAAAATGAAGCGGCTCTGCTCTGCGCTCTCGACTACTGCTCGGACAAGATGAAGATGCAGAAAAGGGTTCGCACTCTCGATGCCGAGATAGCTCTGAAAAACGCACAGATAAACCATCTGACATCGGAAAACGAAAAGCTTCGCGAGCTCCTTTCAAAAAACGGGATCAAAACGAACTGAGATGCGCAAGGATAAGAACAGCCTTCCCGAGCTTCTTGCTCCCGCAGGCTCGCCGAGAGCTCTCGATGCCGCGATCGATGCAGGCGCGGACGCCGTATATTTTGGGGCTTCCGCCTTTAATGCCAGGATAGGCGCAGAGAATTTTTCGGAAAGTGAGCTCTCCGATGCCTTTATGAAATGCCATGCTTACGGCGTTAAGGCTTATGTAACTCTTAACACATTAGCTCTTGACCGTGAATTTACCGATTATCTGAAGACTGCCGAGCTTGTATGGTGTCTCGGCGCGGATGCGATCATAACGGCGGATCTCGGAGGAGCTAAGGCGATCAAGCGTCACTATCCCGAAATAGAGCTTCATGCAAGTACGCAGATGTCGGGACACAGCACAGAAGCGGCAAGGGTGCTTTCGGAGCTTGGCTTTACCAGAATGGTTCTGGCAAGGGAGACCTCCCTTGAGGATATCCGTCGCTTTACCGAGAATTCGCCTATCGAAGCCGAGATATTCATTCACGGTGCGCTTTGCGTTTCACATTCGGGGCAATGTCTTTTCAGCTCTCTTGTAGGCGGAAGAAGCGGAAACCGCGGAGAATGTGCTCAGCCCTGCCGTCTTCCTTACGCGGGCAAATGCCGTTATCCGCTGAGCCTGAAGGATCTTTCTCTGGCGGAGCACATCCCCGAGATAATCGACAGCGGAGTTGCTTCGCTTAAGATAGAGGGAAGGATGAAATCCGCCGAATATGTTCATGCGGTAACGAAGGTCTACCGCACTTTGCTCGACGAGGGCAGGAGAGCCGACGGTGATGAGATGCGCTATCTTTCCTCGGTATTCTCAAGAGGCGGATTTACCGACGGATATTTTACCAAAAGCATAGGGAAAAGCATGCTTGGAATCCGCAGCGGTGCGGACAAGGAAAGCTCGCGAACGCTGGAGCGATTTGACAGGATCACACGGAAGCTCCCCATAGGCTTACATGCAGAGCTCGAAGCGGACAAGCCTTCAAAATTGACCCTTACAAGAGGTGCAAGGACTGTTACGGTTACGGGAGATGCTCCCTTTGAGGCAAAGAATATGCCCTTGACTGAGGAAAGCGCCCTTGCAAGTCTTTCAAAATTGGGCGGCACGCCCTTTTATATCGAAAATTCCGAGATCAGCATTTCGGGAAGCATCATGCTCCCCCTCTCGGGGCTGAATGCGCTTCGCAGAAGTGCGGTAAATGCCCTTATCGGTTCGCCCTTGCGAGAGACCGAAGAGAAAAAATACATCCCCAAAAAGCCAAGCGGCGAAAAAGTGGCAAGAAACAGTGCCCGCTTCTGTTTCCCCGAAAGGATAAGTGACAAAGCTCAGAAATATTTTGAGCGGATATATCTTCCCCTTGACAGATTCAGTCCCAAGGCAAACGGCATCATCATGCCTCCCGTCATTTTTGACAGTGAACTTGAAAAAACCGAAAAAATGCTGAGGAAAGCGAAGGAAAACGGGGCAAAATATGCTCTTATCGGAAATCTCGGTCATCTTACCCTTGCCATCAATGCAGGTCTCATTCCTATCGGAGATTTCAGGCTGAACATATTCAACCGAGAAAGTGCCGCGGCACTTGAAGAGCTTGGATTTGAGAGCTATATACTCTCCCCCGAGCTGACACTGCCTCAGCTAAGGGATATAGGTGCTTCCGGCTCGGCTATAGTCTACGGCAGACTGCCCCTTATGCTTCTTGAAAAATGCGCGATAAAGGAATTTGCCTCTTGCGAGGAATGTGCAAAGGGCAAAGCCGCTCTCACAGACCGCAAGGGAATCATTTTCCCTATTCTGAGAGAGGGAGAGCACAGGAATATCATTTACAATTCTCTTCCCACCTATATGGGCGACAGGAAGCAGGAGCTTCTGAAATACGGAATTACCGACAGGCATTTCATTTTTTCGATCGAAAATGCTTCTGAGGTTGACAACATTATTGACGCCTGTGAGAGGGGCACGGCTTTGGGCTCGGCTGTAAGAAGGATCAAGGACTGAAAAATAAAATAACAGAGGTTAAACATGAATAATATCAATATAAAAATAAAGCTTACGCGCGGCATGACCCTGCCGAAATACGCAACCGACGGCTCTGCCGCACTTGATCTTTGCGCAGCTCTTGAAGAAGGAGAAAGGATCGTACTTTGTCCCGGTGAAAGAAAGCTTATACCTACGGGTATTTCCATTGCTCCCGAGACGAGCGGTGTTGTTGCCATAATTGCCGCCAGAAGCGGTCTGGGAACAAAGAAGGGCATTTGTCTTTCCAACGGCATCGGTGTTATCGACAGCGATTACCGCGGAGAGGTACATGTGGGGCTTTTCAACACCGGCAAGGAGGATTTCATAATTGAGCGCGGAGACAGGATCGCACAGATGATGTTTGTTCCCGTTTTCACTGCCAATCTTATCGAGAGCGCGGAGCTTGACGAGACAGAGCGCGGTGCGGGCGGATTCGGCTCGACGGGAGTTAAATAAGGAGAAGAATTATGAGTAATATTTTAAAAGCTATCTTAAACATATATAATTGTCCTGCTTACAATGCCGTAAAGCATTATAATATTAAGAACAGAGCTAATAATATGGGAGATGCCTTAGAACATTTTATCAAAGATTCTTTTGCCAATTCATATGAATCAGATGAGGCTCATGCTTTAGAAGCTCATTCAGAAGTCTTTGCGTATCTGGGTAATCAAAACAATCCTCCGGATGCAATTTTAAATAACGGCGATGCTATCGAAATAAAAAAGATCGAATCCGCAAATTCTTCTTTGGCTCTAAATAGTTCTTATCCGAAATCAAAAATATATCGAAACAGTACTATGCTCACAGCGGAATGTAAAAATTGTGATGGAGGAAATTGGTTAAAAAAAGATTTGATTTTTGCTATCGGAGTAGTAAAAAATGAAAGTGTAAAACAGCTTTGCTTTGTATATGGTGAAGATTATGCCGCAGATCGAGATATTTACGAAAGAATACGCACTCAAATAAAGGATGGGG
>JAFTXK010000157.1 GCA_017461635.1 Clostridia bacterium | reverse complement strand
TTCGGTAGCTTCCGTCTCCGCCGCAAAGACCGCCGCTGTAAACATAGTCATGCAAACAAGAAGTGCCAGAAGCCAAAGTAATGATTTCCTTTTCATAATATTATCCTCCATATATTTTTGGGCTTTCGCCGAGTTTCAAGGAAATGTTCAGGATACAGTGTATCCTGAGCAAATGGGTACCCATTTGCTTCTATTTGGCTATATTTTACTATATATCTCCGTCTTTTTCAAGAAATTATGGTTATATTGTTAAAAACTTTGGTAATTAACATTTCTTCCATCAAAAAAAGGCGGTAAAAACCCCGTTTTTGGCCATTTTCATGTTAATTTGAACAACTTATGTTACTTTTTGTAAAAATCTGTAAGGTTGAAAAATTCAATTTTAGAATGATAAGCAATAATTTGTCGGTGCGTGAGGTCGCACAGTAGTATTCCCCTATGAGATCCTTCGCCGAGGCTCAGGATGACAGTACTGAACTGTTCGCAATTTTTCCTACGTTAAATCACGCTTGACTTAACAGTAGGAAACCAAGTTACGATCCCTTATTGTCATCCTGAGCCTCGGCGAAGGATCTCATAAAATGTTAGTTACTTCTCCTCGACAAATTATTGTTTACTGCTCAAATCCCAATTTATCTTCCATTATATTGAGGCTATGTTTTCAATTTCTTAAAAAATAATTAAAACCGTCTTAAGAATTTCCTAAGGTACTTGATACCGCCGAAAATTCCTGTTATACTCCCCAAAAAAGGCGGTGTAAAAATGAGGGATCTGAGAATTGACAACATAAAAGGGCTTCTGATAATTCTGACCGTTTTCGGGCATATGCTGGAGCTCACAAGCGGCGCAACAGCATCGCAGTTATATCGAATAATCTATTCATTCCATATGCCTGCATTTGTCTTTATTTCGGGATATTTTGCAAGATGGAATCCTAAAAAGCTTTTGTCCTTTTATCTTCCGCTTTATCTAATCTCGCAATTTGCCTACCTGCTTTTCGATCAGAGTTTCATCGGTGAAAAACACCTTTCAGCCGAGAATTTCTTCACCCCTTATTGGCATCTTTGGTATCTCTTTGCCCTAATGATGTATCAGCTTCTGATTCCTATCTTATCAAAAATCAATGGCAAAAAGCGGATCATTGCCGTCATTATATCCATTGCAATATCTCTGATGCTTCCTCTGATAAAAGCAAATCTGTATCCCATCTCAATAGGCAGATTTTTTGCCTTTCTTCCCTTCTTTGCGGCTGGGTATTTCTGCGGTCACGGAAAAAAATGCTTTTCGAATATGACCCTGATTGTTCCGATCTCGCTTGTCTTCATTATGATAAACAAAAATGTCAGTCTGAAAACTCTTTACGGCTCTTTTTCCTATTCTGAGCCCTCCGAAATGCTTATCCGTGCCGCGCTTATACTCTTTTCCTTCGGATGGATATCCTTGCTTCTGCATATGCCAAGCACCGAGGGATTATTCAGCTTCATTGGCAAAAATACTCTGCCCATATATCTTATCCACGGAGCTATCCTTCGATCTATAAAGATCTTTGGGATCAAAATCGAAAATTCTCTCACCGCGTTGCTCCTTTCTGCTGTCATTTGCACCGCACTTGCAAATATACACTTTCAAAATCTGCCGAAAGCGGTTGACACCATCCTTAAAAAGGTATATAATATAGTAAATTGTGAAAGGAGTATTTAAGATGGATATCAAAGAGAAAATCGAAGAAATCGTAGAAAAGATCAAAAGCGATAAAGACATTGCGGCAAAATTCAAAAATGAGCCCATAAAGACAATAGAAAGCCTGATCGGAATAGATCTTCCCGACGACCAGATCGAAAAGATCATTGACGGCGTTAAGGCGAAGATCGACCTTGATGATCTCAGCGATAAGCTCGGCGGCATCGGCAGCAAGCTGGGCGGTCTTTTCGGAAAGAAATAATCGAAAAACGGGATGGTTTGTCTATCCCGTTTTTTAAAGGAGTTTCTATGCACGATATATGGAACCCGTGGCACGGGTGCGTAAAATGCAGCGAGGGCTGCGAAAACTGCTATATGTACTTTCTCGACCGCATGCGCGAAAAGGACGGAGCTGAGATATACCGCACTGCCCTTTTCGATTATCCCTTGAAGCGAAACCGTGACGGTACTTACAAAATCAAATCCGGCGAAACTCTGCGCGTTTGCATGACCTCGGATTTTTTCCTTGAGGAAGCCGATGCTTGGCGCGCTGACGCCTGGGATATCATGCGTCAGCGTCCCGATGTTAAATTTTTTCTGCTCACAAAACGCCCCGAGAGGGTTCCAAAATGTCTTCCAAAGGATTGGGGCGACGGATGGGAAAATATCTTCTTCAATGTAACGGCGGAAAATCAAAAAAGAGCCGACGAACGCATCCCAATTCTGCTCTCGCTTCCCTTCAAGCATAAAGGAGTGATGTGCGCCCCCTTTATCGGAGAGGTCAGTCTTAAAGAATATCTTTCCTCGGGGCAGATCGAGCAAGTGATATGCGGCGGCGAAAACTATGACGGCGCGCGCCCCTGCGATTTTGATTGGGTCAAGCGTTTGCAATACGAATGTAAGGAAGAAAACGTAACCTTCTGCTTTATAGAAACGGGCACTGTCTTTATAAAAGACGGCAAAAAATATCATCTGCCGAAAAAATCGCTCCAAAGCGAAATGGCGCTGAAAAGCGGCATGAATTTTGACGGTAAGCCCATAAAATTTCATCTTACGGACATGCTCGGTCTTGAAATACCCGAGGGCATCCAATATAAGCCCTCCTTCGGCAAAACCTGCGTAAAATGCGCAAGCCGACCTATCTGCAACGGCTGTTCAAGCTGCGGCGCATGCAATGAAAACGGCAGAATTAAAGAAATGACTTACAATTAAGGAGAAAAACATGATAGAAAAAGGAATTAAAGCCCCCGATTTTACCCTTCCCGATTCCGAGGGAACACCCATAACCCTCTCTTCCTTTAATGGCAAGAAGGTCGTGCTTTATTTTTACCCCAAGGACAACACATCGGGCTGTACAAAGCAAGCATGTGCCTTTGCCTCTGACTACAGCGAATATGAAAAGCTGGGTGCGGTCGTCATCGGCATAAGTAAGGACAGCACCGCATCCCATAAGAGATTCCAAGAAAAATATTCACTGCCCTTTATCCTTCTTTCTGATCCCGAGCTCGAAGTAATAAAGTCTTATAACGTTTGGAAAGAAAAGAAAATGTACGGAAAGGTAAGCATGGGAATTGTTCGCACCACCTTCATCATTGATGAAAATGGTATCATCACCGCCGTTATGCCCAAGGTAAAGCCCGATACAAATTCAGCAGATGTACTTAAGATGCTGACTGAATAAAAATATATTCAAAAAGACGGCTCAAAAAGCCGTCTTTTTATATCATAATATTATTCTGTTATTATAGCCTGTCAATATGTCTTATTTATAGAGGTATAAGCGCATTTGGCGAATATGTGGGTAAATAAATAGAATTTTTCTGCTCCCGTTATCTTCGTCTATGATGCCTGCGGCGGTTTGGTTCACCTCTGAAAAATGCCGTCACAAAAATGTACACAACAAAAAGCACAGCAAAGGTAACAGCAGTGATTATAAAAGGACGGGATGTCGTAAAATCTCTTATCCTCTTAAGTCCGTAAAGAAATTCACTGCGATCCACCTTATTCATTGTAACCAGATCCACCGTTCCCAGAACCTCACCGTTCAGCTCAACGCTGATAAATCCCGCAACCTGTCCTTCCTCAACGGGTGCTTCAAGGCTTGGAGACGTTACCTTATGACTATAAACCAGATCCTTCTCCATATCAACATTGAGAGGAAGGAAAACGGTAAGCGAATCCGCAGGCTGAAGGGTCACATGATCCACATCCTCCGAGAGCTCAACAGAGATCTCGCATACCAGCCTGTCCTTCGAGAGAACCTCCAAATAACCGTAAGAGGAATATGCCCAATCGATAAGGTCATTGGCTATGGTATATGAGCAGATATTGCCGTCAATTTCCTCGGCACCGAGAACAACGCATATATATGTCTGACCGTCCTTCTCGGTACAGGCGGCAAGGCAATAACCGCCCTGGGTAGTAGAGCCGGAATTCAGCCCCTTTGCATACTTATTATAATATTTTGTCTCGGAATACCGAGAGATAAGATAATTTTTATTATAAACGTTTCTTTCCTCGGAAAGATTAGTCTTCGGCATCTGATATCTGCTCTCCGAGGTTATCTCGGTAAAAATCGAATTTTCGGATGCCGCCTTTGCAATGAGGAAAGTATCATAAGCTGTAGTCACCATAGCAGGATCATGCATACCCGAGACATTGGTATAATGAGTATCGATAGCCCCAAGAGCCTCAGCCTTTTTATTCATCAGAGCAACAAAATTTTCGATGCTCCCTGCAACGGTAAAAGCCAGCGCGGAAGCAGTATCATTTGCACCGCCGCATAAAGTTCCGTAAAGCAGATCAACAACCGTAACGCGCTCACCGACCTTCAGCTTGATATTGTTTCCCGTAACGCCCTTCAGCATTTCTTCTGTTATGGTAACAGTCTCAGAAAGCCGCGCTGAGAGCGCGTCAAGAGCAACCAGACCTGTCATCAGCTTGGTTGTGGAAGCAGGATAGACCTCGAGATCCGCATCCTTCTCAGCCATTGCCTTTTTCTGTTCCACATTATAGAGGTAGACCGCCTTTGCGGAGCTCATGTCGGGTATTTCGGAAACGGCAAAAGACGGCAGTGAAAAAACTGCCGTGAAGATCATTATGCAAAGAAGAGCGAAGCTAAATATTCTTATAGCCTTTTTGCATCCGAATTCCAAAATATCCACCTCTGAACTTTAGGTCATCTCTAAATACTCGGCGCGCAGCGAGTGAAGAGAAATTTTTTCGTCAGTCTAAATAAAAATTCGCGCGCAAAGTTGATCCTCTGCGAAGAATTTTTGTGACGAATGACGGAAAAAGATCCGCCCCCGAGCTAAGCTCGGATTTCGCCGTGCGGGGAGTTTTTAGAGATGCCCTTTAATTATTTATTTTCTTTAAAATACCTGCGAGCCGAGAGAACATCCTTCTCAATGGCATGGCGCAGCTGCTCCTCGGAGGAAAATTTCTTTTCATCCCTAAGTCTGCAAAGAAATTCAACCGTAATGCTCTTACCGTAAAGATCGCCCTCAAAATCAAGCAAATGGGTTTCGCAATTTACAGAGCCGTTCACTTCAACAGTCGGTCTTCTGCCAATGTTGGTAACAGCCATATACCGATCACCGCCGATATTAACGGCAGTAACATATATCCCGCTCCTCGGTATCAGTGCTTTTTCGGAAAAATTCTGATTGACGGTGGGCAGCCCAAGCTGTCTGCCCAGTGCCTTACCGTGAAGAACATCGCCCGAAACGGAAAAAGGATGCCCGAGAAGCCTTCCCGCACCTTCAACATTGCCCTCCTCGACTAAGGAACGAATACGGCTGGAGCTTATGGGAATTCCGTCCTCGCTTTTTATAGCGTCTATAACAAAAGCATGCTCGCCAAAAGCCTCTTCAAGAGATGCAGCCGTTCCCTTGCCCATGTGTCCAAAGCGAAAATTGAAGCCGCAAACTATTGCAGTGCAGCCACATTCTGACCGAAGCCATTTTGTAAAATCTTTTGCTTCCATATGACAAAGACGTGAAAAATCACCCACAGCGGCATATCGCGCACCTAGACTGCGGAATAGATCAAGCTTTCTTTCAAGCGAACAAATATGCGGCGGAGGCGTCTCCATAAGATAATCTGCAGGCGGAGCGGAAAAGCAGAAAACTCCGCTTTCCGTCATATCGCCGTTTTTTTTCATATTTTCAGAGACAGAAACAGCCTTCTCGATAAGGCTTTTATGCCCAAGATGAACGCCGTCAAAATTACCGATGGCGAGGACAAGAGGCGGAACAGAATTTCGCTCTATCCGCTCTCCGCTGCTCAGATCTATAAATGTCAAAAGACTTTCAGCGGACATTTTAAACTCCGAGATAGTCCTTTACCAATTCGTTTAAAAGCTCATCGCGGTCGATCTTGCGAATGAGACTTCTTGCGCCCTTGTGATTGGTGATATAGGTAGGATCCTCGGAGAGAAGATATCCGACGATCTGATTTATGGGGTTGTAGCCCTTCTCGCTCATAGCGTCGTATACAGTCCGAAGCATCGCCTTCATTGATTCATCCTTTTTATGAGGAATATCAAAAACCATCGTGCCGGTGTTCATTTTTTTAGAGTTTTCCATGCTTTATACCTTTCCTTTCCGACAGCATTTGCAAGCAAATTATATAATTAACTTGATTATATATTATTTTTCTCCTTTTTTCAAGTATTATTTGCAATTTGTAATATAATTTTAATAATTATAATCCACACAATTAGAAAAAAATGCTTGACAAATTCGCTTTCATGTGATAAAATACATAGAGTTGTGGGATATTTACCGTTTTTCCCTTAATGATATAAACCAAATAATCGGGGTGTGGCACAGTTTGGTAGTGCGCATGGTTCGGGACCATGAGGCCGCAGGTTCGAATCCTGTCACTCCGACCAAAATCAAAATAATCCGAACATTCTCTTACACGGAGAGGTTTTCGGATTATTTATTTGAATATTTAAGATAAAGCTGACGATGATATGGTTCATATTCCCATATCGGTTGATTTATCCGACACGAGACCGTTTACATATCGGTGCATTTCTTCTTTGGATCTCACAGAATGTGTTCCGGCTATTATCTGCTGCTTTTTATCTTCGCTCAGCATTGCAAATTTTTGCATCGCTTCGGGGTTTTGTGCCAGTGCCATACTGAATCCAACAGGCAATTCGATCTTCTCCATCATTTGACCTCCAAATTTGATGTCAATAGTATTTGCAATGATCTGATATGCCATACACACCAAATTTTCGTCAGGAAAATATCATTTCCTCAAGCTTTTTTATTGCAAGAGCAACCGCGCTGTTATTACAGTCTGCATCAAGGATAATATCTGCACACTCCTTTGCCATAGGAACCGCATTCGATGGCACAAAGGAAATATCTGCGTTTTTCAGCATCAGGACATCGTTTTCGTTATCGCCGATAGCAACGGCCTTACAAATTCCATTCTGCTGATTTTTCGCCTCAAGAAGCGCAACTCCCTTATCCGCCGTAAAGGTAGATATCTCACAGCAATATTTAAAGCTATACATAAAATTATAATTCTCCGGGAGCTTGCTTCTGTCGACCGTCTCCGCAAATTTTTTTATCGCCTCAGCCTCATCCCAAATGGCGATCTTCATCCACGGATGAGGGATAAGACTGTAATGAGAGATCTCACGAAAGTGAGAATTTGTAATACTCTTATGCTTCTCCAGAGACGAATTGGGACGGTAATAATAAATATCACTGTCCGAAACCATCTCTATCATAACATTGGGATATTCATTTACAACATAATCAAGAAATGGCAGAATATCCTCTTTCGCTTCATCGATTATTCGGTTCTCACCTGCAGTAAAATTATAGATCTTTGAACCGTTGCAGGTAATACTTGGAGCATTTGTTCCGATCAGCTCATGCAATTCATAAAGCTCATTTACGGTGCGCCCCGTAGCAAAGCCGAAGCGTCCGCCCTCTGCCATAAAATACTTTATAGCGGCAATATTTTCTTCGCTTACACCGTAAGCATTACTCGAAAGAAGCGTACCGTCAAGATCGCTCACCAAATATATCCCGTCAAATTTTCCCATTAAAATATCTCCAATTACTGCTCAGAAGCCTTTTTCAGTGCCTTTTTGTCTGCACCTGTAAGCGATCTCTCCTCAATATCCATAAGTGCATCATATATGCAAAGTGCATCATAGGGTGTATCATTATAGTCTATATCCTCGGCATAATAAACGTCAACAAACATGCCAACGGCGTCCTCATATGTAATATTGTCAAATATAAATTTGCGGTAGCTGTAAAGGGTCTTATAAGCCGTCTTAGCCTCGCCCGAAGGATAATAACGCTCCTCCTTCAGCTTTGCTTTGTCGGTATTATCATCGGGATCGTCCGGAGTAAGATCGGTAGTTTTCACGATAGTGATATCAAAAAGCTCCTGTTCTCTGCTTGGGATCTCAGAGAGCTCATAATCCTCGGCAAGCTTCCGAAGGGTGCTGTTGTTATAACGCACCGTCACCTGTATCTGATTTGCCTCGGGGATAAAAACGCAGTCTGTCACAGAGAATTTGCCGCTTTCGGTGATAGTCCTCTGCTGCTGTATCTCAAGGCGAAGCTCATTCCCTTGCTTCCTGTAAGCCGCAACAGTCTGTTCATTTACAAGAATGGGCTTTATCGACGAAGGATCTCCCGAGAAAAGCACTCTCCAGAGAACGATCGCATTTATCGCTATTATCACAAGCCAGAACAGAGCCTTGAAGCTCCCTCCAATAATTTTACCCGCTTTTGCCATTTTTAAGACCTTCCGAATTCAAATTTTACATTATAATATTATAATCAATCAGGATGCTTTTGTCAATAGCATGCGGACTTCAACGAACCAATTCACCGTAAATTCACTTTATTGACAAAAAGCTTCTGCTATGATATAATTATTTTAAATTCTACAAAAATTCAAAAAATCCAGCAAAGGAAAAGACATTATGTTTTCTGCAAATCATTTCATATGGATGTTTATTTGTCTGATCGTAATAACCGTGTCTCTTATACTGCTAAAAAAGTATAAGCCGCCCCTTCAAAAGGTGCTGACAGTCTGCTGTGCCGTCTGCATTGTATCAGAGCTGATAAAGATCTTTGGAGCAATGATGCTGGTTCCCGCCAGCAACGGCAAAACCATGTATCTCTATATGAGCATGGCAGATCTTCCCTTTCATTTCTGCACATTGCAGATAGTTTTCATCTTTCTTGTGCGCTTTATGAAGGATCTGAAGCTTCGTGAAACTATCCTTGCCTTCATGTATCCTACCTGCATCGCAGGCGCGGTTTTCGCCATAGTGCTGACGACCACCTTTAAGGAAAGCGTTCCCGTCGATCAGGCATTCATTCACCCTACCGCATATCAGTTTTTCCTCTATCACTGCATGCTGGTGATCCTCGGAGTTTATATTGTAATGTCAGGCGAGGTCAAGATAAAGCCGAAACACTTTTTCAGTACCCTCGGAATATTGCTGGGTCTGGCTGTCGCATCCCTCTATCTCAATTCCATGTTCGCTTCGCCCGTATATAAAAACGGTAAGCTTAAAACGGTGGAATATACACCAAATTTCTTCTTTACATACAGAACTCCAATCGGCATAAAGCTTACCGAAATGTGGCATTGGTATGTTTATCTTGCCATCCTTCTCGGTCTTGTACTAATATTGCTCGCAGCCTTCTATCTGCCATTTTTTATTGCAGAAAGAAATAATAAAAAGCAAAAAATTTCCAAATATTAAATTTTATCTTTGTTGAATTTCAGTTTAACTTGTGGTATTATCATATATAAAATGAAAGGATAGGCTGAATATATGAAAAGATCCACAAAAAGTATTCTCATAAGCTCCGGAGTTGCGGCGACAACTATGGCAACCATTGCGGGCGCAGCATTTACAGCCGGCAAGTATCTGATGAAGGTAGCCCTCGACCGTGAACTTCCAAAGAGCTCGGATAAAAACAAGGCTCGTCTGACCGGATCAAAAAAGCTGATCGAATTTTCCAAAACAATAGAGGAATCGGCTGAAAAATTTGAGAGCACGGAAGGTATAGAGCAAGTTGAAATAACAACTCAGGACGAAGTAGTGCTTGTAGGTCATTGGTATGAATGCCCAAATGCAAAGCGAATTATTGTTGCAATGCACGGCTGGCGTTCTTCATGGTCAAAGGACTTTGGAATGATCGCTGATTTCTGGCATTCAAACGGATGCAGTGTTCTCTATGCCGAACAACGCGGGCAGAACAACAGCGGCGGCGAATATATGGGATTTGGTATGCTGGAACGCCACGATTGCCTTGAATGGGTAAAATGGGTAAATGAACGAACAGAGTCTTCCCTTCCCGTTTATCTTGCAGGTGTTTCCATGGGTGCTTCCACAGTGCTGATGGCTTCGGGGCTGGAAATGCCCGAAAACGTTCACGGGATAATGGCAGACTGCGGCTTTACATCTCCCCACGCAATCTGGAAGCATGTCGCCGAAAAGAATCTTCATCTGTCTTACGGAATCATAGGAAAAATTGCAAACGACATGTGCAGAAAAAAGATAAATATGGGGGCAAAGGACTATTCGGCGACCTACGCACTGTCAAATTCAAATATTCCTGTCATTTTCGTTCACGGAAGCGATGATAAATTCGTTCCAATTGAAATGACATATGAGAATTATAAAGCCTGTGCCGCTCCGAAACGACTTCTTGTAGTACCGGGAGCTGAGCACGGCATGAGCTATTACACCGATAAGGAAAGCTACGAAAAAGCCCTTCTGGAATTCTGGCAGGATTATGATGAGAAAAAACCGATCTCCGAAAAAGATCAAACCGAGGACGCTCCAGAATAAAGCAATTTTCAGATAAACAATAGGCAACCTCTAAAAACTCAAAATTTCAATGTTAAACAATAATTTAGCGAATAGTTAGTTAATACCTATGAGATCCTTCGCCGAGGCTCAGGATGACAATAAGGGATCTCCAACTTGGTTTCCTACTGTTAAGTTGACCGGGATTTAACGGAGGAAACATTGCGAACAGTACAGTACTGTCATCCTGAGCCTTGGCGAAGGATCTCATAAACTATTAGTTACTTTCCCCGATAAATTATTGTTTAGTTATTTATTTTGAGTTTTTAGAGGTTACCAATAATTTGTCGGTGCGTGAGGACGAACATCAGCCTTCCCCTCGAGGGGAAGGTGGCGACGAAGTCGACGGATGAGATGTAGCCCTGAAAGGGCGTACTTTGGGGGATAACGGCACTTCGTGCCTACCCCTCATCAGTCACTCCGTGACAGCTTCCCCCCAGGGGGAAGCCTAAGATAAATTATTGTTTACACCTTTATCAAAAAAACAGGATGGACTGTCCGAGGACAGTCCATCCTTATTATATAGCTTTATCTTATCTCAATCTGCATGGTATAAGCCAGCTTTTTGAGAATTCTGTTTACATAACCGTCGATCTCTTCGCCGGTAAATTCATGATCATCGGGGGTAAATACAAGGCTGAACGCCATACTCTTCTTGCCCTCGCCGATCTGAGCACTGCGGTAAACGTCAAAGAGTGTGACACTTGTGATATACTTGCAGGAAGACTTTATCGCTTCCTCAACTGCGCCGCAGGTGATCGCTTCGTCCATAACCAGAGCAAGGTCACGGTTTTCGCATGCGAATTTTGGCAAAGGTTTATAAACAATATTTGTATTGAACTTGCTCGCAAGCTTCTCATAGTCAAGCTCGGCAACGAACACCGGCTTTTCAACAGCCAGCTCCTCGCAAACATCATAAGCAAGCTTACCCATAAAGCCAATGACCTCTCCGTCAAGAAGGATATTAGCCGTCATTCCGGGGTGCAGATACTGAAGTGAACCCTTTTCATAGGTAAATGTAAGTCCGAATTCCTTTGCGATAGCTTCTGTCGCGCCCTTGAAGGTAAAGAAGGTCTCGCCATCGCCAAATGCTCCGATAGAAAGCATCTTATGCTCTCTTGGATAAGTCTTTAGAGGAAGCTCATCCGCTTCGAAAATACTTGCAACCTCAAAGAATCTGCCTGACATATTTCCGCGGCGGAGATTTCTGACAGCCGCATTGACCATAGAAGGCACGAGGGTGGTTCTCATAAGCGAAAGATCCTCGCTTATGGGATTGAGAATACGGATCGCATGTCTTTCCTTTGCATCCTCCGCGAAATGGAGCATATCAAGATCCTTTGGCGAGAAGAAGGAATAGAACATCGACTCGCTGTAGCCCTGAGTGCAAAGAGTTTTCTTTAAGCGGTTAACAGTTTTCTGCGCCCCATTGAGACCGCCGCAGGTAACGCTTGCACTCTTGAGGAAGGTAGGAACGATATGGTCATAGCCATAGGAACGGATAACCTCCTCGGCAATGTCCTGAACGTGACCCTCGATATCATCGCGATAAGGAGGAACCATAACACTTAGATTGTCTCCATCGATAGTCGGCTCAAAGCCGAGAGCCGCAAGATGACGGATGATCTCATCATTTGGAACCTTGATTCCGAGCACTCCATTCATCTTCTCAACGCTGACAGTGAGAGGAATTGAAGTGATCTCACCGCTGACACTGCGCTCGATATGCAAGGGTGATACCTTACCGCAGCCAAGCTCGCAAACAAGATGCAGAGCGCGCTTCATGCCGCACTGTGTTGAATATTCATCAACGCCCTTTTCATATCTGGAGCTGGAATCCGAGCTCTGACCGAGAGAACGCGAGGTCTTACGAACATTGTCACGGGCAAATTTCGCCGCTTCAAAGAAAACATCCTTCGTTGTATCCTTGATCTCGGAATTGAGACCGCCCATGATGCCGGCAAGGGCAACGGGACGCTTGCCATCGCAGATAACAAGGTTGTTTTCATTCAGCTCAAACTCTTTTTCATCAAGAGTTATTATCTTTTCGCCGTTATGTGCGCGGCGAACTACTATCTCGGAATTCTGAAGATCATTCAGGTCAAAAGCATGCATCGGCTGACCGAATTCCTTCAGAACATAGTTTGTAATATCAACGATATTGGAAATGGAATTGATACCGACCATGTGAAGTCTGCGGCGCATCCATGCAGGAGACTTGCCGATAGTAATATCCGAAACATAATGACCGATATAACGGGGACAAAGGTCGGGAGCTTCAACCGTTATATTGAAATCAAGGGGCTTGCCGTTCTCGACATAGTCAAGAGCAGGCATCTTGAATTCCTTTTTCAGCACAGCCGCAACCTCGCGCGCGATACCGATAATGCTCTGGCAATCGGGGCGGTTCGCTGTGATACCGATATCAAAAATATAATCGTCAAGTCCTACGATGGGCTTTATATCAGCGCCAAGAGGTGCGTCCTCAGGCAGTACTAACAGACCGCAATATCCGCCGCCCTCGTACATATCCTCATTTACGCCGATCTCAACACCCGAGCAAAGCATACCCTCGGAATCAACTCCGCGGAGCTTGCCCTTCTTTATCGTCATAACGCCCTCAATTGTAACATGATCCTTTGCTGTGGCATAAACGGTTGCGCCAACCAGCGCAACGGGATATCTGCCGCCTGCTTTAACATTATCCGCGCCGCAGCATATCTGGAAGGTTCCCTTATCGCCGCAATCAACGGTGCAAATATGAATGTGCGTATCGGGAATCAGCTCACAGGTCTTGACCTCACCGACCACAACACCCGAAATATCCTTGCCAAGCTCAATAAGCTCCTCAACCTCAAAGCCCACCGAGAAAAGCAGTCTTTCCAGCTCCTTCGCGGAAACGTCTATATCAACATATTCTTTAAGCCAACTAAGCGGTGCTAACATTCCTTCTACCTCCTCAGTTTTTGAACTGCTCAGCGAATCTTGTATCCGATTCGAACAGCGTTTTGATGTTATTGATTCCGTATTTCAGCATAGCGATTCGCTCAACACCCATGCCAAAGGCAAATCCGGAATATTCATCGGGATCGATTCCGCAATTTTCAAGTACATGACGGTTAACAACGCCTGCGCCGAGAACCTCGATCCAGCCCGTGCCCTTGCAGAGCTTACAGCCCTTGCCGCCGCACTGGAAACAGCTCACGTCAACCTCAACCGAAGGCTCGGTGAAGGGGAAGTAAGAAGGACGGAGACGGGTCACAACGCCCTCGCCGAAAATCTGTGCGGAAAAGGTATCAAGCATACCCTTAAGGTCGCAGAGCGTGATACCCTTGTCGACCACAAGTCCTTCCATCTGGGAGAACATGGGAGAATGAGTAGCGTCATCATCCGAGCGAAAAACCTTTCCGGGAGAGAGTATCTTTATCGGAGGCTTCTTGTTCTCCATAACATGGATCTGACCTGCGGAGGTCTGTGTACGAAGCAGGAAATCCTTTGAAACATAGAAGGTATCCTGCATATCTCTTGCGGGATGATCCTCGGGAGTGTTCAGTGCGGTGAAGTTATAATAATCATTTTCGATCTCGTTGCCCTCAAAGACCTCAAAGCCCATGCCGGCAAAGATCTCGATAAGCTCATTTACGATAAGCGTGTCGGGATGAAGAGTGCCAACCTTTGTGGTCACAGCGGGCATTGTAACATCAACTGCCTCTGCGGCATTGCGCTTTTCAAGCTCAAGCTTCTTCATCTTTGCATCGGTCTCATCAAAGCGAGCGATCGCCCACTCCTTGATCTCGTTAACGACCTTGCCAAAGGCAGGACGGTCCTCCTTCGGAACATCCTTCATGCCCTTCATAAGCTGGGCGATCTTACCCTCCTTGTTATCAAGGAAGGTCTTTCTGAATTCGTAAAGTGCCTTCGAAGAATCAAAGCTGTCAATTTTCGCTTCGATCTCCTCGCGTATTTCGCGAATCTTTTCTTCCATCATGATTTTATATATCCTTTCGAATTATTTTCAAAAAATAAGCTCCATCCATATTTCAGGACGGAGCAAAGCTTCGTGTTACCACCTGAATTTCCGTGCAGGCACGGACAACTCATTCTGTCTTTAACGGAACAGCCCGAAGCGGACTACAAAAAAGCAAAAGGCTCATCTTCCCCCGCTCTGCTCCAAAGCGAAACGCTCTTTTTCAGCCACAGCGGTCGCTTTCAGCCCATGGCAACCGTCTCTGAACTGTGTCTCAATGAAAAAGGCAAACTTTTTCACAGCATTTATAGTATTTTAACACATTTTCTGTTTTTTGTCAAGAGCTTGAAAGTGATTTTCACCTTTAAATACGTTAAATCAGAGCTCAGCGATTTTTTCTGCAACTTCTATAGCTGTCAACAAAGAAGTATCTATCTTTGTCGTATCAAGCTTATCATACATTGGCAAGCGCGCAAGACTGCGCTCTATGATATCGATATCTCGTATTCCCTTTTCGATATCGCCTTCAAGACGTTTTTTAAGAGAATTTTCATTGCAGATAAGCGAAATTTTCTTAATCTCGCAATCAGAAATATCAAGCCCTGCGAGGACATCATCAATTATCTCCTGTTCATGCATCACCCAGCAGAAAATTATATTTTTATAGGCAGAGCAATGAAGAAAATTATTCAGCAGACTTTTGATGTTATCGAGAACCATAGCCTTTGTTTCATCTGTAACAATAAAAGGATCGGCATCCCAGCACCAATCACCGTCAAGAAAAACGCTATTATTAAGTTTTCTCTTTAAAATCTGCCCTGCCGTCGTCTTTCCGACGCCCATCGTTCCACCGATAAGATAAATTGTTTTCATTTCCGCTCCAATAATCAATTTTTTATTATTTTATCACTCAATCATCTCAAAGTCAAGCAAAATTATTATAATTTAAATGCTAAACAATAATTTAGCGAATAGTTAGTTGATACCTTATGAGATCCTTCGCCGAAGCTCAGGATGACAGTACTGTACTGTTCGCAATTTTCCTACGTTAAATCACGGTTGACTTAACAGTAGGAAACCAAGTGGGTGATCCCTTATTGTCATCCTGAGCCTCGGCGAAGGATCTCATAGGATATTAGTTACTTTTTTCAGATAAATTATTGTTTAGCTCACCATATAGTATCCCATGCCTTGCATTAAAAGGGCTGTCGCCAAATGGCGACAGCCCTAAAATATTTAATTTTACAAATATTATGCTATATTACTTTGCTGCAGCAGCAACTGCACCGAAGTACCAAGCATCCTCTGCAACATCGCTGTAAGAGCAGCTTGTGCCTGCCTTAGCACCTGTGATGTTATTGATAAGAGTTGCGAGCTGGCCGCGAGTTATATTCTCCTTGGGAGCAAATCTATCGTTGCCCTTACCCTGAACATAACCAGCATTAGCGCAAGCGTTTACATAGCCAACAGACCAACCCTCAACATCGTTGAAGCCTGCGTCAGTAGACTTAGTCTCATCAAGATTCATCATTACGCAGATAATCTTTGCGATCTGCTCACGAGTGATGGATTCATCACCGCGGAATGTATTGTCGGAGAAACCGTCAATAATGCCGGCAGCGGTGAAGCGATCAACAAGTTCCTTATACTCATCAGCAACATCTGTGAGAGCCTTAGGAGCATTTGTTGTTTTGATATCGAATACGTTAGCAAGCGCTGCGATAACTTCATATCTTGTAGCATCTGCATCAGCCTCAAACTTATCGCCGCGACCTTCCATATACTTGATGGAATCAGCATCAGCCTTGAGAGCGATAGAAGTATCGGCAACTGTATAGCTATAGCTTACGGAAGCACTTGTCTTCATGCCGCTCTTTGCAGCAATAGCGCTGATAGTCATATCGGAATTTACAGCGATAGGACCTGTATAAACATTGGAAAGAACTGTAGGAACAGAACCATCGGTTGTGTAGTAGATAGTTGCACCTGCTGTAGCAGTGGAGAGAGCAACCTTTGTGCCTGCAGCAACCTCAGAGCCTGTGGCAACGCTTGCCTTTACAGTTTCAACCGTAGCCTTAGCAGACTGAAGCTTCTTATGATAGTAAAGAAGGAGCATCTGGAGATATGCATTGGAAGACTTCTTTACAACCTTAACTGTAGCAGTAAATGTTTCGGTTGTTGCAGATCCATCGGGATCATAGATAGTATATGTCAGAGTAACATCTGTATCAGCCGCGGGAGCTGTAACAACACCTGTTTCGGGATCTACAATCGCTGTATCGCTGGAGCCTGTAAGCACAGCAGTGTAGCCGTAAGGCAGGCTGATAACGCTTCCGTTAATAACAGCACCGTTAGCTGCCTGACCAAGATCGGGAGTACCAACCTCAGTTGCGATCTCAGCAGGAAGCTCTTCCTTCGCAACAAAGGTAGGAACAACAGTTGTATCAAGAACATAGTTATCGTTGCCGGAGGTAAGACCGCTTACATAATAGTTTTCACCATCGTCAGTCTTTACTTCAACATTTTCGCCTGTAATAACGGTTACAGTATCGCCGGAAATAACACCGGAGGATACAACGGGATTAAGATCCTTGATCTCGGGAATTTCGCCATTTTCAGCGGGCCAGAGCTCAATACCTGTTACCGTAGCGGTAGCGGGAGTGATCTCAACTGTTTCATTGACAAGAATAAACGAATAGTTAGAGCTCAAAGGAGCGAGTGTACCAATAACAACCTTCTGTGTACCTACATTTGTAGATTCAAGAGCGAGCTTACCGCCATTGGATGCAACTGAATCATCGCTGATATCCCATACAACAACGATATTAGAACCGTATACGAAGGACTGACCTGCCTGAGGAGTGATTGTGATCAGCTTAGGATCGATTACGAATTCAACAGTCTTATTATAAGGACCGTATGTATCATCTTCTGCAACGCTGATTGTAACAATAGCAGTACCTGCGCCAACAACAGTTACAATACCGTCTTCGCTGACTGTTACAACATCTTCATTGCTGGAAGAATATATAACAGCATTATCAGAGCCTACAACCTTATTTACATCAAGATCGAATGTATCATTGCCATCACCATAAGTGAAGCTTCCGGAAGGAACTTCATATGTGAATTCCTGCTGAGGCTTTGTGATAATTTCGAAGTAAACTACTGTATCTGAAAGAACGACCTGAACATTATCATCGGAAGCCTTCAGATTGCCAAGGTTGATAGCATACTTACCTGCTTCAGAACCTGTTTCTCTGCCGAGAGCACCGGTAAGTGTTACACCGAGATTACTAAGCTCATCCTTCTTATCATATGTGTATGTAAGAACAGGATCTTCAGTATTAACAGTCTTAACCTGACCGTCATCGGGAGTTACTGTAACAACAAGAGGAGTTACATTAACTGTGAGATTGGGCTTAACAACCTTATAGTTGGAAGCATCTTCGCCTGTAACAGTAAGATCACCGTATGTAACTGCAAGATTATTGCCAACATTAGCACTTGCAATAGTACCCTCTGCGGGAGCATCTACATCAAGGTCATCTCCTGAAAGAAGACCGTTAATCTCAAGATCATCATCATTGATAACAACTGTTGTATTGCCATCGTATACCTTATCTGTTGCCTTAACACCGCTCAGTGTTACCTCACGAGGATTTATAACGAGATCTGCCTTGAGAGTAAGAGTGCAGTATCCGGGCTTCTGAACAGTTGCAGTTACATTATATGTCTTTGCGTCAACAACATTTTCAACATCATAAGAAACTGTCATTGTGCTGTCAGCACCCTTAACAGCAAGGCTCTTGGGCTGACCGTCATATGTGTAAGTTGCACCTTCAAGTGTTACGCCTGTGATCTCAGGGAGAGCAATTGTCGCACCGGTTACAACAGGGCTGTAGTAAACATAATCAAGCGGTACTTTCTGACCGTCAACCCATTCGTAATCCTGACCCCAAAGCGAATCATCTTCGTAATTGATCGTTATTTCTGTAGATTCAAGTCCGGGAAGTGTCTGGAAAGTAAGACCTATAAGTTTACCATTGCTCTTATCCAAACCTGCCTGAGCATAGAATATGTAAACTGCATCAAGATCATCATAAACATTAGTAGCTTCAATATCCGAAGTTATACCCTTTTTCATACAAGTCTCAATAGCGTCGCTATCGTCCATATCATAGCTGACAAGCTTGAGCACGCTATTATCGAACGCAATTTCGAACTTATCGATAGAGCTGAGACCGGGATTGTTGTACATCATAACATTGACATGTACTGTGCCGTCTGCCTGAATTTCGCCTGCCTCAACTGCAATTTTAAACTCGTCTGCTGCGGAAGTACCGATTACGAATGTTCCTACAGAACCGAGAATCATCAATACAGCGAGAAAGGCACTAAGAATTCTCTTTTTCATTTTTTTCTCCTTACAAACATTTATTTTATATATAAAGATGAGCCATCTCATCGAGTTTCCGATAACTTTAAAACAGAAACTGCTGTGGAATTCTTCTTATTTTATTATATAAATCATTTAGCTGCTGCCGCAACCTGACCGAAATACCATTTATCGGGGTCAACATCGGGATAAATGCAGGATGTTGCGGAATCTACGTCAGCACCGGTGATACGGTTGATCAGAGTTGCAACCTCAGCTCTTGTGATGTTAGCATTTGGAGCAAATCTGTTATTACCCTTACCCTGAACAAGACCTTCTCTTGCACAGATATTAACATAAGGTGCAAACCAATCTTTATCCTTAACATCTGTAAAGCCCTGATCGCGTGCTCTGCCGAGATCAAGATCGAGAAGGGCTGTTACAAGTACGCAGAATTCGGAACGCTTGATTGTATTATTACCTCTGAAAGTATTATCGGTATAACCATTGATAACTCCTGCTGCAGCAAAAAGCTTAACCATTGCATTATGCTTTGCATCAACATCCTTAAAGGAAATATCGTCATCAACCATCAGATCAATATCGAAAAGGTTATAGAGACATTCAACTACCTCATATCTGGTTGCATATTCATCCGGCTCAAATTTATCGCCGCGACCGACCATATATTTTATCTTGCTCGCCTTGTTTCTGAGCTTTATTTCAGCCTTCTGACCGAGATCTTCATCATCCTTGTTATCTTCATTTTTCTTGTCGTCTTCCTCAGCCTCAAGGATGGTTACAGCACCGTTTGTAGTATTAACATAAACATCGTCAAGATCCTGATTTGCGGCATCGTTACAATTGATTCTTATTGCCGAAAGCGCGGCATCGGAACCGTCTTTAACCTTGAAAGTAATTGTAAAGAAAGCGCCATTGGTTGTGACATTTTTCATGCTTACAAGCTGGAAAAATATTGTATCCAGATCAGAAGTATCTGCAGAGGGATCATCAAAGTTTGAAGTTACACCTTTGCCTACAAGAGCAGAGCCCGCAGAAGCACTAACAGGGGTAAGCACGCTGTTATCAAAGCTTACATCAACACTCATGCCTGCAATACCGGGGTTTCCTGACATATTTATCGTGACAGTTACAAGGTCTCCGGGAGCAGCCTCTGATCCGATAACGGACAGCACGGGATTACTTGCCGCGAAGGTAAAGTAAGCAAAGCACGAAAGGCACATCAGAACAGCCAGAAGTGCAGAAAGGGCTTTGGTGGATGACTTATTTTTTTTCATTCGAAACTTCATCTGAAACCTCCAAAAAATTCTCTCGGAAGTGTATTGCAAATACACTCCCATGGTGGATATTACAACGGAAAATGGCAGAACTTGCCCTACCCATCGCATAATTATAAGTTATTATAGCAAATATTAAAAGAAAAGTCAATAGTTAACTTGATTTTTTTGTGCAAAAAGGTGGCAGTTTTTCTATATTATTCTATACTAAAAAGCTTTAAAAATCAAGGTTTGTTACAAAGTTGAAACACAAAAGATTTTTTATTAACAAATATTTTGCATTTTAGAAATACATTTTCCGCCCAAAAGTGATTATTTGCATAAAATGCGGAAGAATACTATTTCACCGCATAAAACCCATTTTGTCAGTCAAAAATAATAGAAACTAAAAGAAAAAGGAGACATGATTATGAATCAACAACCAATGCAAAACAACCGCAAAATCAACCGAGTTCTCTATATTGTAACGGTAACGCTTCTATTCGCCATTGCCGTGGTGATCGCCATAACAACGGCAGCAAACAGACGCGAAAAGAATCCCGAAGTCCCCGATACCAGCGATACCGTGCTTGAAACAGAGCTCGAAAGCGATGACACCACCGCTCCCATCACCACTGACAGAGAAAAGGATGCCGCAAACACTCCCGACACAAGCAAAGAGCCCCAGACCTCAGACACCGATGCATCCGCAGATGAGCCCGCAGAGCCTGTTGTTTCTTTACCGCCCAAATTCAATCTCCCCACCGTCGGTATCCTCTCAAAGAAGCATGACACATCGCTTCAGGTCTATTCGGCAACCATGAATGATTACAGAGTCCATAACGGCATTGACATTGTTACCGAGGAGGGTGCGCCCGTCTACGCTGCAGCGGATGGCACTGTTTCCCAGGTTTGGGAAGATCCCCTCATGGGCAACTGCATTGCCATCAGCCATAGCGGAGAATGTTACACCGTCTACAAAAACCTTGCGGAGGAGATAGCTGCAGGCATTGAAGCCGGTGTGAACGTCAGTGCCGGACAGCTTATCGCTTCGGTGGGCAATACGGCAATGATTGAGATCGCCGAAGAGCCCCATCTGCATTTTGAAATGACTGTTGCAGGTGAGGCTGCCAACCCTCTCGACTATTTCGACGAAAGCGCACTGGTCTCTCTTACCATAGACGCGTCCTATGAATCATAAGTTCCCAAAAATGTCCAAAAAACAGGCTGTCATTTTTTGACAGCCTGTTTTTGCTATTAAATATACAATTGATGATCTCTATAAATCTCAGAATTGAAGTATAAAACAATAATTTATCAAAGTAACTAATAGTTTATGAAATCCTTCGCCGAGGCTCAGGATGACAACAAGGGATCGCCCACTTGGTTTCCTACTGTTAAGTCAACCGTAATTTAACGTAGGAAAAATTGCGAACAGTTCAGT
>JAFTXK010000156.1 GCA_017461635.1 Clostridia bacterium | reverse complement strand
GTCTGCTGTCATGAATGGTCTTTGCCCATTCCTCCATGCTCTCATCCATCCAAAGGAGAGATACATCGGTTCGGTGGGTTGCGATCTCATCCGCTGTAAGGTCGTCAAATTCAAATATATTCTGAATAAACTGCTGTTCCTCGCTGTCGATAGTCCCCTTTTCGCTTCCCGCGTCAACCATCATGATGATATCCTCTTCGCTCACGCTCTCCTCATTCTCATTTGGGTCGATACCCATGAGACGAAGAACTCCGTTTGTGGAAGCGGTAAGTACAAAAACAAGAGGCGCAAAGATCTTTGAAATGGCAGATATCATTTTTGCCATACCGAGAGCCAGTGATTCTGCCTTTCTCTGAGCTACACGCTTTGGAACGAGCTCGCCAAAGATAAGCGTAAAGAAGGAAAGGATAATAGTGATAATGATAACGGCAATGCTGTTAAGGCTTGCCAGAGCTGCGCCTGTAAGATTCAGCTCAAAAATTTTGTCGATCCAATTAACAAGAGGTTCGGCGAAGTTATCTGCGGCAAAAGCACTTCCGAGAAATCCCGAAAGAGTGATAGCCACCTGGATAGTCGCAAGAAAACGCGCGGGCTGAGCCGTGAGCTTCTTCAGGCAAGAGGCACGCTTATCGCCCTGCTCTGCCAATTTGTCAAGTTTAGTTTCATTTGTGCTTATAACTGCTATTTCCGCACAGGCAAATATCGCATTAAGCGCGATAAGTACAACCTGAAGCAGCAGCATTAGTATTGTGTTTCCCAAAATATTTCCTCCAAATCAATATACATATGTTCGTTTGCTTTGTTTTGCTTCAAGCTGTCACATTATGACAACACAAAAAGACACAGCCGTCTTTCCCATTCAAAAAGACAACGACTATGCCGCCGCAGAACTATGCAATTAGTAGAAGGAGGCTTACTATCTCCGGATATACAACCGTCTCCGTCCATTTTTTCGGTGTTTTTCTCCTTTCTCAAATCATTATGGCTATTATACACGATAATTCACCTTTTGTCAAGGCTTTTTCCCACTTTTTATATTTTTATCAAGAAAAACCGCCCGCGCAAAATGCGCAGGCGGCTAAAATCAGTATCATAATCCAAGCTTTAAAAGAAATTCCACAGCACTCCTTGACTGCTCTTCGGTAACAACACTATTGGCTTTAAGCTCTCTTATAGAGCTTTTCATTTTTCCTCTGAGCAGAAGATCAAACCATCTTTTCACCTCAAAAATCGGAGTAAAGATCGGATATTTTTTAATTATCGGATATTTTTCCTTCAGTACATTATAGGGCTGGAAGATCCTTTTGATTGCATATGCCTTCTTGCCGCCGATCTTGGCTTGTCTTGCCGCTATCCCCTTTTTATGATCTCCGTAAGCTCCGCCGACCAGAATAAAATGCTGGATCTCTTCTGTGAGTTCATCATGTGCGAGCCCGTCAAACCAAACCTCGGAAAGCTTCTTTACCGATTCGTAGAACTTTTCGATACCGCATTCGCGGCAGATCCGTAGAAGCTTTTCTTTATCATATTCCATATTCTTTTCGAGAAGATAAAGGTCGATAAAGGGTCTTATTCCGCAGCCGCCGAAAATAAAATGATAAGACATATGCGCAAGTACATGAAACAAAAGAAATTCGTTTGAAAAGCTATGTTTCATAACTCCATCCGAGACAGCAGAAGCATGATCCCAAGCATGAAGCAGCAATTTATCAATATTTTCGAGATTTTCAAGAATATTGAAATGAAGCTCCAAATGGACACCGGAAGGAGAATGAAGAGAAACATCGTGAAATTCTCGTTTTCCGTCTGTTTCATATTTCAGCCTATCCGATAAGAGCGCTGCCGCTTTTTCAATATCCTCCTCGCGGACAAGAATATCGATATCACAGCTGGTCCTCATCCATGGCTCGGGATAAAAAGCTCTTATTACAGAACCTTTAAGAGGGATATAAGGTATCTTTTCCTCTTCGAAAGTCCTCGAAATATTCTCAATCTCATGCTTTATCCGCTGATAACGATAAATCGAAAGAAGCTGTTCCTGTCTGAATTTATCAGAAATATCATTATCTGTAAGTATACCGTTTTTTTCAAGTGCCGAGGCAAGGATATTGGCGATATCATGCGCTTTGGCTGTTTTAAACATAACCGAAAGCTTCTCCTCGGTTATGCTGTTTTTTACATCATCCGAGAGCGGTTCTCCGCAGAGCTCCGCTCGAAGTAAAGCAAAAAATATTTCCAATGTTTTCATTTCACTCTACTCCTTAAATAATATTTTCTCATATTGCTCCTGAATCAACCGAGATTATAATTTTAATTTATCCGAGAATGTTACCTTCCCTATCGAAAAGAGGTAATCTTTCAAGATAGATGATATCCTCTCGGTCTGCGGCGGAGCCCTCGGCAAGAACAAACATCTTTCCTATGATATTACAGCCTGCCTGATTAACCAGATGCTCAAGAGCAAGGAGCGATTCGCCTGTTGAAACAACATCGTCAACGATGAGGATTCTTTTACCTTTCATCATATCAGCCTCGGCTGTGTCAAGATAAAGCTTTTGCTCACCCTTTGTGGTAATGGAGGTTACATCAACCTCAAAAACTCCGCTCATATATGCCTTTGCCTTCTTACGGGCGATGATATATTTCGCATCGCCATTCTGACGCGCCATTTCGTGAGCCAGCGGTATGCCTTTAGCCTCGGCGGTCAGTATGTAATCATATTCGGGTGCTTTTTTCAACAGTTCTCTTGCACAGGCTTCTGAAAGAGAGGCGTCGCCGGTCAAAAGAAAACCTGCAATATAGAGATCCTCTGTAATCGGGCACAGCGTTAGATCACGTTCAACACCTGCAACATGCAGTTTATAATAACGTTTCATGGTAAAATCCTCACTTTTATTTAAGTTTTAACTCCGTATATTATTATACAGTTATTTACATTACCTGTCAAGAATAAAGCGATTATTTGACAAATTTTTGTGGTTCCAAACAATAAAAAATAAAGAAGTCGGTTCAAATGAACCAACTTCTTTATTTTTATTATACGCTGTGAACGCCGAGATCTTTATCTGCGTTTGTAGCGTCGATGTTATATTTCTGAGCCTTTCTGTATTCGAAGAACTTCTCTGCAACCTGCTCAAAGAGTGCATAGGAGAGAACGTCCTCATCCTGCTCAAGATACTGAGCGCATTTCGCGCGAAGGTCATCAAGCTCGGGCTTAAGAGCATCTGCAGGGCGGGATGTGATGCGCTCCTCATCACCGAGGATCTTCTTAACAAATGCGGGATCAAGCTCCATGGGAGTTTTACCGTATTCGCCCTTGATAAGAGCCTTAAATTCCTTTGTAACAGTCTTATAACGCTCACCAAAGAGAACATTGAATACAGCCTGTGTACCAACGATCTGAGAGGAAGGTGTTACAAGGGGGGGATTACCGGAATCCGCTCTTACTCTCGGGATTTCTTCAAGAACAGCATCAAGCATATCGCTCTTTCCTGCCTGCTTAAGCTGAGAAACAAGGTTTGAGAGCATACCGCCGGGAACCTGGTTGATAAGGGCATTTACATTTACCTTCATAACCTTGGGATCCATCAGATTGTCTGCGAGATACTTCTCGCGAAGAGCGGTAAAGTGCTTTGTAACCACATTAAGCTCATTGAGGTCAAGACCTGTATCATATTCTGTGCCTGCAAGAGAAGCCACCAGCGACTCAGTAGGCATCTGGGATGTACCCTGAGCCATGGGAGAGATCGCTGTATCAACAATATCAACGCCTGCCTCGATAGCCTTAACTGCGGTCATTGAAGCAACGCCTGCGGTATAGTGAGTATGAAGCTGGATCGGTATCTTAACCGTCTCCTTAAGAGCCTTTACGAGATCGTATGCGTCATAAGGAAGAAGCAGACCTGCCATATCCTTGATACAGATAGAATCAGCGCCCATTTCCTCAAGCTGCTTTGCATACTTTGCATAGTAATCAAGAGTATAGAACTTAACGGGAGCATCCTTGGGGTCTGTCGTATAGCTGACAGCCGCCTGAACATGACCGCCCTCTTTCTTTGTTGCGTCAATTGCGGTCTTAAGGTTTCTGGGGTCGTTAAGCGCGTCAAAAATTCTGAGAATATCAATACCGTTTGCGATAGACTTCTGAACGAAGTATTCAACAACGTCATCGGAATAGTGACGGTAACCGAGAATATTCTGACCGCGGAAAAGCATCTGGAGCTTTGTGTTCTTCACATGCTCACGGATGGTGCGCAGTCTCTGCCAGGGATCTTCATTCAGGAAGCGCAGGCAAGCGTCAAAGGTTGCACCGCCCCAAGCTTCAAGTGAATGATATCCGATTTTATCAAGCTGATCAAGTATCGGGAGCATCTCTTCGGTCGTCATTCTTGTTGCAATGAGCGACTGATGGGAGTCTCTGAGTACTGTTTCTGTAATTTTTACTTTTCCCATTTTAAACTCCTATATTAAATTATGTAACCGATTTGATTAAAGACCCATTCCTGTATACCATGTCAGGAACACGCCTGCGGCAACAGCCGAACCGATAACGCCCGCAACATTCGGTCCCATAGCATGCATGAGAAGGAAGTTGCTGGGGTCTGCCTTCTGTCCCTAAAGATTGGAAACACGCGCCGCCATAGGAACTGCGGAAATGCCCGCCGAACCGATAAGGGGATTGATCTGACCCTTTGTGAGGAAGCACATAACCTTTGCGGTAAGCAGACCGCCGATAGTAGAGACTGCAAAAGCAACAAGACCGAGACAAATAATAAGAATCGTCTGTGAGCTGAGGAAGTTTTCAGCCTTTGCCGTTGCACCGACAGTTACACCGAGGAATATCGTAACGATATTCATAAGCTCATTCTGAGCTGTCTTGGAAAGTCGTTCGGTGACACCGCAAACATTAAGCAGGTTACCGAACATAAGGCATCCTACAAGAGGAGTTGCATCCGGAACAAGCAGACAAACAATAGCGGTAACCGCAATGGGGAAAATGATCTTCTCTGTCTTTGAAACAGAGCGTAGAGTTGTCATCTTGATCTTTCTTTCCTTTTCGGTGGTAAGCAGTCTCATAAAGGGAGGCTGGATCAGCGGAATAAGAGCCATATAGCTATATGCCGCGATAGCTATAGCACCGAGAAGGTGAGGAGCAAGAGTTTTTGTTACGAGGATTGCGGTAGGGCCGTCAGCACCGCCGATAATACCGATAGCGGCGGCGGCGAGCTGGTCAAACTGACCGGAGATTATCGCGCCCGCGTAAGCCACGAAAACGCCGAGCTGTGCGCCTGCGCCGATGATAAGGCTCTTGGGATTTGCGATAAGGGGAGTAAAATCGGTCATTGCGCCGATACCCATAAAGATAAGCGAGGGATAGATACCCAGCTTAACGCCGAGATACAAATAGTCAAGAAGACCGCCCTTCTTAAGAAGAAAATCGGTATCTATATAGCCTGTTTCATTGATAAATATTGCATCATGGAACATCTCAGCCCCCGGAAGATTCGTAAGAAGCATACCGATGGCAATGGGGAGCAGAAGCAGGGGCTCAAAGCCCTTTACGATAGCCAGATAGCAAAGTACGAACGAGATAGCAAACATTATAAGAGTTTGCCAGAAATTCGGCTGAGCTATAAGCTTCGCAATGCCCGTTGACCCCATAAAGTCTACGATGCTTGTGATTATTTCGTTCATTTAATTATCACCCTTTCTGAAGATTTTGCGGTGATAATCAGTTCATTGTAAGAAGAACGTCATCTGTAGCAACGGTATCGCCGGACTTGACATTGACAGAAGCAACTGTTCCGTCTTCGGGAGCCTTGATATCGTTTTCCATCTTCATTGCCTCGAGAACGAGGAGGACATCGCCCTTCTTAACTGCACTGCCGGGCTGAACATTTACCTTCATGATGTTGCCCTGCATAGGAGCCTTAATAGCATTTGCACCGGCTGCCGCAGGAGCTGCCTTGGGAGCAGCGGGAGCTGCTGCAGGTGCGGGTGCTGCAGCGGGAGCTGCAACGGGTGCAGGTGCCGCCGCAACGGGAGCTGCGGGAGCGGCATATGCTGCTCCGCCAACCTCTTCAACTTCAACTTCGTAAACTACACCATTTACTGTTACATTATATTTTCTCATTTTATTATACCCCTTTATTATTTTTGATTCCACGGCTTATTTGTGCCGCGCTTGAAAGATACAACTCGGAAACCGTCAACAATTCCCTGTTCATTTCTCATTGCTGAAATAGCCGCAACTATCGCCGCAATTACAGCTCCGTCGTCCTGTGCCGCCGCTACCGGAACGGGATCAGGTACAGACACAGGGGCCGGTGCGGGCTCTGCCTTTTTCTCTTCGCTCTTCTTATTCGGGTCTTTATAGAAGATAAACTTAAAGAGTGAAAGAATAAGCCAAATAATTGCAAGAACTCCGAAAACAATGATAAGACCTATAAGTGTTCTTTGCAGGGCGTAACCGATTCGGTCAGAGAGCTCCATACTTGTTGTGATCTGTTCGGATTCAACAACACCGTCAACAACTCTGGTCAAAAACTCGCCTGCCTGAAGTAAGATACCTCTCATATCATCCCTCCTATATTACAGAGGAAGCACGACATGACGTCTATCGGGGTATATTTCCGACTTTGCCGCAAGCATGGAAACTGCCGCGCATATTCTCTGGCGAAGCTCCGCACTTTCGATTATGTCGTCGATCTCACCCTTCTCTGCCGCGTCAACGGGAGAAGCACACATCTCTTTCCACTGAGCCTCAAGCTCTTCTCTTGCCGCCTTGGGATCGCTTCCTCCGACCTTGTCGTTCCAAACGAAAGCAACTGCGCTTTCGGGGGGAAGAACGCTGATAGCCGCGCTGTCAAGAGCATAAGCGACATCCGCGCCGACGGACTTTGAGCCCATGAGAGTATATGCCGCGCCGTAAGCCTTGCCGAGAACGACTGTAACCTTAGCATTCTCGGAGGATGTATAAGCCATAGCAAGTCTTGCGAGCTCGGAAGCATAAGGAGCATTAGCGGAAGCCTCGGAAACATCAAGTCCTGCGGCATCAACGAGAGTTACCACGGGAATACCGAAAGAATCGCACATGGAAACAAACTTAGCAGCCTTTCTTGCCGCCTTTGCGGTAAGAGTACCGTCATTTTCCTTAGGCTGATTTGCAACAACGCCCGTTACAATACCGCCAAAGGAAGTAAAGCCAACGATCATCTCGGGTGCATAAGCCTCATAGAGCTCGGTAAACTTACATCCGTCTCCGATGAGTCCCAGAACATCCTTCATATCATAGCCGCCTGAAGTTACTATGCTTCCGATATCGACCTTGCGATTAAGATCATCATTCATAGCAACCTCGATCACACCCTCTGCATTATTGGAAGGAAGAAGATCGAGAAGATTACGTGCCTTTGCATAAGCATCATGCTCGTCTGCCGCTACGAGAGCCGCCAGACCGTTCTCCGCAGCATATTCTGCCATCGCCGTCTTATCGCCCAGCAGGAAGGGAGAGTTCACATACATGCTTGTTTTGTCCTTAACTGTGATAACAGCATCGAACATAGCCGCCGCTGTTGCCGCAGAGCCTGCGCAAACGCCGGGAATAACCGCGATCTGAGGGATCACGCCCGAAGCATCGGAAACGCACTTCATAAGGAGACCGTAGCCTGCAAGAGCTGAAACACCGTCATAAACGATTGCGCCGCAGCTGTCAAAAATTCCAACAACGGGTGCACCATTCTTGATCGCAGCTGTATAAACACTCGCTATCTTCTTTGCGTGTGCCTCATCAAAAGCCCCCTTCATTCTGGAAGAGTCCTGAGAGAAAGCAAAGACCAGCTTGCCGTTTACCGCGCCGTAACCGCAGATAACGCCCTCAAATTCATTTTCATTGTTTTTGCGACGAACATAAGCACCCATCTCGGCAAAAGTGCCTGCATCGAATAATGTTTCGATACGGGAGCGAGCGCAAAAACCGTTCTTCGCCCCTGCCGCCGAAGCATTGTCGATGTCGCGGAGCATTTCCTTCAGCTTTTCTGCTGTAGTTGCTCTGACATCCTTCTTTGTCAGGTTCGCGGAATTTACATTTCCGTCCATGTTTTTTACCTCCGTATATATTACATTTTTAGTATTTCCATCGAATCAGGGCTTATATAAACCATTCTACCCCAATTTACACAAATTTTATCACAATTTGACTGTTTTGTCAATATATTTACAAATATAAAATATTATTTACAATTTCGTAATTTGTATTTAAAATAATATTATATTAATATAAAAAACGAGACCGTTCAAAAAAACCGAACGGTCTCGTTTTTTCTCTTTGATCAATCGCAATTTTCGCAGTTGTGGAAAACTTCCTGAACATCGTCATTATCCTCGAGGTGCTCAAGGAGAAGATTCATCTTTCTGATATCTTCCTCATCTTCAAGGGTAACATAGTTAGAGGGGATCATGCTTTCCTCTGCGCTTTCGATAGCATAGCCGGCATTTTCAAGAGCCTCACGAACTGCGCCGAGGTCATCTGTCTCAGTATAGATCTCGAAAACCTCATCCTCTGCCACAAAGTCGGATGCGCCTGCTTCAAGAGCGGCTTCCATAAGCGCGTCCTCGTCAACATCCTCACGCATAATGATGATAACGCCCTTTTCCTCAAACATATAGCTTACACAGCCTGTCTGACCGAGATTTCCGCCGAATTTATCGAAATAATGGCGAACCTCGGAAGCGGTTCTGTTTCTGTTATCGGTGGTGGTATTTACAATAACGGCAACACCTGCGGGGCCGTAACCCTCATAGCGGAGCTCCTCATAGTCAACATCGGTCTGACCTGCCGCCTTTTTGATGGTTCTCTCGATATTATCGTTAGGAACGTTATTTGCCTTCGCCTTTGCAATAAGATCACGAAGCTTGGAGTTTGAAGCCGGATCGGGACCGCCTGCCTTGATGGCAATGATCATTTCCTTACCGATCTTTGTAAAGATCTTCGCTTTTTGAGCGTCGGTCTTTTCCTTTTTGTGCTTGATATTATTCCATTTACTATGTCCTGACATCTTTATTACCTCTTATATTTTTTCAGTTTTCTTAAGACAAATGAGACCAAAGGCATTGCCGAGAACGGTCTGTGCCGCCTTTGTTATTCTGATTCTCGTGTTGCGTACCTCTTCGTCCTCGGCACCAAGGATCTGGCAGTTATGATAGAACTGATTGAAGGCTACTGCCACATCGAGAATATATCTTGTGATTATCGAAGGCTCATAGGCTTCGATAGCCTCTATAACCTTTTCTTCAAATTTTGAAAGAACAGACAGAAGCGCACGTTCCTCCTGAGCGGTGATCTTATTTTCTCCTTCTTTTACTTCGCTCTTTGAAAGAATGGAACAGGTTCTCGCATAGGTATACTGAACATAAGGACCTGTGTTGCCGTCAAAGCTCAGCGCGTCCTCCATAATGAAGTTTATATCGCGGATGCGGTTATTGGAGAGATAATAGAAGATTATCGCGCCGACACCGACGTCTTCCGCAACCTGCTTTTTATTTTCAAGATTGGGATTTTTCTCGTCGATAATATCCGTAACCTTCTCGATAGCCTGTGCAAAAAGGTCACGCAGAAGAATGACATTACCTGTTCTTGTCGCCAGCTTTGCGCCGTTGATGGACACTGTTCCGTAGGGAACATGAACAAGCTGATCATGCCAGTCATACCCCATCATCTCAACCACCTTGAACCACTGCGCAAAGTGCAGGCTCTGTCCTGCCGAGGTTACATAGATCGCCTTATCGAATTTATACTCGTTCTTTCTGTAAACAGCCGCCGCGATATCACGGGTAGGATAAAGAGTTGAGCCGTCGCGCTTCAGAATGAGGCAAGGAGGCATATTATATTCTTCAAGGTCAACAATGGATGCGCCGTCGTCTATCTTCAGAAGCCCTTTTTCGCGAAGGATCTGAACCTGCGCGGGCATCTTGTCGGTATAAAAGCTCTCGCCCTTATAGCTGTCAAATTCAATATCAAGAAGCTTATAGGTCTGCTTATATTCAGCAAGGCTTACGTCAACAAACCAACGCCAGAGATCAAGATTTTCCTCATCTCCGTGCTCAAGCTTTGTGAATTCCGCTCTTGCTTCATCTTCAAGAGCCTTATCATTCTCGGCTTCGTTATGGAATTTGACATAGAGCTCAACCAGCTTATCAACGCCGCCCTGCTCAACCTCTTCGCGGCTTCCCCACTTGCGGTAAGCAACTATCAGCTTACCGAACTGAGTTCCCCAGTCGCCGAGATAGTTGATACCAACGCAGTCATAGCCTGCAAATTCATGGAGCTTTTTCAGCGAATGACCGATCACGGTTGTGCCCAGATGACCGATATGGAAGGGCTTTGCCACATTGGGAGAGGAATAATCGAGAACAACCGTCTTTCCCTTTCCAAAATCGGGTGCACCGTATTTTTCACCCTTTGCGAGAATGTCGGCAAGAACACCTTCGGAATAGTGTTTGTCTCCTATATACATATTAAGATAGCCGTTTACGGCTTCTGCCTTCATAAGGCAATCGCAATCAATAGCCGCCGCCAAAGCTTCGGCGATCTGAACGGGAGAACGGCGGAGAGACTTGCTCAGCTTGAAGCAAGGCAGTGCCAGATCACCCATTGCGGCATCGGGCGGATATTCCAGCATATCTGCAACAGCCGCCGCATCAAGCCCCGAATCGGCATTTATGGTCTGAATCCCCTCGAGGATCTTTTCCGAGAGTACTTTTTTGAGTTTCAGCATATTTTTCCTTTCATTACCGCTTTTGCGGATCAAAATGTCAATCGATTTTCAAACAATTATTTATTATACTACTTTTAATGGGATATTTCAATAGAAATTTTAAATTTTTCGCAAATCATCTTCTTTTCGAAAAGATCAGAAATATCGCCGCGATTAGACAAGCCGCGGCAATGGCAAAGATGAGAACAGGATTAAAATCATCACCCGTCTGAACGCTCTGAATAATATAATCAGTCATTTCTCGTTACCTCGCATATCTTTGCATCGACAAAGGGTATCAGCTCAGACGGCGCGAGCAAAAGCTGAGCTCCCTTCATACCGCTGCTGACGGTGATCAGCTCGAAATCCTCCGCGCTTTTATCGATATAGGTGGGAAATTTCTTCTTCATTCCAACCGGTGAGCAAGCACCGCGCACATATCCCGTAAGCCCCAGAAGATCCTTTACATGAACCATCTCGATCTTCTTATTACCCGTCACCGCCGCCGCTTTTTTCAGATCTATCTCACGGCAGGATGGAATACAGAATACCACATGTCCTGTCTTATCTCCATGAGCCACAAGGGTCTTGAACACCATTTCGGGGGCAAGTCCTATCTGCTCCGCAATATGAGTTCCCGTCAGATCATTTTCATCGGGAACATATTCTTTTATTTCATATTTTATCTTTGCCGCATCGAGGATACGCATCGCATTCGTTTTCGTTTTTATCATGAAAGCGTCTCCCCTTCCCTTATCATTTCTCTTGCGGCATTGCGCTGTGTCTCGGTAACCTCGATACCGCCGAGTATTCTCGCGGTCTCCTCTATCCTTCCCTCTTCATCAAGAAGGGTAAGCGATGTAAAGGCGCGTCCGTCCTCCTCGGTCTTATTTATCTTGAAATGACTGTCGGCAAGAGACGCGATCTGTGCGCTATGGGTGACGCAGATCACCTGTATTCCATTCGCTATCGATTTCAGCTTTATTCCGACCTTACGGGAGGTTCCGCCCGAAATACCCGTATCTATCTCATCAAAGATAAGAGTATCGATGGCATCCTTATCCGCAAGAACGCTCTTCATGCTGAGCATGATTCTTGAAAGCTCACCGCCCGAGGCGATCTTTATCATAGGCTTAAGAGGCTCTCCCGCATTGGTGGCAACAAGGAATTCAACATCATCAAAGCCGTTTTTCCTCGGCTCCGAAGGTTTAATGCTTACATCAAAGCGAACCTTGGGCATATCGAGAAAAACAAGAACGCCCATGATCCTATCGGTCAGCCCCTCAGCAGCTTTTATGCGTTTTTCGCGAAGCTTTTCAGCCCTCTCGGTCATTTCGGTCTTAACAGAAGCCAGCTTTTCCTTATATTCCGCTATTTTATCGTCGGATTGCTCGATCATATCAAGCTTTTCGGCGGTCTCGGCGCGAAATTCAAGTATCTCTGCTATTGTCGAGCCATATTTTCTCTTAAGCTTCGCAATGGCATCAAGTCTGCCCTCTATCTTGTTGAGTCTTGCGGTTGGGTCACCATCAAAGCCGTCCGATGTAAAGCCTTCCACGGTAAGCGCAATATCTTCTATTTCATAACGGTAATTTTTCAGTCTTTCCGCCAGCTCTGCCGATTCGGGAACAACATCGGAAATCGCCGTCAGCGACTGCGCCGCTCTGTCAAGCAGATATGTAACTGACGCGCTTTTTTCGCTTGAATGAAGAACTCTGTAAGCAAAAGCAGTTTGCTTCTTTATCTTTTCAAGATTGCGAAGCTTGGCACATTCGGCTTCGAGTACCTCTTCTTCACCCTCTCGGAGCTTCAGTGCATCGATCTCCGATATCTGAAAACGGTAGATCTCAACAAGGCGGTTCTTTTCCTTATCACCGTTTTGGAGTTCTTCAAGCCCGCGAAGTATCTCTGTATATTCCTCATAGCTTTCTCTATATGCTTCGAGCTCTTCCAAGTCCTCGGCAAAAGCATCAAGAAGACCTATATGGCTTGATTTTGTAAGAAATTGCTGACTGTCGTTCTGCCCGTGGATATTAATAAGAGCCGATGCGATCTCACGCTGAACAGAAGCAGTTATAGTCCTTCCGTTAAGCTTTACGGAAGATTTTCCTTCCTCGGTAATGCTCTTCTGAAGCATAACAGTTCCGTCCTCGTCGGCTGAAAGACCAAGCTCCTCCAGCTTTGCAATAGCCATAGGAGAAAGATCTGTGAAAACGCCCGAAACAAGAGCTTTTTTTTCGCCCGTTCTTATCAGCTCACGCTGTATCTTGCCGCCCATCAGCATATTTATGCTGTCAATAATTATTGATTTACCTGCACCTGTTTCTCCCGTCAAAGCCGTAAATCCGTTTTCAAGCTCAACATCAAGGCTCTTTATGACGGCAATATTTTCAATATGTAGTGAGGAAAGCATTTCCGCTCCTTTAGATAACTCTCATCATGGTTTTGACCTGATCGCAGATATTTGCCGCGATCTCCTTGGCTCTTGTAACAATAAGAATGGTATCATCACCCGCAACACTTCCGAGAATGTCTGAATGTCTTATGGAATCGATACCTGTTGCCACAGCATTCGCCATACCGGGATAGGTTCTGACAACAACGATATTTTCACCTACCTCGATACTGATAATAGAGGCGGCAAGAGCTGCATTGAAATTAGTGCCCGGAGCATTCTCACCCGTAATGGGACGTACATAGCGGTATTTTCCCCTGTTAGTCTGAGTTTTTGTAAGCTTCAGCTCCTTAATATCTCTGGATGCCGTTGCCTGAGTAACATCAAAGCCCTCAATGCGAAGCTTGGCAATAAGCTCATCCTGGGTTTCGATCTCATAGCGGCCTATGAGTTCAAGTATCTTTTCATGTCTTGCTGATTTCATTTTGAATACGTCCTTTCAAATTTTATATTCCCGTGTTCATTTTGGAATGGAGCGTATTATAGAATCCGCGCTCCTTTAATCTTATCAGTTTTGTATAGGAATCCGAGCGTCTGACCCTGACAGTATCGCCTCTGTATATCTCAAAATTAACCTTTCCGTCAAGGGTGAGATAAAGGTTCTTTTCCCTCTCACATATATTGCGTACGCTGAGCACCGCATTGTCAGAAAAAACGATCGGGCGAGCCGCAAGAGTATGGGAGCAGATCGGAGTAACGCAGATACATTTCATCTTCGGGTCGATAACGGGTCCTCCTGCCGACATGGAATAAGCGGTAGATCCCGTCGGAGTGGCAAGGATAAGTCCGTCGGCACGGTAGGTCGTAACAAAGGATTCGCCTTCGGAAAGCTCAAGATCTATCATTCGCGCAATCGATCCGTTGGAAATGACCGCGTCATTCAGCGCTGAAGCGCGGTTTACAAGCTGTTTTCCACGCCTTAGAACAGAAACATCGAGCATCGATCTTTCTTCAATTCTGTATTCTTCCTTAAAGAGCCTTGACAGCATTTCTATCTCGTCAGCCTCCATCTCAGCCATATAGCCGAGCCTTCCGAGATTTATACCGAGGATCGGTATTCCGGAAGAAAGGCAGTATCGCGCCGCCGAGAGAATAGAACCGTCTCCGCCCAGGACTATTATAACATCCATATCTCTGTAAAGAGTTGAATTCGGAATAAACTTGACCTTTTCGGCGAGCACTGCACTTCGCAGTATCTTTTCCTTCATCAGCTCACTGGCATAGATATTGCAGGGATAAGACGAGAGAAACGCCGCCACCTTTGCCGCCGCCTCTGATTTTTCTCTTATATTGAAATTTGTAACAAGTCCGATCTTTTCTATCGCCAAATCAGACCCTCCCTTCCTTTCGGATCAGATCCTTTATTTCCGTTCTTCTGATATTATATTCCTTTTCATTTCTTGTAAAATATGCAAGATATTCAATGTTTCCGTCGCCGCCGTCGATGGGTGAACGCATAAGAGCCTTGCAATAAAGCCCCGTCTCCGATGCCGCTTCGATAACACGAAGTATCGCCGCTTCTCTGTCTTCTTTTTTCTTGACTATTCCGTTTTTGCCTACGGCGCTTCTGCCTGCCTCAAACTGAGGCTTGATAAGCGAGACAAGGATACCGTTTTCAGTAAGCACCTCTGCAATTCCGCCGAAAATATAAGTCTGAGAAATAAAGGAAACATCCATAACAGCCATATCGAAAAGGCAGGGAAAATCCGCTCTTGCAAGATTTCTCGCATTATAGCCCTCAATATTGACTACTTTTTCATTTTCCGCAAGTGAAGCATCAAGCTGACCGTGCCCGGAATCCACCGCATAAACCTTTTCTGCTCCATAGTTGAGAAGAACATCGGTGAAACCGCCCGTGGAAGCTCCGATATCAATGCAAACCTTGTCGGCAACATCAATTTTGAAGGTCTCAAGCGCACCTTCAAGCTTAAGTGCGCCTCGGCAAACATACTTTTCTCTCGAAACCTCTGCCACATGCTCTGCATTCTCGTCTATCTGCTCCGAGGGCTTTTCTATAAGTCTGCCATCTATTATCACCTTGCCGCTCTCAATAAGATTCTTGGCATTCTGGCGGCTTTTTGCATAGCCGTACTGCGCAAGGTAAAGATCTATTCGCATCATGATCTTCGCGTAAGCAGATAATCGGCAAGTGCCATGAGGCTTTCACAGCCCTTATAGCCCGATATCGCCCCTTTTGCTTTCTCGGTGAGCTCATGCGCATAATGCTGCGCTTCTTCGATAGTCATATGAGTAAGAAACGTACTCTTGGAATTCTCAGCATCGCTTCCTATGGGCTTTCCAAGGATCGCTTCGTCACCCGTAACATCAAGAATATCATCCGTTATCTGAAAAGCAAGACCGATACCGCCGGCATATTCCATAGCCTTCAACATTCTTTCATCTTCCTCTGTCACGCCTGCCGCAAATGCACCGAGACGGGCCGAGGCTTCGATCAGAGCTCCCGTTTTTAATTTCTGAAGCTTTTTAAGCTTATCGAGGGAAAGAGGATGAGACTCGCCATACATATCCATTATCTGTCCGCCAACCATACCGCGCTCTGCTGCAGCGAGAGAAAGAGCCTTAACTGCGGAAAGCGCGATCTCGGGCGAAACATGGGGATTATCAGCCGCCGTGCCGAAAGCCCTCAGTGCCAGAGCGTCACCTACAAGAAGAGCCGTTGCCTCTCCGTAAACCTTATGATTTGTGGGCTTTCCTCTGCGCAGATCGTCATTATCCATGCAGGGCAGATCGTCATGTATCAAAGAAAAGGTATGTATCATTTCAAGCGCCGCCGCAAAGGGCAATGCCGCTTCATCCTTCCCGCCGAATAGGCGGCAGAAGGAAAGAACAATATAAGGTCTTATTCTCTTACCGCCTGCAAAAAGGCTGTATTTCATTGCCTCGGCAACCTCGCAGATATCGCTGTCGGGATCGCCGAAGGTCAAGGAAATATATTCTTCTGTCAAAGCCGCGGCATCCTTCATATCCGCAAAAAGCGCGTTATAAATATCACTCATCTTCGGTTATAAAATCCTTTTCGCAAAATTCTCCGTTTTCATCCTTCTGGAGTATCTTGATCTTTTTCTCGGCATCATCGAGCATCTTGCCGCATTTGCGGACAAGCCCAACACCCTCTTCATAAAGAGCAAGTGCCGCGTCAAGATCAGCACTGCCGTTTTCGAGAGACCTTACGATCTCTTCAAGGCGCACCATCGATGTTTCAAAATTTTCCTTTTTATCTGCCATTTATTTATCCTCGCCATTAATCTTTATATCTGTTACTGTCGCAAACAACTCGCCGTCGGAAAGTGCGCTTCTGATGCTGTCGCCTTTCTTTATATTTTTAACCGATTTCAGTATATTTCCATCCTCGCCGTAGCTTACTCCATATCCTCTCGAAAGCACAGCAAGGGGACTGAGAGCAGTCAGCGAAGCGACCTTTTCTTTATAAGATGCCGTTTTCTTATCGATATTTCTTCTCACAGCACCGTCAAGTCTGTCGAGAAGCTGTGTCACATTAAGTCTTTTGGTATCTATAAAATTCAAAGGAGATCTGAGGAAAGGAGAAGCCGCAAGAACCTCGAGACGCTTTTTCCTATCGGTAATATAAGCCGATGCGAGAAGCGCAAGCCGTTTTTTCGCATTATCAAGCCTTGCCACGATCTCGGTCTGTTCGGGAACTGCAAGCTCAGCCGCCGCCGAGGGAGTTGAGGCTCTAACATCCGCAACAAAATCGCAGATGGTAAAATCGCTCTCATGACCGACAGCCGAGATCACGGGGATCTCAGAAGCGAAAACAGTCCTCGCCAGATCTTCATTATTGAATTCCCAAAGATCCTCAATAGAACCGCCGCCGCGCCCTATGATTATAACGTCAACATTCTTTTTCTCATTGAAATATCTTATTCCCGCCGAGAGCTGTGCCGCCGCGCCGTTTCCCTGAACAAGGGTCGGATAAAGAAGCATTTCCACCATGGGAAATCTTCTTCCCAGTATTCTGGTCATATCCCGTATCGCCGCGCCCGTGGGAGAGGTTATGATACCGACGCGCCTCGGAAATCTCGGAAGAGGCTTTTTATATCTTTCATCAAAAAGTCCCTCCTCGCTCAGCTTTCTTTTTAGCTGTTCATAAGCATAGTAAAGAGATCCGATGCCGTCGGGCTGAAGATCATCGGCTATTATCTGATATCTTCCCGTATCCTCATAGAGAGATATCCTTCCGTGGGCAATGACCTTAAGACCGTCCTTCGGAACAAAGGGCAGTCTGCCGGCATAGGAACGCCACATAACGCCTGCGATCGCCGCCTTCTCGTCCTTGAGGGAAAAATAAAGATGCCCCGAGGAATATATCTTAAAATTCGATATCTCGCCTTTAACAAATATATCCGAGAGAAGTTCATTCTGCTCAAGCAAGGTCTTTGTATATCCGTTCAGCTGAGATACCGTCACTATCACTTTTTCATATGGATCCATTATTAACTCCGTTTTCGGAAAGATATTTTTTTCTGCAGAGCAAAGCAGTTCCCGCAGCATTGTCGGATGAAAACTCGGGAAGCGCAAAAAATGTATTTTTTCTCGCTGACAGCATATTCTTTATTATAGAGTTACTCATAACACCGCCTGCATAAACTATAGGGATATCACCGTATTCTTCGGTCAGATTTTCCGTAAGCCTATTTAATGTCCTGCCCATGAAATCAAATACCGAAGCAGAGGTCAGCTCTCGGTTTCCCGTATCGCTGTATAGCTTTCGGGCTTGATTCTCAAGTCCCGAGATATTACATTCAAGCCCCTTTACCGAAAGCTTAAATTTCGGTATCTTTTCTGTATTTTTCAGAGCAAGACCTTCCATTTCTCTGCCGCAGGGAAAATGAAGTCCCATGGCAACACCAACTCGGTCTATAGCCTGACCGCCGTTGAGATCGGAAGTTCCGCCGATCAGCTCAACTGAGAATGAAGAATCACAGGGCTTTACGAGCAGTATCTCTGTAGTTCCTCCCGAAACATGAAAAGCAGCAAACTCCTTTTCAGAAAGCAGATGCATTGCGCCTGAGGAATAAAGAGCGGCCATTATATGTCCGTTCTGATGGGAAAAGCCGTAAAGCGGAGCACCGCTTGCCGCGGCAAAGGCATGAGCCGCATTTTTGCCCACGAGAAAACAAGGCATATATGAGCCCTCAGTATCTCTCGGAGAAACCGAACAGCCCACAGCCGCGATCCCGCGTCCGCAAAGAGCTTCACCGATTCCGTCAAGAATATCCGGCAGATTCTTTACATGGGCAAAAACCGCATCGCTCTGGCGAAGTCCTCTTGCACCGTCATCAACCGGCAAAAGCTGCTTCAGATTCGCAATTATATTACCATCCATATCGGCAACAGATGCCGAGGTAGTATAATTACTTGTATCAATACCGACAAAGCAAGGGGAATTCCCTATCATTTCTTTTCACCGACCTCATCCTTAACAGCGTTAAGGATTCCATTAACGAAGGCTCTTGCCTTTTCATCGTCATATTTTTTAGTGAGCTCTATAGCCTCATTTATCGTAACGCGCGAAGGGATATTCTCGGCAAAAGCAAGCTCATAGACAGCAAGACGCAGTACCGCTCTTGAAACGCGCGAAAGTCTCTCAGTCTTCCATCCCACAGAATGCTTTGCGATGAGAGCGTCTATATCTTCTATCTTTTCGCAGATCGCAAAATATGTGTCTTTTATGAACTTATCTTTTGGAATTTCACGGGATTCCGAGGAGGTCTCAAAGATAATCTCCTTTTCCTCATCAGCGCGGAATTCGGTTTCGTATATAAGCCCAAGCAGATGCTCGCGGGCTTCTCTTCTTGATATTTTTACTGCCATTAATATTTCTGTCCTTTCAAAAAGCACTATATATAATATTGTATTACATTTTTTATTAAAAGTCAATCTGAAAATGAATATTTTTTACGAATATTCATATTTTTTCGCATATTTTTATCTAAGGAGCGTGTTTTGCATGAAAAAATTCATCATCACCCTTTCTCTTTTCGCCATTGTTGCCTTTTCGCTTTTTATAGGTGAAAGGATAAAAGACGAAATATCGAAGACTGCAATCACCGCCGAGAGCGACCACATAAAATGGGTTGAATTTTCAGTGCCGAAATCAGCTCTTGACGAAGCACTTGCGCTTGATATAAGTACATACGGTACAGGTGAACATATACCAATGGCAACCTCTCTTGCCTATATCGCGGCGAAGAATTACGGAGAATTCGAAAAATATAAAAAAGGTTCTCTGACAGCTCTCGGCAAGGATATTCCAAAGCTTATCGAGAAGCTTGAAAACAAGAAGCTCTATAACTACTATCTCGAAGCCTACGGCGCGGCAGTCGGAGGTCTCGTCGGAAATTACACAAAGGTAAATTCCGATGGAACTTCAAGCGAAGAATACGGTCTGCGCGCCTTTTCACCTATCGCCGCAGGATATTATTACCGCGATTATGACGATTTCGGAGCATCGCGTTCCTATGGATATAAACGCTCCCATCTGGGGCATGACATGCTGGGAAGCGTCGGAACACCGATAATAGCTATCGAAAGCGGAATAGTTGAGGCTGTGGGCTGGAATCAATACGGAGGCTGGCGGATAGGTATTCGAAGCTTTGACGGGCTCAGATATTATTATTACGCTCATCTGAGAAAGGATCATCCGTATAATAATATTTATGAAGGCAAGATAGTAAATGCAGGTGAGGTGATCGGGTATCTCGGCATGACGGGCTACAGCGCAAAAGAAAACACAAATAATATCGATATTCCCCATCTTCATTACGGCATTGAGCTCATATTCGATCCCGAGCAAAAGGACGGTTATAACCAGATCTGGATCGATGTCTATGCCCTTACGCAGTTTCTCTATAAAAACCGAAGCGAGGTCATATACAATAAAGAAACAAAGGACTATAATTCAAAAATCTGCTACATATATGCCGAAACACCTGACTGATATTAATGAACAAATTGAAAAATGTTTTAAATACAGTTGAAAAATGTCGTTTTTTATGTTATCATAATTATGTATGTAAAATAAACGGAGTGTTAATTATGAAAAATATTATCAAAAGGATATGCGTTTCGAGCTGTGTGATTTTTTCTGTTCTGATACTTATCATCTGCTCGGGAATAGCCCTCATCGGAGTGGAGGAAGGCTTCGGACTTGACCACACCATCGTTTTCGCATTGTTTATTTTAAGCTTTGTTATAGCCTGCACAACAGCTATCTATTCGCACACAAAGCTGAATGGTGCACTCAAATATATTATCCATCTCATCGTAACTCTCGGTGCATCGGCGGTCTTTCTTCGCATAGTCAACGGTCTTGACGGCAAAACGATACTCATCGCAGTTATAATCATCGCCATTCTTCATGCCGCTGTCTTTGCAATTCTCCATTCAATAAAGAAAACAAACCGCAAGGAAGAAAAATACGAAAGTCTCTATAACAAAAAGGATACTGACAAAGGAAATACAAAATGAAGAATTACGAAAATTTTGACAATGCGTTCTTTACTAAAATCATCTGCATAATCGCGGCGATCGCCTTGCTTTTCGTTATTGCCATCGGAGTTATCGGACTTGTTACCGGTGACAGATCCTCAGCTTCCGATGACAGCAGTGCAGAGACCTTTATCTTCGGCAATACAGATACAGAGCCCGTCTCTCCCGATACACCGGAGGATACCGAGGCTCCAATTGATCCCATTGACAGCGATACAGAAGCCCCCGCGAGCGAGCCTATCACAGATACCGAATCCGCCGAGATCACAGAAACCGAAGAAGTAACAATAAAAGAAACCGATGCGATCGAAGTGCCTTCAGAGCCAGCTTCGGCAGTTCTCGGCGAAAGTGAGGACATGGGCGAGGAATATATAAATTCCCTTACCTTCCTTGGAGATTCCACAACCTACGGTCTCAAGGCATACAAAATACTGAAGGACGGAAAAAACACAGATCAGGTCTGGACATCCAGCAGTGCCACACTTTCGCTAAGTGAAATACTCACAAAGAAGATAGTTTATCCCAAAACGGGAAAAGAAATGCTGATCGCGGATGCCGCGGCATTGGCAAAGCCTGAATATCTTGTCATCACTCTCGGTGTTGAAGGCGTCACATTTCTTGATGAAGAAGCGTTCAAGGAGCAATATACTGCCCTTGTTGAAGCTATCAAGACCTCTTCTCCCAATACAAAAATCATTCTCCAGTCCATCTTCCCCGTAGCGTCCACACTCACCAAGCTCAATAATGACCTTATCGATAAGGCAAACGGATGGGTCAGAGAGATCGCAGAGAACACGGGAGTAAGATATCTTGACACACAGTCGGTTATGAAAGATGAAAACGGAGCACTTGATCCAAAATACGATAACGGCGGCAACGGAATCAATCTCAACGACACTGGCTTCACCGCAGTTTTGAATTATATCCGTACCCACGGTTATAAATAATATTGCAATAAAAAATTGCGGTCGAGTGACCGCAATTTTTTATTGCAATATATTGACTTCCCTCTCGTTTTTGTGGTAAAATATATCAAAGAAAGATTTTGTATAATTAGATCATTCAAGATCCTTCTTTGTGGGCTTAATGATTATCTTTCCGCTGACGCCGAGATAGTAACCGAGCCAAGCGGCAAAGGCGCAAGGTATGAT
>JAFTXK010000155.1 GCA_017461635.1 Clostridia bacterium | reverse complement strand
GAAAAAAATAGAAACAAAAAGCGGCAGCGCCTCATAGATAACATAAAAACAGAAATTTTGCAATATCATCCGTAAATTTCCTCAGCTTTTTTAAAACTTTACATAGGACAGGTGTCGGATGATATTCAAGACCGCAATAGCTATCATACCCTGCTTTGTCAATTCGCCAAAAAAGCAGGGAACAGGAGCACAAAGCTAAATAATAATTTCCTCAGATATTGAAATATTTTGATTTGTATGCTATACTATATATAATATTATTGCAAAATTATCCTTTTGACAATGATAAAGTCTTGCTTACTATATAAGGATATTGCGGAGGAGTAATGTTTTTTGAAATCAATAAGGAGGCATTCAAGAGCCTTCCAATAGTGCTTAATACCGTCGGAGAAACTCCGAAACAGGATCGTGTTTGCCATCCTCAGGGGCTGGGGTTTAATGAAATAATTTGGATCAGACGAGGGGTAGGAACCTTTAATATCGATGGTGAAACAACAATCCTTGAGGAAGGACAGGGAATATTCATGCGCTCAGATGTTCCGCATGAATATTACGGAGAGGACTTCACAACAGGCTGGTGTACCTTTTCAATACCCGAAGAAACTCTTGACTATCTCGGAGTTCCAAGAGTAATGCGCTTTGATGTGCCGAGATTCCTTGATGCCGAAACCGATTCGCTCCATGAATTCGCAATGGGTGACAGCACCATAATAACAAGATCATCGGCGGTATATTCCTATCTTACAGATTTCTTTTCTGCAGTTCTCGGGGGCAGAGATACCCTCGCAGTCCGTGTCCTGAGACTTCTCGAAAGCCGATATGGTGAACCGCTTACACTGGATATAATAGCAAAAGAGGTTGGAACAGACCGCTTTTCTCTCTGCCGTTCATTTATGAGGGAGAGAGGAAGCAGTGTTATGGAAGAGCTGAAAAGGATAAGAATCGCAAAAGCCAAAAGATTTCTCAAATATAGCTCGGAAAGCATAGAAAATATCGGACATATGTGCGGCTTTGAGAGCCCCAGTTATTTTGCAAAACGCTTCCGCGAGATCTGCGGCTGTACCCCTACCGAGTATAGAAAAGAATAATAATTCTTTGGAATCTATTGGCTACTATTGTTTAATATTTGAATAATCTTACAGATATAAATATATGAAAGCCCACCGTATTATTTTGCGGTGGGCTTTCTATTCAGTCCATTAAAATTAAATACATTTTCTGCGCAATCATTCGCTTCACCTATATCATGAGTGATAAGTAAAACAAGTGACTTTTTGCCAATTTCTTTAACCTTTTGGGTGATACCTGCTTTCGTGTTGGCGTCAAGCCCCGTAAAAGGCTCGTCAAGAAGGAAAAGATCACCTTCGAATGCGAAAGCACGGGCAAGAGAAACACGCTTCTGCATGCCTCCCGAAAGCTCGTCGGGATATTTATAGGTAGCATCTCCGAGACCTAAATCTTCAAGAGCCCTTTCAGCCCTTTCAAGCGTACTTTTCTTGCCTCCGAGAACAAAATTTACGTTTTCGGCGGCAGTCATCCAAGGCATGAGCCTTGCATCCTGAAAAGCAAAGGCTATCCGCTTTGCATCAAGCTCTATTTTTCCCGAGCTCGGCTTCAAAAGTCCGCTTATAAGTGCGAAAAGTGTGCTTTTTCCGCATCCCGAAGGACCCATTATGGCAAAAACACCCCTATCGGGCAGTGTCAGTGAAAGATCCTGCAAAACCTGTTCATTTCCGTAGGAGAAGGAGAGATTTTCGATCTTAAGCATTGGTGCCCCTCCTTTTTTTCAGAAGTCTCGCTATCAAAGCCTCAAAAACCAGCTCGATAATAAGGCTCAGTATTATGACAACAACAGTCCAGGCAAAAAGATCTGCAGTCTCAAAATAAGCCTTCGAATTGAAGAGCTCTTTACCGATGGATCTTGCAGGTACTGCCAGCACTTCAGCCGCGATCCCCGCCTTCCAGGCAAGCCCAAGAGAGGTCTTTGCCGCCGATGTGAAATAGGGAAGTACGGAAGGAAGATATATGCTTTTCAGCTTTTGAAAGCTCCCTGCTTTATATACCCTTGCCATTTCAAGAAGCTTGGGATCAACCTGCGAAAGTCCCGTCATCAGATTCGTCCAAACAACAGGCAGAACCATCAGAAGAGAAATGAAGATCGGCAGATCACTCCTGTCAAGCCAAACCAGCGCAAGAATGATGAAGGATGCTACGGGAGTTGCCTTAATCACTGTGATGAGCGGTCTTGCAAGGGCATCCGCTATCTTCGAGATATGGGTAAGTATTGCCAAGATCACCCCTATAAGAGATGCGAGAATAATTCCCGTCATAACTCTGAGAAGTGAAAAGGCGGTGGTGATATAAAATTCCCTCGTTGAAGCGATCTCGGCAAGTCTTTTGATCACAGAAAGGGGAGAAGGCAGAAGAAGCTCTTTGCCCACCTGCAGTGCCGCGAGATACCAAATAAGTATCCAAAAAGCGGCAACTGCAAGTGTTTTCAGAAGCGATCTTATGAATTTAGGGAGCATCAGTCAGCAATATAGAAGATCTCATCAGCGGGAATTGCACCGCCGACAGATGCGGGATTTGCCGCATGGAGAACTCCGAAGAATCCTTTCATGGGCTCTGCAAGCTCACTGCCCGAAATAAACGCGATATTACAGTTTGGAATAGCCTTCAGCGCAAGGGGAGCCTTGGGGATAATACCTGCCTCGGCGATCATTGCGGAGGCTTCTTCAGCATTGGTGTTTACAAAATCGATGGAAGCCTTATATTCTTCAAGGAAAGCGGCAACCTCAGCGGGATGCTCGTCGATAAAGCTCTTTCTTGCAATAATGCAGCCCTGAATGAGGGGAAGTCCGCCGCTTACCTCTTCCCATACATCGGAGAAGTTGATGGCACGGCGAAGGCTCTCGTTCTGAGCCAGTGTAGCTGTGACCTTGGGCTCGGGAAGAACCGCAAGATCAACCTTGCCTGTAGCGATAGCGGTAGCAAGCTCGTCGGGATTGTTATAGGTGAAGTCAAGGAAAACGTCTGTGCCAACGGTGAGACCGCTCTCGGTAAGCAGATAATTTGTGATAAATTCGGGATTTGCGCCCTGCTGACAGCAGTAGATCGTCTTTCCTGCAAGGTCGCTCATGCTGTTTACGGTTTCGCCGTTCTCAATGAGATAGAGAACACCGAGGGTGTTAGCCGCAAGAACCCGGATCTCGCCGTTTGTTTTAGCATAAAGAACAGCGGCAAGATTGGTGGGAACAGCGGCAATATCGGTAGTACCGCTGATGATAGCGGGAGCAACAACTTCTTCACCGATTACGATATCAAAATTGTAGTGGAAGATGTCAGTGCCTTTCTTAACATCGTCCTTAATCTTGGCAAATCCCATAACGG
>JAFTXK010000154.1 GCA_017461635.1 Clostridia bacterium | reverse complement strand
GATTATATTGCTCTGTACTCTTGCCTTAGCGTTGACATCCTCGTCCAGCTTAACTCCGAAGGGAGCAAGTCTGTCGGCAACAGCCTTGCGGATGGAGGGAGTGTTCTCGCCGATACCTGCGGTGAATACGATAGCGTCAAGACCGCCCATGATCGCGCTGTAAGAGCCGATATATTTTGTTACCTGATATGCCAGCATATCGAGAACGAGCTGTGCCTTTTCATCGCCGTTCTTTGCCGCCGACTCAACGTCGCGGCAGTCTGAAGAGCCGCAAAGACCTGCAAAGCCGCACTTCTTATTCATATAGTCGCTCATCTCGGAGGCAGTGAAGCCCTTCTTATCCATAATGTATGTAACCATAGCAGGGTCAAGGTCTCCGGAGCGTGTTCCCATGAGAACACCTGCGAGAGGTGTGAAGCCCATGGACGTATCCATTACCTTACCGCCCTTAACTGCGGTGATGGAAGAACCATTTCCGAGGTGGCAGGTAACGATCTTTGTGTCCTCAACAGGCTTATCGAGAAGCTTGATCATCTCGCCCGAAACATAGCGGTGAGAAGTACCGTGCATACCGTAGCGTCGGATGCCGTATTCCTCGTACATATCGTAAGAAACACCGTACATATATGCCTCTGCCGGCATTGTCTGATGGAATGCGGTATCAAATACCAATACCTGAGGCTTGCCGGGCATGGCCTCGGTACAGCCCTTGATGCCCATAAGGCTTGCGTCTGTATGGAGAGGGGCAAAATCTCGGCAGGTCTTAATGGTATCGATGATCTCATCGGTTGCAACAATAGATTCGGAGAAATAGGATGCGCCGTGAACAACGCGGTGTCCGATAGCACTGATCTCATCCATGTCAGTGATGCATCCGTGCTCGGGGCTTGTGAGGGCGGCGATAACGGCCTTCATAGCATCAGAATGATCCTTCATGGGAGTTTCCTCGCTGTATTCAACTCCCTTGATAAGCTGCTTATGCTTGATGGCACTTCCGTCGATGCCGATACGGTCACAGTTACCCTTTGCAAGAACCGTCTCGTTCTCCATATCGAAGAACTGATACTTAAGAGAACTGCTTCCTGCATTAATTACAAGAATTTTCATTGAAAAACCTCCAAAAATGTAGTATAATATATTTACGATTACAATTATACTACATTTTTTTTCAAAATTCAAGAGGAAAAGGGAATTTATGAGAAGAACATCAGCGATAATTTGCGAATTTAATCCTCTGCATAACGGACATGTACGTTTGATACGGGATGCAAAGGATAAGGGATCAGATAGGGTGATCTGTATAATGAGCGGAAATTTCGTTCAGCGCGGCGAGCCTGCCATAGCTGATAAATATACGAGAGCAAAGGCGGCGATCCTTGCGGGAGCAGATCTTGTGCTTGAATTGCCGATGCCGTTTTCTGCGGCAAGTGCGGAATATTTTGCCTGTGCAGGTGTTGAGATAGCGGAGAGACTGGGATGCGTTGATGAGCTTGTTTTCGGAAGCGAAAACGGTGATATCAAAGCTCTGACCGAGATCGCCGAGAATCAGCTTTCCACAGATTTCATAAACCGTTTCCGGAGACTTTATACCGGCGAAAACGGTTATGCGGCTTCGGCTCAGATGGCATATGAGGAGCTTTTCGGGAAAAACGATGCTCTGTCATGTCCAAATAATATCCTTGGTATCGAATATATTAAGACTTTGATCAGATTGAAATCAAATATTGCTCCGAGAACCATTGCTCGTGAGAATAATTATTCCGATGAAGAGCTTTTAGGAGAATTTCCGTCGGCAACTGCACTGAGGAAGCTTATTTTGAGCGGAGAAATGGAAAAAACGGCATCTCAGATGCCGTCATCGTCTTATGATATGCTTCTTGATGCGAAAGAAAACGGGCTTTTTCCTTGCGATAACGAAAAATATGGTTTTGCGGTGCTTTCTTCTATGCGTCTCAGCGACCCTGCGTCTATTGCGATGTGTGAGGGTATCAGCGGCGGACTTGAGAACAGAATAGTGCAGTCTGCGCTTTCCTGTGTGGCATATACTGAGCTTCTTGAAAAAATAGCAACAAAAAAATATACCGATGCAAGACTTCGCCGCGCTTTGCTTTTTTCTTTGCTTGGCGTTATTCCTTCGGATATGGCTTTGAAACCTTTTTATGTCAATCTTCTTGCCGCCGGAGACGAGGGAAGGGAACTGCTTTCTTTTGTCCGCAAAAATGCAATGATAGCTGTTGCAACCAAAATGGCGGATAAAAAATCTGTTATTTGCGGTCTGGATGATATTGCAAGAGCTGATGCCTCAAGGCTTTTTGATATAGAAAAGAAGGCCGAGGCACTTTATACGCTTTGCCTCCCTAATATAAAAGAAGCGGGATTTTTCGAAAAAATGATACCCTTCGTCGAAAAGTGAAGAAACAAGTTTACAAATTATCGTTGACTTATATCGTGAAATATTGTATAATATAGTAAATGTTTTATTAAGGAGGGCTAAAATATGGCAGAAAAGGTAACGGGCAAGTACCTTGAATATAAGGGTAAGCCTTTGGTCAGAGAGGGGGATACCATTTGCTATGGCGATAAGGCTGACAAATGCTTCCTTATACTCGAAATAATGTCTTATAAAAAGGTTGGAGATAACGAGATACCGGATAAGATCTTTATCCAGGTCGTGGATTCAAAGGATCCCGGAAAGATCATAAAGCAGGGCGATAAGAACGGTCTTTATGATGCTTTCGGTATCGGACTTGTCTGGCTTGATATGGCTAACAAATAAGAGGTGAGACTCATGAAGAGATTTTTGATTGCTCTGGCGGCTTTTGCCATGCTTCTCAGCTTTTTTGCTTCTTGCGGAGATGCTAATAGTACGGGCAATGATACCGATACTGATACATCTGCCGAAACCGAAGTTCAGACTGATACTGAGACGGTCGCGGATACTACAGAGGAGGATACTGCACCCGTTGTAGTCATTCCCGACTACATAAATCCCTTGACAGGGCTAGGTACGACTGAGGATTTTTATTCCTCAAGACCTGTGGCTATCATGATCAATAATCTCTGGGGCGCACTGCCTCAGGAGGGCATCGCGGATTGCGATATTATGTATGAATGTCTGGTTGAGGGCGGTATTACGAGACTTATGGCAGTAAAAGCTGATTATGAAAATCTCGGAGCTATCGGTTCGGTGCGTTCCTGCCGTCATTATTATCTTGATCTTGCCAAGAACTATGATGCGATCTATAT
>JAFTXK010000153.1 GCA_017461635.1 Clostridia bacterium | reverse complement strand
TTCCGCTTCGCCGAACATGACGCTGACAAGCGATACAGAAAACGTAATCATCGAATGTGAATACAACCGCGACCTTATGAAGGTCATAGAAGAATTAACACAGGCAATAATCAGTTTAGGAGGTAATATTTAATGTTTAAGCTGGGTGATTTTATAAAAAAAGGACTGCTCAGAGCAGTGGGTAAGATGGCGGATTATCAGATCATTCTCAATGCCGCCGCTTGGCATGAAAAGGGAGTTCTCACAGAGAGCGACCTTGCGGAGATCCAGACCGCCACCGATGCACAGTATGCAAAGACAGAAGAAATCGCAGAAACGGAAATCGGCACGGAAGGTGAGTAAATATGACGCATGAAGAAATGGCTGTCAAAATCCAGCAGGTAGAAGATCGCTCAAAGTCCAACACAAAACGCCTCGATGAGATAGACAAGAAGCTTGAAGATAACGACCAAATGTTAGCAAGTATTGCAAGGCTTGACCAGCGGCAAAAGGACATGGACGGCGATATAAAAGAGATCAAGACCGATGTAAAAAGTCTGACGGGAAAAGCAGGCAAGCGATGGGATAGCGTCATTGAAAAAACACTTCTCACCGTTGTCGCGATTATCGTTGCTTACATTTTCTCAAAAATCGGCATTGGTTAAGGAGAGATTGGGATGAAGAAAAAAGAATTTTCAAAGAAGATAATCATATTTATGACGGTGTTTACCGTGATAATAACCGCATACGCTCTTGCGCTTATGTGGAAAACGGGTGATACTTCCCCTCTTACATATCTTATACCGTCTGTATTTACCGAATACGCAACGGCTACGGGCTTCTACTATTGGAAAGCCCGTACCGAAAACAAAATCAAACTCATGAAACGCTACGGCAAGACAGCCGAAAGAGCGTTTAATGAACAACAGGACTATTATAACGGAGGTATTTAATTCATGACAATTATCGAATTTACATTGGCAAATTGGGATAGCATCCTGATCATAGCGTGCTTTTGCCTTGCCCTCGGAATACTTTATTTTATGGGGCAGAAGAGACTTGTCTATAAGATCCTTTACGCTCTCGTTACCGAGGCTGAAGCAAAATTCGGCGGCGGCACGGGCGAGCTTAAGCAGGCATATGTCATAAAGCAGATATATAATGCTCTTCCCGGCATACTTAAATCTTTTATTTCCGCCGAACGCATAGGCGCATGGGTGGATGATGCCCTTGAGACCGCAAAGGAAAAATGGGCAAAGAACGGAAATATAACAAATTACATAGAAAACAAATAGTAATTTGCCTGTGAGAAGTAACATGCACCTTATGAGATCCTTCGCCGAGGCTCAGGATGACAGTACTGTACTGTTTGCGTTCTTTTCTACGTTAAATTACTATTAATTTAACGGTAGTAAAGCAAGTTAAACGACTCCTATTTGTCATCCTGAGCGAAGTAAAGCGGAGTGAAGGATCTCATAAACAGTAAGTTACTTTCCTTAGAAAAATTCTTGTTACAACAGAAAGGAAAAAGAAAATGATAATACCTTTTAACTGCAATAAAGTCCGCTTGACCTCTGCTTTCGGTAACAGGGTACTGAACGGAAAGAAGGAATATCACGGCGGTTATGATCTTGTGGGCGTTGGCTCATATGAGGTTGTGGCTGTAGTTCCCGGCAAGGTGATTCGCTCCCGAATCGTCACAGATAAGACTAATTCCACATGGCAGTGGGGCAATTACGTCTGCATCAGAGGCACTGACGGGCTCGATTATTACTATTGCCACCTCGCGTCGAGAGCCGTTACCGAGGGGCAGACCATAAGTGCCGGGGACAAGCTCGGCATTATGGGCAATACCGGCTATTCCTTCGGCGCACATCTGCACTTTGAGGTCAGACGTGGTACGGATAAGATCAACCCCGAGACTATCCTCGGCATCCCCAACAAAACAGGTACATACACCGCAAAATCGCAGTTTGAGGAGGACATTGAGCTTCTTGCGAAAGAGAAGATCATCAACTCCCCCGACTACTGGAAGAAGAAGGAGAAGATCGATAAGCATTTCCCCGATCTCGTCCATAACTTTGCGGAAAAGCTGAGAAAATGATAATCCGAGACCTAAACCACCCATGCATAAAATGCGTCTGGTGCCGCATCGAGGACGGCATCCTCTATTGCCCGTTCTCAAAATGTATTAAATAGTTTAAATTCAGAAAGCAGAGGGCACGTCCCTCTGCTTTTTTTTATTTGGGCATTTTTCGCGAAAAAATTCACAAAAAATAAAATTTATCAGAACAACAACCGTGTTTGCTACGCTAAGAAAGAATAATGCAGAATATTGTAAAAACAAATATTGTGGCATTAACGGTTTTTGATAAAATTCGACCATCAAAAAATGGTATAATCGTAAGAATTAAAAATGCTGAATCTTATTATTTATTTCTGGATTAGATATTTTGTTTTTTGGTCGATATTTGTTGACAAAAGTAATTTTACGAGGTATAATACATATGGTAAAGGTAAATTATAGAATGTTTAATTCTAAACTCGAATACGAAAACTATTGTTCGGCTATTTTAAAGAAGAGGAAAAGTATGGAAATATCGGATTTGCACAATAAAACTTCGGAAGAGATTTTATCTATTAGTGGACAAGCTGCATCTGTTCCTGTAGATGTAAAAGCTATATTAGAAAAATTAAATATTTCGGCTATTCCTTTTGATTTTTCTGAAATAGAAGAAAAGCTCCCGGAGGAATATGCTGGGTTAAATATATTAGGCGCATTGATTTCGAATGATGATAATGCAGCGATATTATACAGTAGCAAAGACAAACAGGATAGTCATAGGATGCGTTTCACTATTGCGCATGAAATTGCCCACTGTTGCTTACATGGCACTCGTCAACATATTGAGTTTAGAATTGATGGCGATTTGGATGATGATGAAATCGCCGCAAATACATATGCCGGAGAATTGCTAATTCCCGAAAAAGCTTTAAAAGATATTATAAAGCAATTATTAGTTCCAACAATCACTGCTTTAGCTGATATTTTTGATGTATCGATCAATGTGATGAGCGAACGTATAAAATACTTACAGTTAGAAGATCAAATAGTTGGAGTTTGATATTTAGATTTGGAGAAATGACATGGGAAATGAACGTAATAACAATTCTTTTCCTGATTTAGAATCAGTATATCAAGCACTGGAGGAAAATGTACCTTCCAGATTCAAGATAGAAGTAAAAAAAGAGAAGCCTGCGACTAAGAAAGTTAGCGAATATAACAAAGACATTATTGAAACTTACTTAAAAGGTGAAGATACTCATTTAAAACAGCAAAAACCGGTAGGAATAATAATAGCAATTGCTGTGGGACTTCAATTAATCGCCTTTAATGTGTTGATTTTTACCATTGTCTTGCAAAATTATGACATTGAAACATTACGTATTTTGTTGGATTTTATGACATATTACACCGGTGCTGTCATTATTGAAATGTTGGGGATGTGTTGGTTGGTTGTTAAGGGAGTATATTCCGTTAGCATTGGAAAAATGGTAGAACATATCCTAAAGAAGAATAAATGATTAAAAATCAATGGATTGGTTTACGCGGAAGAAAATAACATGAATAGGTTTGATTCCTTTAGTTGTTTTATGAGTTCTAAAATACATCGATAAATTTGGATATTTATATCTATGATATTCCTTCTCAGCAAATTTAAAATTAACCGTCGTACTTTTTCTATGGAATAATAGTAATTATTTATGTTGACATATCGTCACTTTCTGTCAAACAAGTTTTGTTAATATTTATCGCATTTAATGATATAATTCCCAATGTCGGACGATTCCTCCGACACCTTTATAAACCAAATATTTACACCCAAAGCCGCATGATTCGATTCGTGCGGCTTTGGGTGTAAATTAGAAACAAAAAATAAGAAGCTATCACTTATGACAGCTTCTTATCTCTTAAATTCCGAACGAAAGAACAAAAGAACCATTCATCATAAATATGAAAACTTCGTCTTGTGTTCGTTTCAGTCCAATTTGGTGACCCGTACGGGAATCGAACCCATGTTCCCAGCGTGAGAGGCTAGTGTCTTAACCGCTTGACCAACGGGCCATCACCGCATAGTATTATACCACAAGTTTTTTAAAATTGCAATACCTTTTTTGAAAAAAAACAAATTTTTTTCGAAAAAGTTATTTAGATAAGTAAAAAGGACGCGCGAAAGTGCTTTTTCGGCTCTTTCGGCGCCCTTTTTCTTGGATTTGGCTCACATATTTGAGTGGCCTTCGATCTCTTCTCTGCTTCTGAAAAGCAGAGAAATGCACCAGATGCCCGCAAGAGCAACAACGGTGTAGATGATCCTTGCCCAGAGAGAACCCTGACCGCCGAAGATCCATGCAACGATATCAAACTTGAAAAGACCGATGCTTCCCCAGTTGATGGCTCCGATAATCGTGAGCAGCAGGCAAATTCTATCCATTATCATGCTTCATACATCCTTTCCGAAAATTTATCGGGTTGTTTTTTTACAAGATAAATCATCTTCGGGATTAGTTTGGCATCTAAAAACGATTTTTATTCAGTAATTTAAAAAGTTTTTAAAGAGAAATCAGGAGTATATGAGGTTTTGGCCGAATCTTTATCCTGTGAAAACCCGACAAAACCGTATTTTTCCGATTCCGATAGAACGAAATCATATTCAAAGCTCGTTATCCTTCGGCGGAGCTCCTTCATGCTTTCGGGCGCGAAATCGGGAGTATACTGCCGCATAATGCTGATCAGTATCTTGTTTGCCGGCACGGTCTCGGCAATTTTTTCGAGAATCAAGGCAGAATCCTTTCGGCAGCCCGGCAGCACCAGATGGCGCAAAAGTATACCTTTTTTCATGAGACCGTCCTCACCTATAACAGCTTCGCCTGTCTGACGGTACATTTCAGCCAAAGCCTCCGCGGCTCTCTCGGCATAATCGGGTGCAAAAGAATATTTTTTCGAAAGCTCATCTGAAAAATATTTAAAATCCGGCATATAAATATCGATCAGACCTTCAAGCATCTTAAGCGTTTCTATACTCTCATATCCGCCGCAGTTATATATAACGGGTATTCTCAGCTCGGCTTTGATCCTTTTCAGAACGCGTGCAATCGAATCCGCATAATGTGTGGGCGTAACAAAATTTATATTGTGCGCGCCTTCAGCTTTAAGATTCAGTATTATTGAAATGAGCTCATCGTCACTTATAATTCTTGCCGCAGTTTTGACCTTTGCAAAATCATGGCTGATCACGCCGTTTTGACAGAAAACGCATCCGAGATTACAGCCGCAGAAAAAGATGGTACCCGAACCGTTTTTTCCGCTGATCACAGGCTCTTCGTAGAGGTGAAGTGCCGCCCTTGCTATCATTATTTCTCTCGGAGCTCGGCAATATCCCATTCTGTTTATTCTGTCCGCTCCGCATTCCCTCGGACAGAGATTACAAGTATTATACATTTTTCACCTCAGTGAATAACGCTTACCTGCCGAAATGCGGTCATAGGTTATCATTCTGTGTGCAAGGACATATTCGCGCTGGGTATCGGTCAGAGCAATTCCGAGACGGGTATTATAATATGGAATGACTGATGCATATTCGGAAAGAAAACCGCAAAGCTCTGTTTTCGGCGCGCCTATGAGGTCAAAAACAGCGTTCATCAGATTATAGGAGGTGATATCATTTTCCTTTCCCTCATGAACAAGGGACGAAGAACCCGGCAGATCATAATTTGAATAAATAAGGAAGGGCGTTGACTGCATGAGCTCATATTCTTCCTTCGTTCTGTTATGAAGATCGGCAATAGTACCGCTCTCAAGATAAGCCGCGTAATTTGCTCCAAGTGAGGGTAGATGGTCTCCGAAATAGACGAGAACAGTTGGGCGCTTGCGGCTGTCGATATAATCCACAAGAGCTTTCAGCGCCTTATCGGCATGGGAAACGCCGTAAGCAAAATTCGCAAGAGTATTCAGAGTGTCCTTGCTAAGCCCCTCACATTCTGCCTGCATGGGGCAGTTCTCATATTTTTCGTAATATGCCTGATGGTTTTCCATGCTTATTCCGAATATAAAGCGAGGTGAAGCTGTACGGTCCTTTTCAAGGAAATATTCGAGATATTTTTCAAAGCTCGCGTCGGAAACATATGAATATACCGATTCATAATCACATTCCACAGCTTCGATCTTCACAAGATCCTCTTCAAAATAGAGATTGTCGATGCCGATAAGAGGATATGCTCTTGTTCTGTCATAGAAACGACTGAGATACGGATGCACTGCATAGGTCTCATATCCGATATCCTTAAGCACCGAAACATAAGATTCGGTGGACTGCTCGATATATCTCCAGGGAACGCTTCCCGCAGGAAGCGTATCGGTGGTAAGTCCTGTCAAAACCTCGAATTCGGGGCGAACCGTGCCCCCGCCAAAGCCTGTCTGGAACATTCTTCCGCTGATAGCTCCCTCGCTTTCGATAATGGTATCATAATTCAGGAAGGGATCCTCCGAATATGACGAGCCCTTTATAAGCCTCGGATCCCAAAAGCTTTCCGAGAGAATAAGGATAATATCGGGCGATGCAAAATCATCGGAAACGCTTTTTTCGGGATGCTCCGCAAGGAGCGAATCTATCTTTTCCTCGCTGTAGCCATCAGGCTCGGTGACATTGGCAGAAAGAATATTGATGGTGAATGCGCCTATAAAACCGTTGGCATCATAATTCGATTGCTGAAGTGCGGTATCCTCAAAATAGAGACCGAAGGAGTTAATGACATTTTCAGCTTTTTTCGGTGTTGATACCGACTGCAAAAGGCAAACGGCGATAAGAACAGCCGCCGCGATACGGAAGGGTGCTGTTATGGGAAGCTCTGTTTTTGCGATAAAGCCCACTGCGGCAAAGGCGAAGGAAAGAATAATAACCAGCCATGCCGCAAGGGTGATATTCGGCGCAATGAACTGAGAGAGCTCGTCCAGATTCCCTGCCTGCTGAATATCCCAAGGATAGAAATAGTCGCCGGTGGAGCTGAATTTAAAGCGGTTGATGAGACCGAGTACAATGCTAAGGAGTGTCATGGTGATCGAAGCGCACCAAAGCTTTTTCATCAGCAAGACCAGCAAGACATAGGCAAAAACGAATATCAAAAGTCCGAAAAGGGGGATACCGCCCTTTTGGAGAAAGGCGAGCAGACGCAGCTCGCTGTTGAAATGCAGATATTCGATCATGAGGAAGGAATATATGGGGCAGAAGACCGCCGCAAGGATGGATATGATCCTTACAAATGGAACCGACCAAGACTTTTCAAGCCATTTTTTCGGCAAAATCGGCGTCTTTTGCTCGGTAATAAAGTATTTTTTCTCTAATTTCAATTTTTGATCCTCTTTGCGCTTGGATTTACAGTGACCTCAAAAATTCAATTTCTGTTATTATATGGATTTTTGAGCCTGCTATAATTATGATACCACGCATATATGAATAAGTCAAGAACAGGAAAATTCGCAAAAGAATCTATTTTACCAAAGAGCGGGCTTCAAATTATTTTATACCTGCCTCAGCCTTGAATATGATACCAGCGAGCAGGTGATAGAGCTTATTGAAAAATTCGATAAAAAAGTGGTAACATCTAAAAACTCAAAATAAATAACTAAAAAATAATTTATTGGGGAAAAGTAACTAACAGCCTATGAGATCCTTCGCCGAGGCTCAGGATGACAATAATTGATCGCCCACTTGGTTTCCTACTGTTAAGTCAACCGTGATTTAACGTAGGAAACATTGCGAATAGTACAGTACTGTCATCCTGAGCCTCGGCGAAGGATCTCATAGGGGATTTACTAACTATTCGCAAAATTATTGTTTAACATTGAACTTTTGAGTTTTTAGAGGTTACCAAGTATTTATTGATGATTGATTGAATATAAAAACTCCCTCACCGCCTGCGGCGTAGCTTCCGCAGAGAAGGCGCAGATGTTTGCGGATCATATTACAAGTTTCTATCGGTAAACAGAAAAAGATAAGGGGATACAAATAAAATAACCTGATGTTTTCCTTGCGGCAAAGCATCAGGTTATTTTCATTTTGTAACCTTATTTATGAAATCCATCGTCTCTTTTACATATATTTCGGATTGCACTATAAAGCTGAGCCCGTGGCCTGCGCCCTCAAAGGTTAAAAATTTTATCTTCTCGGGATTGGCTTCGGCGATCCTTTGGCTCATTTCGAGAGGAACAAAATTATCCTGCTCTCCATGGAGAAGCAATATCGGTATCTTAGAATTTCTCGCTCCCGCAACAGGATCGCATTCGGTAAGCCTGAAGCCGCCGAAAATGATCGCGCCGAGATATACAAAGGGATAAGAAGGCTTTGGAGGAAGTCCGATATCTCTGCATACCTTCATAATGATCTCCTTGGGAGAAGAATAAGGGCAGTCGGCGATGATGCCCACAACATTTTCGGGTAGAGCTTCGCATGCCGCCATCAAAACGGTGGAAGCTCCCATGGAAAGCCCTGAAATGATGATCTTTTTATCTTTTCCGAAGCGTTCTATGGCATAATTTATCCAATCAAGGCAGTCAAGGCGTTCTTTTATGCCAAAAGAAATGGTATGACCTTCGCTTTCGCCATGGGCGCGCTGATCGACGATGATGGTATTATGCCCCATATCCCTTGCCAGCTTATTGCCGCCGCAGAAATCGCGGTATGCCGAGCCGCGGTAGCCGTGAAACTGAATATGAAGCGGTGCTTCATCGGAAATATGATGATATTTTGCGGCGAGCTTAAGCCCATCCCGTGAGGTGATATATATTTGCTCCCATTCGAGTGCCTTTATTTCGGCAACCAGTTCATCCGTTATCGATTTAACGCTTTTATATTCGTCGCTCGGCGGCAGAACAGATGCGTCCCGTTTCCTTCCGCGCCTGTTATAAAAGGCTTTCAGATATGCGAGATATGAGCTTATGAGAACAAATAGGATAAGTACTGTAGGAATAATTGCAAATGCCATTTCTTCTCCTTTCTGAGTTTTGCATCTATAATATTTTATTTGCGTTGGTCCTTTTCGGCTTAAATATTTTACCACTTTCTGCTCTTAAAGTCAAGATGACGGAAATTTTCGCCAAAAAATCGTTAAATATTTGCCGAAATTGTGGAATATTGGTTTTTTATGTGTTATAATTATATTCAGATGAATTCATTGCAAGGAGAAAGACAAATGAGTATTACAAAAGAAGACATTATGAGTGTAAAGGGGCGCGGTTTTCTTCGCAACCGCGGAACCGAGTGCTTTTCGGGAAGAGTTGTTTGCAGGGGCGGTATTTATTCCTCGGAGCAGCTTCGGGCAATTGCCGAATGTGCTTCAAGATTCGGCTCGGGAATGATCTCCTTTACAAGCCGTCTTTCTGCGGAAATAGTGGGAATTCCCTTTGATAAGATAGATGAGGCTTCCGCTTTCCTTGCACAGTACGGACTTGCCTTTGGCGGAACGGGTGCAAAGGTTCGCCCCATAACCGCCTGCAAGGGAACTACCTGCGTTTTCGGCAATCTTGATACCCATGCTTTGGCTGCGGAGCTTCATGACAGATTTTACATAGAACTGGGCGGCATTAAGCTTCCTCACAAATTCAAGATAGGCGTTGGCGGATGTCCGAACAGCTGTATGAAGCCCAGTCTTAACGATGTGGGAATTGAGGGCAGAAAGGTATTTGAATTTGATCCCACGCTCTGCCGTGGATGCGCCAAATGCGCTGTATTTGCAAATTGCAGTATGAAGGCTGTGAGCATGGAAGATGGAAAAGCCGTTATCGACAAGGATAAGTGCATAAACTGCGGAGTTTGCGTTGGGAAATGTCCTTTCGGAGCAGTGCCGAAGGAAGCGGAAAGCCGCGCCGTTATCTACGCCGGTGGAACATGGGGCAAGACAAGGAGAGACGGGACTGCGCTTTCACGCAGGTTTACTTTAGATGAGATCATAGAAACGGTTGAAAAGATCATGCTTTGGTATAAGGAAAACGGATATGCGGGGGAGCGTCTGGGCAAGGCGATAGACCGCGTTGGAATCGAGAACTTTGAAAAAGCGATATATTCGGATGAGCTTTTGAAGCGCAGGGAAGAGATCCTTGCCGCGCCCATAAAGGAAAGATGAAACGATTTTTTGCTTTTATATTACTGATCTCCGCTTTGCTTTTGTTTTCCTGCGGGGAGAGGAATAATGATTCTTCAAGCTCCGAAAAAGGCAAAACTGCCGTGCTCTTTTCCTCTCTTGCTCAGGTCTGGCTCGAGGCAGGCGGGAGTATTGATATAACTGTGGGCGAAACCACCAAGCGCGGATTTGCGCCCGAGGGGACGCTTCTGGTTGACGATGGCGCAGGTAAGACGATAAATACCGAATTGCTTCTTTCCTACAAGCCTTCTCTCGTGATCTGTTCCTCGGATATTCCCGCTCAGGCAGAGGTGGCGGACATACTTGAAAAGAACGGCATTGAGGTCATTCGTCTCCATATCGAGAGCTTTGAGGATTATCTTTCGGCTCTTGATATTATGACGGATATCACAGGCAATAAAGCTGCATATGAAAATGCAGTAAATAAGCTTGGAGCTTCGATAAGGGCTCTGCTTCAAAGCGAAGAGGTAAAGGCTATTTCGGGAACAGAAATACTGTTTGTGAGAGCAGGAAGCACTGCGTCCTCAACAAAATCCAAGACAAGCGAAGATCACTTTGCCGCGGCGATGCTTTCCGAGTTTGGCTGTATCAATATCGCGGACGGCGCGCCTGTCTCTGAGCTTGGCATGGAAGCTATCCTTGCGTCAGACCCCGAATATATTTTTTTCTCCCTGATGGGCGATGAAGAATCTGCAAGGGCAAATGTCGAATCTCTTTTAGCTTCGGAAGCATGGTCAGCTTTGACAGCGGTGAAAGAAGGAAAAGCCGTGATACTGCCAAAGGAGCTTTTTCATTTCAAGCCCTGCTCTCGCTGGGGAGAGGCTTATGAATATCTTGCAGATATTCTGACGGGTGAGGAATAATGAAATTGAAACGGGATATCTTCATTTATATTATACTAATAGCTGTTCTTATTCTCTCGGCATTGCTCTCGCTTTCTGTGGGGAGCGCGAATTTAAGCGCCCATAGCATGATCTGCGGTATTCTCGGCAGAGAGGGATATTCCTTTGAGAGGACAATAATGCTCTCGGTGAGACTGCCGAGACTTCTTGCGGCTATCATTTCGGGCATCGGGCTTTCTCTTTCGGGCGTATTGCTTCAGAGCGTTATGGGAAACGATCTTGCAAGTCCGAACACCATCGGTGTAAGCTCGGGGGCGGGACTTGCGGCGGTGATCTGCCTTTCTTCCTTCCCGAAGCTTTCGTATTTATTACCTATCGGCGCATTTTTTGGTGCATTCCTTACCTCGCTTTTGATCTTAGCTTTGTCAAGAGCCGCAGGAGGCGGAAAAGCAACGGTGTTCCTTGCGGGAATTGCTCTCACTTCGCTTTTCGGCGCGGGAATATCATTTTTATCGATACTTGATACCGATGTTCTTGCTTCCTACAGTGCTTTTTCGGTAGGGGGCTTTTCGGGAGTGACGGCAGAACGCCTTATTTTGCCTGCTGTTCTCATAGCCATATGTCTTATATTCGCAATTGGTTTTTCGGGAAGGATCTGTGCGCTTTCTCTTGGCGACGGCATGGCGGCAGGGCTCGGAATAAGACCTGCGATGCTTCGCACATTTTGTCTTATGATAGCAAGCATGAGCGCGGCGGCTGTTATCAGCTTTGCGGGGCTTCTCGGATTTGTGGGCTTGGTAGTGCCTCATATGACGCGCAGGATAGTAGGGGCAGAGATGAAGGCACAGCTCACTGCCGCACCGATGCTGGGTGCTATTCTCGTGACACTTTCGGATCTTGCGGGCAGAGTGCTTTTCGCTCCCTCTGAAATATCGGTGGGAATAATCATGGCATTTATCGGCGCTCCCTTCTTCTTTATCCTTTTGCTGAAAAGGAGGAATGGCGGCTATGCTTGAATTTAATAATATAACGGTAAGAAAACAGGGCAGAGACCTGATCTCGGATGTGTCATTCAAAGTAAAAAAAGGCAGGATAACCGCTCTTCTCGGGAAAAACGGAAGCGGAAAATCCACCCTTCTCGGATGCGTCACGGGAGTGAATAAATATAGCGGAAAAATCACTCTTTCGGGCAAGGATATTTCGGATTTTTCGAGCAGAGAAAGGGCAAGGATCGCCGCTGTGCTTGGGCAGATGATGCCCGAAACGTCTCTCAGTGTCCGTTCGCTGGTTTCTCTTGGAAGAAATCCGTATGTGGGCAGTATGGGGGTGCTTTCGGAAGATGATAAAAAAGCCGTTTCAAAGGCACTTTCGCTTACCGAAACCACGGAATTTGCCGAAAGATGCGTAAATACTCTTTCGGGCGGTGAAAAACGCCGAGTATTTCTTGCGTTGCTTCTTGCCCAGGAAACTCCGCTTATCATTCTCGATGAACCGACTGCTTATCTTGACCGTTCTTCTGTTAGAAATATTTGCGAACTGATCCGAATGCTTACAGATGAGCATGGCAAAACCGTTCTCACAGTTATGCATGATCTTACGGAAGCGGTTTCTTTTGCCGATGATATCGCCATCCTCTCCGATGGAAAGCTGACAGCATATGGAGATAAAACCGAGATCCTTCGGAGCGAGAGCATTGAAAAAACATTTGAAGTCCGCCGATTTGAAGTGATCAACGGAGATGAAAAAAGAATTTTCTTTTCATAGGAGTTAAATTTTGAATATTTTATATCTGAAATACGCCATTGAGGTGGCAAAGACAGGCTCGATAATCAAAGCTGCCGAGCGGCTCTATATGGCTCAGCCCAATCTCAGCCGCGCAATAAAGGAGCTTGAAGGCTCTCTTGGGATAACCATCTTTGAGCGCACGGGCAGAGGCATGATACCTACCCCCGACGGTGAAAAGCTTCTGCAATATGCGGAGCGGATCCTGATGCAGGTTGACGAAGTGGAAAATATGTTTAAGGACGGACATACCGAGAATAGGCGTTTTTCTATCTCGGTGCCGCGAGCAAGCTATATAGCCCATGCCATCGCACAGCTTTCGAAGCGCATAGAGCCAGGGCATAAGACCGAGATAGTTTATAAAGAAACAAATTCCTCGCGGGCTATAAACAATGTTCTCCATGCGGATTATAAGCTGAGTATTATTCGTTATGCGGCAAAGCATGATGCCTATTTTAAGGAAATGTTTGAGGAAAAGGGACTTGTTTCCGAGCTTATCACCGAATTTAAATATAAGCTGGTAATGAACGAAAAGCATCCGCTTGCAGAGCGCGATACGGTCTATTTTTCCGATCTTGAGCCTTATATTGAAATAGCTCATGCCGATCCCTTTGTTCCGTCGCTGTCTCTTGCGGAGGTAAGGAAAAGCGAGCTTCCCGATAATACCGAAAGACGTATATTCGTTTTTGAGAGGGCAAGTCAATTTGAGCTTCTTGCCGAAAATCCCGATACCTTTATGTGGGTTTCGCCTATGCCGGACGGGCTTCTTGAGCGTTACGGTCTGGTGCATAAGAAATGCCCCGATAACAAGAAGATATACCGCGATGTGCTTATATATAAAAAGGATTATAAGCTCACCGAGCTTGATCGGATGTTTATCGAAGAGCTGACTGCGGCGAAGAATAGGTATGTCAAATAATATTTGATGGATTATGGGTAGCCTCTGAAAACTTAAGTAAGATTATTAAACAATAAGTTGCTTTTCTTTCATGAGATCCTTAGCTGAGGCTCAGGATTACAAGTTGGAGTTGCTAATTTGTTTTTTCACCTTTATATTGATTCGGGAGATATATCAAAAATGATATATCGATATGCAAGAATAGCTATTGCATGTTGCAAAAGAGTATGTTAAAATATTAACATATTTTTTGAAAATGCAATATATTTTTTGCATATACAGGAGGTCAATATGGCAGAAATGAGAAGGATAGTTGACAGCACCGAATCGCTCGAGGAAGCGATCAAACGCGTCAGAGAAGCTCAGAACAAGTTTGCTACATACACTCAGGAGCAGGTTGACAAGATATTCCTTGCGGCGGCAAGTGCGGCAAATAAGGAAAGAATCTCCCTTGCAAAGCTTGCTGTTGAAGAGACAGGCATGGGTATTGTTGAGGATAAGGTCATCAAGAATCACTATGCTTCCGAATATATTTATAATGCTTACAGGGATACAAAGACCTGCGGCGTTATTGAAGAGGACAGCGCAATGGGTATAAAAAAGATCGCTGAGCCTATTGGTCTCGTTGCGGCAGTTATCCCTACAACAAACCCCACTTCCACCGCTATCTTCAAGACTCTTCTGGCTCTCAAGACCAGAAACGGTATCATCATAAGCCCTCACCCCAGAGCAAAGAAGTCCACAATAGCTGCGGCTAAGGTGGTTCTTGATGCCGCTGTCAAGGCAGGAGCCCCCGAGGGCATCATAGATTGGATAGATGTTCCTTCTCTCGAGATGACGAACCTCATTATGAAGGAAGCGGACATCATTCTTGCAACAGGCGGCCCCGGCATGGTAAAGGCTGCTTACTCCAGCGGTAAGCCTGCTCTCGGCGTTGGCGCAGGCAATACTCCCGCCATCATCGACGATACCGCGAATATTACGCTGGCAGTTAACTCCATCATTCATTCCAAGACCTTTGATAATGGTATGATCTGCGCGTCCGAGCAGTCTGTTATCGTTCTTGATAAGATCTATGACAAGGTAAAGAAGGAATTTGCCGCAAGAGGCTGCTATTTCCTCGATCCCGAGGAGACAGAAAAGGTTCGCCATACAATCATTATCAACGGCGCGCTTAACGCGAAGATCGTCGGTCAGCTTCCCGTCACCATCGCGGCTCTGGCAGGCGTTAAAGTTCCCGAGGGAACAAAGGTTCTTATAGGCGAGGTTGAGAGCGTTGAGCTTTCCGAGGAATTTGCCCATGAAAAGCTCTCTCCCGTTCTGGCAATGTACAGAGCGAAGAATATCGGAGATGCTTTTGATAAGGCTGAAAGACTTGTTGCCGACGGCGGTTACGGTCATACCTCTGCTATATACCTCAACGAAATGACAGAAAAGGATAAGCTGGAGGAATTCTCCGCGAGAATGAAGACCTGCCGAATCCTTGTAAATACACCCTCTGCACAGGGCGGTATCGGTGATATATATAATTTCCGTCTCGCTCCCTCGCTGACCCTCGGCTGCGGCTCTTGGGGCGGCAACAGCGTTTCTGAAAACGTAGGTGTCAAGCACCTTATCAATATCAAGACCGTTGCAGAGAGGAGAGAGAATATGCTTTGGTTCAGAGCGCCTGAAAAGGTTTATATAAAGAAGGGCTGTCTCACCGTTGCGCTTGACGAGCTTAAGAGCGTTATGGGCAAAAAGAAGGCATTTATCGTTACCGACAGCTTCCTTTATCAGAATGGCTATACAAAGCCGATCACGGATAAGCTGGAGCAGATGGGTATCACTCATACCTGCTTCTTTGATGTTGCTCCCGACCCGACCCTTGCCTGCGCTAAGGCAGGTGCGGAGCAGATGAAGGCATTTATGCCCGATGTTATCATTGCTCTCGGCGGCGGTTCTGCTATGGACGCGGCTAAGATCATGTGGGTTCTCTATGAGCATCCCGAAGTTGACTTTATGGATATGGCAATGCGCTTTATGGACATCCGCAAGAGAGTTTATACATTCCCCAAGATGGGCGAAAAGGCTTACTTTATAGCTATCCCCACCTCGGCAGGTACGGGCTCGGAGGTCACTCCCTTCGCCGTTATTACAGACGAGAAGACCGGCGTTAAATATCCTCTTGCCGACTATGAGCTTCTGCCTGACATGGCTATTATCGATACAGATTTCCATATGTCTGCTCCCAAGGGACTTACAGCGGCATCCGGTATAGATGCGGTTACTCATGCTCTCGAAGCTTACGCTTCCATGATGGCGACCGACTATACAGACGGTCTCGCACTGAAGGCACTGAAAACTATTTTCGAATATCTCCCAAGAGCATATGAAAACGGTCAGACAGACGTAGTTGCGCGTGAAAAGATGGCAAATGCCGCAACTATCGCGGGTATGGCATTTGCAAATGCTTTCCTTGGTGTATGCCACTCCATGGCTCATAAGCTGGGCGCGTTCCATCACCTGCCCCACGGCGTTGCAAACGCTCTGATGATAAATGAAGTTATCCGCTTTAATTCCGCTGAGGTTCCCGCAAAGATGGGTACTTTCCCCCAGTATGATCATCCTCATACCATGGCTCGCTATGCAGAGGTTGCGGATTATCTGGGACTTGGCGGCAAGACAGACGCACAGAAGGTCGAAAACCTTATCAAGGCGATAGATGAGCTTAAGAAGAAGGTTGGAATCAAGGAAACGATCAAGGATTATGTTCCCGATGAGGCTGACTTCCTCGCCCGTCTCGATGAAATGACAGAGCAGGCATTTGACGACCAGTGCACAGGCGCAAATCCCCGTTATCCTCTCATGAGCGAGATAAAGGAAATGTATCTTAACGCATACTACGGTAAGACCTTTGAGGAGAAGGCTCTTCCCGAACTCAAAACAGGCAAAAAGAGCAAATAAGGAGGTATCCTACATATGAAACTTGAAAATTTGACCGTTATTGCCGAAAGCAAAGGCAAGAAGCTCTATCGCGACGGAAATGACTGCATCAAGGTCTTTGATGCGGAATTTTCCAAGGCCGATGTACTGAACGAGGCTCTCAATCAGGCTCGAATCGAGGATACCGGCCTCAATATCAATAAGATCAAGGCTGTTACCATGATCGACGGTAAATGGGCAATCGTTTCAGACTTTATCGAGGGCAAGACCCTTGCTGAGCTCATGGCGGAGAACCCCGAAAAGAAGGACGAATATCTGGAGCTTTTCGTTGATCTTCAGCTCCATGTTCATTCCAAGACCAGCCACCGCCTTACAAAGCTCAAGGACAAGATGAGCGGTAAGATCGATATGGCAGATCTCGACCCCACAACAAAATACGAGCTTCATACGCGTCTTGAGGGTATGCCCAAGCACAAGAAGCTCTGCCACGGTGATTTTAACCCCACCAATATCATCATTGCAAAGGACGGAGTGCCCTATATACTTGACTGGGCGCATGCAACCCAGGGTAATGCTTCCGCTGATGCGGCAAGAACATATCTTCTCTTCTGGCTCTCTAACGATATTGAAGGCGCGAAGAAGTATCTCGATCTCTTCAGCCGCAAGAGCGATACCGCAAAGCAGTATATCCAGAAGTGGATGCCTATCGTTGCGGCTTCACAGTCGGTGAAGGGCAACGAGCATGAAAGACAGTTCCTGCTTTCATGGGTCGATGTTGTCGATTACGAATAATCATATAAACATAATAGAGGCTCATTGCAGAATGCAATGAGCCTCTATTATGTTTATATTGAATATTAAAACCATGATAGAACTATATTTTAAAGTTTGATACCTATCCATGAAACAAATTATTAGAAACAGTCTCCTACCGCGCTAAACTAACTTTCCCAAACAAACGATAGCACATGCGGATATTAGTTTGGAGACAGAAAAATATTTTGTTGATAAAAGTTTTAATTTTAGAATTATTTGAGGGGGGATTTTTCGTTTTCTGAGGTTTAAATATGAAAAAATAGTGAATTTTTGCAAGTTTTTACTTATGTTATTGCAAAAATATGCAAAAAACCTTGACAAATCGGGAGGCGGAGAGTATAATATACTCATAATTGTATACAAGAATACAATCAGGAGGTATTATAACTTGATCGCAAAGAATTGTGCTTCAAATCTGCTTGAACAATCGCAGTATCAATATTCACTTCAGGATGTTCCGGATCCTAACCTATATAGAGATATTTATCCCTATGAGGAGATCCCGAAGATCGCTTTTAACCACCGTCATGTACCGATAAATATGCCAAAGGATATTTGGATAACAGATACGACCTTCCGCGACGGTCAGCAGTCCCGTGCCCCTTATACTCCCGAACAGATCGTGGATATCTACAAGATGCTCTCCCGACTCGGAGGCCCTAAGGGTCTTATCCGCCAGAGCGAATTTTTCGTTTATACAAAAAAGGATAGAGAAGCTGTGGCAAAATGCATGGATCTGGGCTATGAATTTCCCGAGATCACAACATGGATAAGAGCAAAGAAGGAAGATTTCCAGCTCGTTAAAGAGATCGGAATCAAGGAAACGGGTATTCTCGTCTCCTGCTCCGATTATCATATTTTTAAAAAGCTTGGTATGACCCGTGCGCAGGCGCTTTATCATTATCTTGGTGTTGTAAGACAGGCTTTTGATGCAGGAATCCGCCCCAGATGCCATCTCGAGGACATCACAAGAGCCGATTTTTATGGCTTTGTAGTTCCCTTTGTAAATGCTCTTATGGAGCTTTCGAAGGAAGCGGGCATTCCCGTTAAGATCCGCATGTGCGATACCATGGGCTATGGTGTTGCATATCCCGGTGTTGCTCTTCCCCGAAGCGTGCCGGGTATTGTTTACGGTCTGCATCACTTCTCCCATGTGCCCCATGAAATGCTTGAATGGCACGGTCACAACGATTTTTATAAAGGCGTTTCAAATGCAACTTCTGCTTGGCTCTATGGTGCTTCGGGAGTTAACTGCTCCCTTCTCGGCATAGGCGAGAGAACGGGTAATATTCCGCTTGAAGCCATGGTTATCGAATACGCTTCCATGCGCGGAACATTTGACGGCATGGATCCCACCGTTATCACAGAGATCGGTCGTTATTTTGAAAAGGAGCTTGGCTATGATATTCCGCCCATGACACCTTTTGTTGGAAGTAACTTCAATGTTACAAGAGCAGGAATCCATGCGGACGGTCTTATGAAGGACGCCGAGATCTATAATATTTTTGATACCGAAAAAATTCTTAACCGCCCTGCTGAGGTCTCTATTTCCAATACCTCGGGTCTTGCGGGCATTGCATATTGGGTAAATAATCATTTCGGTCTTAAGGGTGACGATGCCGTTACAAAGCAGGATCAGTTCGTTATCGATATGAAGGCGAAGATAGACGCAATGTATGTTGACGGCAGAACCACCATTATGGGCGATGAAGAGCTTGAAGAGATCATTGAAGCCCTTGCTCCCGGCAGATTCTCGAAGTGAGGTCGGCAAAATGGTAATAAGCGCAGGAGCAGGATCCCTTGAATCAAAGGTTTACGAAGCTCTTGAAGAAGCTATCCTTGGCGGCGAGCTTAAAGCGGGAGCACCGCTTACGGAGCTTGGACTTTCCGAGAAGCTTGGAGTCAGCAGAACTCCGATCCGCGCGGCATTGCACAGGCTTGACGAGGAAGGGCTCATTGAGCTTTCGCCAAATAAAGGCGCGGTAGTTGTTGGTGTAAACAGAGATGATCTTATCGACATCTACCAAATCAGAATGAGGCTGGAGGGCCTTGCCTCCGCAATGGCGGCGGAAAATATGACAGACGAGGAGAAAAAAGCCCTTGCCGACACAGTTGAGCTTTCGGAATTCTATATCCGCAAAAAGGATGCCGAGCATATAAAGGAGCTTGACACAGCCTTCCACAGCGAAATATTCAAGAAAAGCGGAAGCCGCATGCTCTGCAAGATCCTTACCGATCTTCACAGAAGCATCAAGGCATACCGTAAGCTTTCACTCTCTGAAAACGGACGGATCGATGCATCGGTAAGAGAGCACAGAGAGATCCTTGAAGCTATTCTCCGTTCGGATGCGGCAGAAGCGGAAAGACTTACATACAAACACGTTGAGAACGCAATGAAAAGCACTCTCGGTGCTATTGAAAACAGTTAATTTTATATTTGGAGATATATTATGGGTTACACTATTGCACAAAAAATCATTAAAAATCATCTTCTGTCGGGCGAAATGACCGCAGGCAGTGAAATTGCTCTGCGCATCGACCAGACACTGACGCAGGACGCGACAGGTACCATGGCCTACCTTCAGTTTGAGGCTATGGGCACAGAGCGCGTTAAGACCGAGCTCTCGGTCGCTTACATCGACCACAATACCCTGCAGGCAGGATTTGAGAATGCCGATGACCACCGCTATATTCAGACGGTAACGAAGAAGCACGGTATCAGATTTTCCCGTCCCGGTAACGGTATCTGCCATCAGGTTCACCTTGAACGCTTTGCAGTTCCCGGAAAGACCCTTATCGGCTCTGACAGCCATACCCCCACAGCCGGCGGTATCGGTATGCTGGGCATGGGTGCAGGCGGACTTGACGTTGCTGTCGCTATGGGCGGCGGTGCTTATTACATAACGATGCCGAAGATAATCAAGATAAATCTTACGGGAAAGCTCCCCGCATATGTGGGCGCAAAGGATATAATCCTCCAGGTCCTTCGCAAGCTTGGCGTTAAGGGCGGCGTTGGCGCAGTTGTTGAATACAGCGGCGAGGGCGTTAAGACACTTTCCGTGCCCCAGAGAGCTACCATTACAAACATGGGCGCAGAGCTTGGCGCAACCAGCTCGCTTTTCCCCTCCGATGAGGTTACAAAAGCTTTCCTTGCGGCAGAAGAGCGCGAAAATGATTTCGTAGAGCTCGCACCGGATGCAGATGCTGTCTACGATGCGGAATACACCATCAACCTTTCCGAGCTCGAGCCTCTTGCGGCTTGTCCTCACAGCCCCGACAATGTAAAGCCGGTTTCCGAGCTTCAGGGCATGAAGATAGATCAGGTCTGCATCGGTTCATGTACCAATTCTTCTATGCTTGATATGCTCACCGTTGCGGCAATGCTGAAGGGCAAAACGGTTCATCCCGATGTCAGCCTTTCCATTTCCCCCGGTTCAAAGCAGGTTTATACTATGCTGGCAGAATGCGGCGCACTTGCAGATCTTATTGCTGCAGGCGCGAGAATACTTGAATGTGCTTGCGGTCCTTGCATCGGTATGGGCTTCTCGCCTAAGTCAGCAGGTATAAGTCTCCGTACCTTTAACCGTAACTTTGAGGCAAGAAGCGGCACTGCGGATGCAGGTGTTTACCTTGTTTCTCCCGAAACTGCGGCGGCTTCGGCAATTGCGGGCGTCATGACAGACCCCAGAACAAGCGGAGATGCTCTTGACATAAAGATCCCCGAGCACTTTAAGATAAATGACAATCTTATCGAAATGCCTGCCACACCCGATGAGGCAAAGGCTGTTACGGTTGAGAGAGGTCCTAATATCAAGCCTATTCCCGTTGGAAAGGCTCCCGAAAAGGATCTTGATACAACTCTTATTCTGAAGGTTGGTGACAATATCACTACCGACCATATCATGCCCGCAGGTACAAAGATACTTCCCTACCGCTCCAATGTTCCCAAGCTCAGCGAATTCTGCTTCACCGTTTGCGATAAGGAATTCCCCGAGAGAGCAAAGAAAATGGGCGGCGGCATTATCGTCGGCGGTTCTAATTACGGTCAGGGCTCTTCCCGTGAGCATGCGGCTCTTGTTCCGCTCTATCTCGGCATCAAGGCAGTTGTTGCAAAGAGCTTTGCGAGAATTCATGTTGCAAACCTTATCAACTTCGGTATCGTTCCCATGACCTTTGAAAATCCCGAGGATTATGATAAGCTTAAGGAAGGCGCAAATCTCCGCATTACAGGCTTTGCCGATGCTGTTGCAGGGGCAGATAAGCTTTACCTTGAATGTGAATGTGGCTGTAAAATCCCCTTGAAGCTTGATCTAACTGCTCGACAGAGAGCTATCCTATCTGCCGGCGGTCTGCTGAACTTCACAAGAAATAACGGTTGATTTCATACGCAGTATTTTTGCGTTAAGGAGGAAGAATGCGCAATTTTTTAACAAATTTTTTGGATCAATTTGAATATCCCGAAGAGGCGAAAAAGGCAATAACCGAATGCTTTGATATTCTTGCGGCAGATGAGGAAGCGATGGCTGTTATAAACAAGCATCTTGATTCTTATGCCGCAGGAAGCAACGATGAATATATACCCATGCATACAGCGATCATTCCCGTTGCAATGAGACTGGGCACTCCTTGGCAGACCGCACGTCTTGTTATGGATATTCTGCTCTCAAAGCATCTGAAGGAAAGATACAAGGCAAAGGGCATCAGCGAGCAGATCTGGTTTGACACTGTCAGCGAGTTCAAATATAAGCTTTTTGAAACTTATAATACATATCACATTTGGGGATGCCATGTTACGACCTGGTGGAAATACTTCTTTGAAATGAAGATATTCGGCATCGGAAGATTTCAATTTGAAATGACCAAATTCGGATATACATATGACGATGATGAGAAGAATATTCACCTTACGCCTGATATGAAGGCTGTTTCGGTGCATATTCCCGGCGGACTGCCTCTCACAAAGGATCTTCGCGAGGAATCCTACCGCCGCGCAAAGGAATTTTTTAAGGACTATTATTTTGACGGCAGTGACAAGGTGCTCTTTATGTGTATCTCATGGCTAATTTACCCCGAACATGAGCATATGCTATCGCCAAAATCAAATATAGTCGATTTCATGCATGATTTTACGGTGTTCGACAGGATCGAGCCCGAAAAATCTCACGATCTTTGGCGAATTTTTGATGATGCTCATATTCTCCCCTATAATATGCTGCCGCGCAATAATTCTCTGCGTAAAGCTTATGCCGAGAGACTCTGCGAGGGCAAGAAGGTCGGCGAAGGCGTAGGATTCTTTATAAGATGATGATAAATTGTTATCATATTTTAAATAGTAAACAATAATTTAGCGGAGAAGTAACATTTTACAACGATCAATCCCTCAGTCACGGAAAATGGTATCCTCATACTACAGTCAATAAGTGCGCCGTGACAGCTCCCTTTCCACAAGGGAGCCTCATGACCATAATCGTTTCAATACCTATCCACGTGAAGTTTTTGAAAATTTCACATAGTATGATGTAGAATGAATTTGCACATATCCAGGC
>JAFTXK010000152.1 GCA_017461635.1 Clostridia bacterium | reverse complement strand
GGCGTATTCTATCTCAGAATTGAGGATACCGACGACAAGCGTGAAATTGAAGGTGCGGCTGAGGCTCTTATCAAAACACTTGCTCACTATGGCATAAATTTTGACGAGGGAGCTATTCTTGACGAAAACGGTGCTGTAAGCGACCATGGTATTTACGGTCCTTACAAGCAGAGCCAGCGCGGTCCTATCTACCATGTTTACGCTAAGAAGCTGGTTGCAGAGGGTAAGGCTTATCCTTGCTTTACGACCGAAGAGGAGCTTGAAGCTCTGAATGCCGTTGATAAAAAGGCCGAGATCAAGAACAAGGACTGGCACGAGGATGCCGAAAAACAGCGTCAGGAAAAGCTTAAAGCTCGACAGTTTACCATCGAAGAGGTTGAAGAGAACATAAAGGCAGGAAATCCCTTTGTTCTGCGCCTGCTCGCTGACGGCGATCCCGAAAAGCGTATCCCATTCACAGATCTTATAAAGGGCAAGCTCGAAATTCCGGAAAATGACGAGGATTTTGTTCTCCTTAAGAGCGACGGAATTCCAACATATCATTTTGCGCACGCAGTTGATGACCATCTTATGGGCACAACACACGTAATCAGAGGAGAGGAATGGCTTCCTTCCCTTGCCAAGCATCTTATGCTTTTCAGATATCTGGGCTTCAGAACACCTAAATATCTCCATATCGCACAGCTTATGCGTCTCGACGAGAACGGCTCAAAGAAAAAACTTTCCAAGCGCGATATGGGTGCAAACATGGAGGATTACAAGCGCATCGGTTATGCTCCCGAATGTGTTATGGAATATGTTATGACCCTGCTGAACTCAAATTTTGAGGAATGGCATGCCGCAAATTCGGACAAGGCATACACCGACTTCCCTTTCAACATCAAGAAAATGAGCACCTCCGGCTGTCTCTTCGATTTCAGCAAGCTGAATGACGTTTCCAAGAATGTTATCTGCCGTTGGGATGCCGAAAAGGTTTATAATTACCTTGTGGAATGGGCAGAAGAATATGATACAGAATTCGCCGCAGAGCTTAAGGCTGATCCCGAAAAGGCTATTGCCATTCTCGCTATCGGCAGAGGCGGTAAGAAGCCGAGAAAGGACTTTGCCGTTTGGAGCGAGGTCAAGGCTTATATGGGATTCTTCTATGATAAATTCTTTGAGATCTGCGATGAATATCCCGAGAATTTCGACCGCGCGGATATCAAAAATGCGCTTCTCGGTTTTCTTCAGACCTATGATGAGGGCGATGATATGAACGCTTGGTTTGATAAGATCAAAGCTCTTGCTTCCTCCATGGGATATGCCGCAGATATGAAGGAATATAAGGCAGATCCCGAGGCATTCAAGGGCAATGTTGCGGATGTAAGCATGTTCATCCGTGTTGCTGTTACAGGCAAGATGAATGCTCCCGACCTTTACACCGTTATGCATATTCTCGGCAAGGAAAAGGTTGCCGAAAGAATCACCGCCATGGCGGACAGACTTTAATATAATCACAAATATCCGAATGTTCGGTATAGGAGTTTAAAATGGAAGAAAAAAACAGTAATTTTATAGACGCGATAATTGAGGACGATCTGGCGGCGAATCCCGGTATGAAGGTTCATACCCGCTTCCCTCCCGAGCCTAACGGTTATCTGCATATCGGCCACTGCAAGGCACTGGTCATAGACTTCGGCACAGCCGAAAAATGGGGCGGACTTTGCAATCTCCGTATGGACGATACCAACCCCGCTAAGGAAGACACCGAATATGTTGACGCTATCAAAGAAGATATACACTGGCTTGGCTTTGACTGGGGCGACCGCTTCTATTACGGTTCCGACTATTTCCAGAAGGACTATGAGCTGGCAGTTGAGCTTATTAAGAAAGGGCTCGCATATGTCTGCGAGCTTACCGCCGATGATTTCAGAGATCCCAAATACTGCGGAGATCTCACTCATCCCGCAATCTCTCCATACAGAGACAGACCAATTGAGGAAAGCCTTGATCTCTTCGAAAGAATGAAAAACGGTGAATTCCCCGAGGGCAAATACACTCTCCGCGCGAAGATCGACCTCGCTTCCGGCAATTTCTGCATGCGTGACCCCGTTCTTTACAGGATCCGCTATATCGAGCATCACCGTCAGGGCAACAAATGGTGCATCTATCCCATGTATGACTTTGCTCATCCAATCCAGGATGCTCTTGAAGGCGTTACACACTCCCTCTGTTCCCTCGAATATGAGATCCACAGACCTCTTTATGACTGGGTAATTCAGAATGTTACCGTTCCATCAAAGCCCAGACAGATAGAATTTGCCCGTCTTAATATGACCTATACCGTTATGAGCAAGCGTTTCCTGCGTTATCTCGTTGAAGAAAAGCTGGTAGACGGCTGGGATGATCCCCGAATGCCTACTCTTTGCGGTCTGCGCCGACGCGGTTATACAGCCGGTTCTATTCTTGATTTTTGCTCACGCATCGGCGTTGCAAAATCCAACAGCATGGTTGATTACAGTGTTCTTGAACACTGCATCAGAGAAGAACTGAACAGCACGGCTAACCGCAGAATTGCCATTCAGAAGCCTATCAAGGTCGTTATTGATAACTACCCGGAGGATAAGGAAGAGATCTTTGAACTTCCCAACAATCCCACTGCAGAAAATGCTGGCACACGTCCTGTTAATTTCACTCGCGAGATCTATATTGATGCCGATGACTTTGCAGAAGTTCCGCCTCCGAAGTTCTTTCGCCTGAAGCCCGATTCCGAGGTAAGACTTATGGGTGCTTATATCATTAAATGCGGCGAGATTGAAAAGAATGATGACGGATCGATCAAGGTTATCCACGCAACTGCGGATCTTGAAGCCGGCAACGGTAATCCTCTTGACGGACGCAAGGTCAAGGGCACTATCCACTGGCTCTCCGCAAAGTATGCCGAGGACGCGACTCTTATGCTTTACGACAAGCTCTTCACAAGGGAAAATATGAATGAGGTCTCCAGCAGCGAGTATGCCGATTATCTGAACGAAGAATCGCTTATCGTTCTCCGGAACGCAAAAATTGAGCCTTGCCTGAAGGATGCAAAGCCCGGTGAGAAATTCCAGTTTGTAAGAACAGGATATTTCTGCAAGGATGTAAAGAGCGAGAATACCTTTAACCGCATCGTCGGTCTTAAGGACAGTGCACCTAAGAAATAAAAATCAAAAGCCGATCCGCATATGCGGATCGGCTTAACTTAAAGGTGAATATATGCAATACATACCTTATATTTATTCTGCGATCATTTCTCTTATTGCGCTAATCATAACATGCGCTGACAAAAGCGCCGCAAAACATGATAAAAGAAGAATTCCCGAAAAAACGCTCTTCTCTGTCGCAATCATCGGCGGCTCACTTGCAATGTACTACACAATGAGAATAATCCGTCATAAAACAAAGCACAAGAGATTTATGATCGGTCTGCCGATCATAATGATTCTTCAGATTGCTATCCCAATAGTGCTTATTCTTCTTATATAATAGATGCAATAAAATTAGGTTGCTTATTTATTTGATTATCTATTATTAATCCTTCTTCTTAACTCTCTTTCTTGTACCGTCAGGATACTGAATAACCGTGCTTTCAAGGGTCTGCCCGAAGGAATATCTGATCTCTGCGATATACTGATCTCTAAGCTCCTTCTGCTCTGCTTTTTCCTCCTCAGTAAGTCCTTCTGCTTTAGATTTTTTAGCAAGAAAATTTATTCTTTCAACCTTTTCTCTTTCCATTGCAGTTTACCCCTTGTATTCATTCCATATCTTTTCTGCTTCGGATGTATCCTCAGACACAACAAAAATTATATATTTCCCGGCTCTTTCGAGCAAAGCATCCTCCAGCTTCGGAACTTGATCCATAGCATAGGAGGAATAAAGCTTTATCCGCTCAAGGCGGTATTCCTCTATTATTTCATACGCCTTTTCGGCATTTGCTTCATCTGTGGCTTCAATCACTAATATCTCATCCGATGTGAGCGTTATTGATCCCTCACAATGAACATAGCTGTATAGACCCTTGATACCGTAATTGATATCAACAGTCTCTTCTCCGATATTTGTTAATTCGATCTCCCCATCCTTATAAATTTCAGATATTTCCGCAGCGAGAGCCTCTATATCTATGGTTATCTCCTTCTTTTCTCCGCACGAAGCAAGAGCAAAAAGCATTGTAAATGCAAAAAGAAATGCAAATATCTTTATTTTCATTAAGATCCTCCAAATATTCTAATATGCAAAGGCGTGTGTTGAAATATAGCTTATTATTCTTTTATTCTGCTCGGAGTACATATGTATTCCGTCTGCGGCAAAGCCTTCGGGAAGATTCCCTTCGGCGTCAGCCAAAAGATTATATGTATCAAGATACCAACAGTTAAGCTCCGAAGCAAGCCCCAGGAGCATAGTATTGAACTCTCTTATACGCTCGTTTGCCACAGGACCTGTATAAATACTCACAGTTTTATCAATCGCTATCGGCATTATAGCCATAATGCAGAATTCAGCATTGGGGCAATATTCTCTTATCTGCTCAATAGCAGTTTTAACTGAGCGGACAAAAACGCTGGGATACCCCCAACCGAGCTCATTTAGACCAAACATAAGATAAATACGTTTATAATCTTTTTCGTCTCTTTCGATTGCCTCCATAACCGTATAAGCGGTTTCGGCATCCGCTTTTATCACTTTTTTGGTATTAAGCTGATTTATGGAAAGTCCAACAGAAGCATAGAAGGTCGCTCCTGAATCCTGCCAGGTCATGCTGAGACCAAGCATTCTCGAATCGCCAATAAAAAGCGTATCGGCAAAATAATCCTCACCGACCGCGGCTGTAACCTTCAGTATATGATCTCTTATCTCACCGCTTTCGGGATTCTCATCCGTCTTTCCTGGATTTGATATCGGAGCGTTAGGGTCTTCTTCCTTTTCAGTAGTGTCCGCTTCGGTTTCCTGCTTATTTGCTTCGATTATATATGCCGCAAGGCTTTCATCAATTGCAAGAATCGAATCTGTATCTATCGGACTCAATCTAAGCTGATTCACCTTTTCAAATCCCGTCCATGTCATTTCACCCGAACTCATAAAATGAATGGCTGAAAGCATAAGGACAGACGCTACGGCTATAAGCAGTGTCAGTGGTATGTAAAGCAAAAATATTTTCTTTCTCTTACTTTTGCGGGAACTGTAATTCAACATCTGGCATTGTCACCTTGCCCAATCTATATT
>JAFTXK010000151.1 GCA_017461635.1 Clostridia bacterium | reverse complement strand
GCCGCTTTTGCAGTCTTCACTCGGGGCTTCGCCCCTCCTTCCGACTGCAAAAGCTTTTAATCAAACTCGTTACTTTTATTTTTGATCTTTTCAGTCTCACATCATTGACAAAAGTACAGGATATGAAAAATTCAAAACCTGCTCTTTCAAAATAAACAGCTTTTTGTTTAAGTCAGATAACTTATAATTTTTATTAAATAATATTAAGGAAAAGTAACATTAGAGACGGGTGAGGATGCTCTTAGTTAAAAGTTACTTTTCTTTAATGAGATCCTTCGCAAGCTCAGGATGACAGTACTGAACTGTTCGCAATGTTTCCTACGTTAAATCACGGTTGACTTAACAGTAGGAAACCAAGTGGGCGATCCCTTATTGTCATCCTGAGCCTCGGCGAAGGATCTCATAAACTGTTAGTTACTTCTCCTCGACAAATTATTGGCAACCTCTAAAAACTCAAAATAAATAACTAAACAATAATTTAGCAGAGTAACATTGCATCGGATCAATCCCTCAGTCACGGAAAATAAAGTAAACAACTCTATTCTTAATAAATGCGCCGTGACAGCTCCCTTTCCACAAGGGAGCCTTGGATATGTGCAAATTCATTCTACATCATACTATGTGAAATTTTCAAAAACTTCACGTGGAAAGGTATTGAAACGATTATGATCATGAGGCTCCCTTGTGGAAAGGGAGCTGTCACGGCGCACTTATTGACTGTAGTATGAGGATACCATTTTCCGTGACTGAGGGATTGTTCGTTGTAAAATGTTACTTCTCCTCGACAAGTTATTATTTATCTATTAAATTCGAGCTTTCATAGATAACCAATAATTCAAGTAATCATATTTCTTTAGACAATAAATCTCCCGTCAAAACAACTTGACGGGAGATATCATTTTTGTTCGCATAAAGTTATCTTATCCTCACAAGAGTATCCAGACCTTCGGAAAGTGCCTTGCATAGTGCATCCGCATCCTCTCCCGTGTTCTCTGCGCATAGACTTATGCGCAGAGAACAATCGGCATCCTTTGCGTCAAGACCGAAAGCGAGAAGTGCTCCGCTGGGCGCGCTCGAATGAGAAGAGCAAGCCGAGCCGCTGGAAACGAATATTCCCTTCGCTGAAAGGTAATGGAGCATAGTTTCGCTCTTTATTCTGGGAAGCGTGATGTTCACGATGTGCGGAGCACATTCTCCCATAGGAGAATTGACCCTGATCTCATCAGGCAAATTCGCAATGATGTATTCGCGAAGCTCCCTCATGCTGTCAAGAGACTTTCCGAGATTCAAAAATCCATCCTTTGCCGCCGCGCCGAAGCCCGCTATGCCTATGGTGTTCTCTGTTCCCGAGCGTAGTCCGTATTCCTGTCCTCCGCCGAGAAGATAGGGGATTATCTTTTTCTTTTTGATGATGTCGGGGTCAATATAAAGCGCACCGATACCCTTAGGGCCGTGTATCTTATGAGCACTGAGGGTAATAAGATCAGCACCGAGGCTTGAAGCATTCCATCTGCGCTTTAAAAATCCCTGAACCGCATCGCAGTGAGTCACCGCATCGGGGCTTTTTTCTTTTATGAGCTTAAAGGCTCTTTCAACATCGTAAACCGCACCGGTTTCGTTGTTGACCATCATAAGGCTGGCAAGGAGAACTCCCTCCGCTTCCTTCTCTAACATTTCCATGTCGAGAACGCCGTTTCTCGTGGGAATACGAACGACCTTAAAGCCGTTTTCTTCAAGTCTCCGCATTGGATTTTCGATCGAAGGATGCTCGCTGTCGGTGGTGATTATCTTATTTGCCGTCCGCCTTGATTTCGCATAAACAGTGCCGAAGATCGCCAGATTGCTTGCCTCGCTTCCGCATGAGGTAAAGATCAATTGAGAATCCCTAAGCGAACGGATGCCCAGAGCTTCGCCAATGCTCTTCCTTGCTTCTCTTATGAGCTTTTCGGCGGCAAGACCGGCACTGTGCAGAGATGAGGGATTTCCATATATCTCCATAGCTTCTGTCATTGCCTTTTTTGCGGGATCCGAAAGAGCAGTGGTGGCACTGTTGTCAAAATAAATTTCCTTCATTATTTAAATTTGAACTCCGTGATGGTCTTTTCCACATCCTCAAGATGGCTGTCATAATTTTCGGCAGTAGAGGTGTAGGTCATTGTGTAGAACATGTTGTTGTGTACCGAAAGGATCTGCATGAATTTGTAGCTTTCGCCGTCAATATCGGCGGTAAAGACATATTTAAAGGAAGCCTTGTCGCCGAGGATCACATTGGATGCATCGGCTTCGGGAGCTTCAACGATAGAAAAATTCTTGAATGTCTCGGTGTAGCTGGCTTCAAGAGTGCTCCAATAATCGCTTATGCTGAGCATTTCGCCGTCAGGATAGAGAGAGCTGACAGTAATGCTGGATTCATCCGAGGTTGAATAATATGCACCGCAGATTCCGTTTGATTCGGTTAAGATCCAACCGCCGGGAACGAAAAGATTATATGCAACATCACCGCTCGATGCTATCTGCATACCGTCGGGAACCTGAATACCGCTGCTTGAGCAAGCTATGAGAGCTGTTCCGAGCGCAAGAAGAATGAGAACCGAAATAAATTTTTTCATTTTATCTACCTCTTTAGTTTTTTATTTTAAGCATAGCTTCAGCCGCCGAAAGTATGGCGATCTTGCCGCTTTCATAGGTGAGACCGCCCTGAAGATAAGCGGTATACGGAGGACGCAGAGGGCCGTCCGCACTGATCTCAATTGAAGACCCCTGCGTAAATGCGCCTGCCGCCATAATGACCTCATCCTGATAGCCGGGCATAGCCCACGGCACGGGAGCGACGAAGGAATCAATGGGCGATCCTGCCTGAATTCCCTGGCAGAAAGCAATAAGCCCCTCGGGAGCTCCGGTAATTATCTGCTGAATAATGTCGCTTCTCTCTTCATTCCAGTGAGGCTCAACATTATATCCCAGCTTTTCGAAAATATATGCCGCAAGATGAGCGGTCTTGATAGCCTGCGCAACTGTGTGGGGAGCATAGAAAAGCCCCTTATAGAAGGATTTGTTCAGCCCCAGCGTTGCACCGACCTCTGTACCTGTACCGACACTTGTAAGACGGTAGGAAGCCAGCTCTACAGCCCTCGCCTTACCTGCAATATATCCACCAACCTCAGCCATTCCGCCGCCGGGGTTCTTTATGAGCGAGCCTATAACGAGATCTGCGCCGAGGGCTGTCGGCTCTTTGTCTTCAACGAATTCGCCGTAGCAGTTGTCAACAACAACATAGGTCTCGGGCGATCTTTTATGTACGAAATCAGCAAGCTCGCCGATCTCGGCAACAGTCAATGTCCTGCGGTTAAGATATCCCTTTGAGCGCTGAACCCAAATAACCTTTGCCGCCTTGCCGTGCCTCTCGAGGCTCTTTCCGATCTCTTCAAGGTCAAGCCTTCCGTCCTTCAGCTCTATCTGCTCGTAGCCGATTCCGAAATCGCGAAGCGAACCGTTTCCGGGAGCTCCGGCAATTCCGATAACCTCCTCAAGAGTATCATAAGGCTTACCCGCCGCCGAGATCATAACGTCTCCCGGGCGAAGCAGACCGAACATTCCAATAGTCAGCGCATGAGTTCCGTTCACAATATTGTGGCGCACAAAAGCCTTTTCAGCCCCCATAACATCAGCCCAGATCTCGTCAAGCGTGTCTCTGCCCTTGTCGTCATAGCCGTAACCGCTGGTGGGATTGAACATAACATCGGAAACCCGATGCTCCATAAAGGATTCCATGATCTTATTCGTATTAGCAAAGGAGATGCCGTCAATGCGGTCAAAATGCTCCTTCAGCGCGATCTCCGCCTCAGCGGCGAGATTTAATATTTTTTCAGAGAATTGCATTTATTAGTCCTTTCGGTTTTACATTTCAAAAAATTTGCGGTAAAGCTCAAGCGTCTCGCCTTCCTTGCTTGACATAAAGGTGATCCTGCTGATTTTATTTTGCGTGTTGGCAAGCCCTGCGGCTGCTGTTCTGCGTATAGCTTCCCTTGCCGTGCCCAAACCGCCGTCAAATATCTTCGCCATGGGAAGATATGCTTCGATATGCTTTTTTATAAAGGGATAATGGGTGCATCCCAGCACCACCGAATCCACATCTCTGTAATCTTCAAGCAGATTTTTGAGATATTCCGCGATCTCTTCTGAATCGGGATCGCCTTTCTCTATAAGCTCGGCAAGATGAGGACAGGGAAGAGGTATTATCTCGGCTCTGCCGTTGTATTCCTCCATAAGATGAGAAAATTTAGCCTGAGAGATCGTAACGGGAGTAGCCATCACCAAGATTCTTGAACTGCCGTCTTTTTTGCCAAGCTCACTTTCACCAAAGAGAACCGCGGGCTTTATGGCGGGCTCAATGCCGACGATGGGAAGAGAAGGATAAGCCTCTCTGAGAAGCCTGACAGCTGCGCCCGTTGCCGTGTTGCATGCAACAACGATGGCCTTTGCCCCGATGCCGAGCAGCTTTTCCACTGCCGCAAAGGTGAGCTTTCGTACCTCTTCGGCACTTTTTTCTCCGTAAGGCGCGTTAAGAGAATCGCCGTAATATATGACATTTTCCGAAGGCGCAATGGCATGGAGCTCGCGCAGAACGCTGACGCCGCCGATGCCCGAATCAAAAACGCCTATAGGTTTTTCATTATCTATCATTTTTTGATTCCTTATAAATTAAAAAGCATTAACTATCTCTTTGAAGCGGTTGCCGCGAACCTCGAAATTCGGGAATGCATCAAAGCTGGCACAGGCAGGGGATAGAAGAACCGTGTCACCTGCCGCTGCCGCATCCCTTGCCGCTTTGACAGCTTCTTCAAAATCGCTCTTTTCGATGACGGGAAGCTTTTCGGGATCAAAATCGGGGCAGGCAAGAAGCGCTGCCTTGATCTTTTCAGCCGTTGCACCTGTCAGGATAACCTTTTTAGCCTTCTTGCAGAGCGCATCCGCGAGAGGCTCAAATGGGATCATCTTATCATAACCGCCGCAAATGATCACAGGTCTTTCGCGCAGAGCCGAAAGTGCCGCCGCAGTCCTCGTGGGGCTGGAATCGATAGAGCTGTTGTAGTATTTGACCCCGTCAAGCTCGCGGACAAATTCAAGCCTGTGGGCAACTCCGCCGAAGTTCCTTGCGATCTCATCTATAGTCTCGTTTGAAACCAGACCGCGCGTTATGGAGATCGCCGCCATGTAGTTTTCGACATTATGCCTGCCGGGTAGCTTGATGTCATCTGTCTTCAGTATTTTTTCTTCGGTCTTGCCATCAGAGAAGGTGATATAACCGTCCTTTTCATATATGGCACTTGCATTCACCTTCAGATGAGTGACCTCTGCGAAATCCGTGCGCTTTGAGGAGAAAAATGTAACGTGAATGTCGGAATTTCTGCCGATCTCAGCCGTTATCTCATTCTCGGAATTGACGGTGATATGAGAAATGGGAGAATGACGGCAGATATTGCATTTTGCTTCGATATATTCCTCCATGTCTCCGTGCCAGTCAAGATGATTTGGGGTAATATTTGTCATTATAGCACGGGAAGGTGAACGCCGCATGGTGAAAAGCTGAAAACTTGAAAGCTCTACCACCGCAAAATCGTCTTTTGTCATTTCGCCCACATGAGGCAGAAGGGGAGCTCCTATATTGCCGCCGACCCAAACCTTGCCCCTGCCGTTTTTCGAGAGCTCGGCATCCAGCATTTTGTATGTGAGAGTGGTCGTAGTGGTCTTTCCGTCACTGCCTGTAATTGCAAGGACTGTAGCAGGTGTGAGCTCGAAAAAGAGCTCCATCTCGGAGGTGAGAAGCGCGCCTTTTTCCACAGCCGCCGAGATCTGAGGAAGATCGGGACGGATGCCGGGAGCGCGGAAGATAACATCTTCATCAATGCCTTCGAGATAATCATCGCCGAGAATGAGCTTAACACCTTTTTTCTCAAGCTCAGCGGAATGTGGCATGAGAGCCTCATAATTTTTTCTGTCTCTTGCAGTGACGCGCGCACCGCGCTCAAGAAGATAGTCGATCAGCGGACGGTTTGATATCCCGATGCCGAGAACGGTGATAGTACCGTTTTTGATTCTCTTTTCAAGCTCATTGCAAAGATCCATAATCAGCCTCCGAAAAAGTAAATTCCTTATTATTATATAACAAAACTGCGCAATATGCAAGTGGAAAAGCAAGTTTTTGGCAAAAAACAGCCGCAATTTTGCTTGCGGCTGTAAAATAATTTATGAAAACACCTCTGGTACGGTATAACTCACCTTTTCACTCGCCACGGTGCGGATAGACTGAATATAACAGCCGCCCTTGTCTCGTTTGACGAAAACTGCATAATATTCCTGAGAGACCTCATCGCCCTCAGCGCAATAGAAGGTCATTCGGTAGGTGCTCGGTGTCTCATCTATGGCAACTATATCAAGAGAAAAGGAATTAGCTATGGTCTGAACCGCAGGGATATAGGCTTCGATCTTGGAGAGATAACGGAAACGTGATGTATCGCTGTGCCTTATATTTCCGCCGTGGTTGAAATATTTGTAGAGCGCGCCTTCATAATCACTTGCGCCGATCGCGGCTGTGATACCGAGATGGGGATATTTCTCGGAAGCGTTCTTCAGAACCTCGGTGCTTCCGCTGAATCGGGAATAGTTTGTGGTCAGCAGATGGTTAAGCAGGGAATCTCCGCATTTGGAGATCGCCGAAGCGGTGTCGGAAAATTCGGGGAGCTTTATCGAATCGATGGTCAGTGCATAGATGATCTCGGAGAGCTCGGAAACGACGGCGGCATTTCCGGCGGCACTGCCGATAACCGATTCTTCCGAATAATCCACAGCCCCGGACTGAATGATCTCTCCGACCGAACAGGAGGTCAGCATGACCATAGCAGACAGCAAAATAATTGCCGTTATTCTCTTAAAATCCATAACCATCCTCCCATAATTCGACCTTTTATTCTATTATACCAACATTTCCTCGTAAGGTCAATAGGAAAAAACGTAAAATGATAAATAATAGGCAACCTCTAAAAACTCAAAATAAATAACTAAACAATAATTTGTCGAGGAGAAGTAACTAACATTTTATGAGATCCTT
>JAFTXK010000150.1 GCA_017461635.1 Clostridia bacterium | reverse complement strand
TCGCCGAGGCTCAGGATGACAGTACTGTACTGTTCGCAATTTTTCCTACGTTAAATCACGGTTGACTTAACAGTAGGAACCCAAGTGGGCGATCCCTTATTGTCATCCTGAGCCTCGGCGAAGGATCTCATAGGCTGTTAGATACTTTTCCCCGATAAATTATTGTTTAACATTGAGTTTTTGAGTTTACTTTTAAATTATTTATGATTTCGGTTTTTATGCAATAAAGATCCCTTCAAAAGCAAGATTTGAAGGGATCTTATTATTATTATTATTATTATGACTGCTTTTTAATGAACTTTTATGAAGGCTCTATCCTGATGCCCGAAAGGGCACTGAGATATATTTCCTCCTCGCCTATTTTTATGCGGTAGCAAAGGCTTTCGATGCCTTGGCTTCTTTCTATCTTGCAAAGCGTCGGCGATTCAGAGAGACCGTATTTTGCCATGATATTCTCGATAGAAATCATTTCGGCGGGAACGGTCAGCTTTTTAGAATGATATCTGTAATAATTGATGGCGTCATATAGGCAGATGCGTCCGCTGCCGTGGGATACTCCAACAAGTATTCTCTCGTCAAGGCAGAGAACTTTATTCTGCAGAGGTGCATATTGAAAGATGTAAACACCTTCAGAATGTTCCTCTGAAAAAAGAGCCATGTTGGATGAATTAAAGCCTATCTCACTAAGAAATTCATCGGCTTTTTCTTTTGCCGTATCACGAGCGATTTTTTCTTCGCTTTCTGGAAGATCGAATAAAAATTGCATCAGAATACCGCTTTTTGCGCTGACAACGGCTGAAATATTTTTTCCGCCAAGATGATATACCGGTATTTCGCCCTCGGAAAATTCAGATGTGAGATAAGCTTTTTTTCCGAGATGCTTTCTTGCAATTCCGATAGCTTCCGATGCATTTATCATTCCGCCGCCTATCGTGCCGAAGCCGCTTAAGGGAGCAAGATCGCCGAAACCGTTTTCAAATAGGGTTGTTTCAAGACTTGTGTCGGAAAAGATATCGGTAAGCTTATTTTCAAATTCTGCTCTGTTATGAGGAAGATGGGGAAGTGCCGCGGAAACGATATTTTCAGCATAGCCTTTCAGCACAGAGAAGAGTAGGGCTGACGGCGCGCTCTCAGCGGTAAAATCACCTTCACGGGCAGACGGAGCTTCATCGGAGATCCCAAGCTCAAGAGCGGTTTGTGCAATTACGGATACCCCGGAAAGATAGGAAAAAAGATCCTCTGCTCCCGCGCTTTCAAAATTCATATGTCCGAGAGCCGATAGGGCAAGCTCGGCACTGAGACGAATATCCGATAGGCAGGCGGATCTCTTTTCCGATGGGAGCTTTTCGAGCTCGGAAAGCGAAAATGACAGCCTTTCGAGATTTTCGGCACTGTCTGAAACGGTTAACTGCTCATATGCGCTTTCTCTTTCGGCATAGGCTTTTTTGATAAGCTCTTCGCGAAGAAGAAAGCCTGCTCCCGCGGCGGAAAAAGCCGCAAGGAAACAGGCTGTTCTGATACCGATCTTACCACCGAAAATCCACATCCGCGCCACCGTCCTTTTTTGATTTTATTTTAGGCGGCGAAGGGATATTTTAACCCTGAGAATTTTCGGATTTTATGATATAAAATGTCAAAGCTTCTTGATCATGTCGCTTCGGATAAGCTGGGCAAGACCCATATCCGAGCGGTAATTTTTGCTGTTTTCAAATATTATCTCGGGCTCGCAGGCCGGGGTTTTCAATTCCTTGCCGAGAAGAGAAGGAAACCATTCGCTGAAACTGCGTTCGCTTGAACAGATAAAAACAGAATCGGGGCAGAGGACCGAAATGATCGGCTTCAGTGCAGAGCCGATCTGACGGCAGAGCTCCTCTTCGTCGGAGATCTCGGAGATATTTCGTCCAAGGGTCATACCGTTTTCGCAAAGGAGAGACTCAAAATCCGAAGGACGGGATAAAATACTTTTGTCAAAGGCGACAGAACCGCAGATATCTCTGCCCAGATTGAGGCTGACGGTACAGCCGCATTTTTCGGAAGGAAGCTCGGATATCGCCGAGAGTGCCGCAGCTTCTGCGCTGTTCATTATGGTGTCGGGTGTAAATCCTATGGATTTTTTCATGGTTTCGGAAATCTTCAGCCCTGCAAGCTCTTTGAGCTTTGGAGAGATCACGGTATCGTTCTCGATGTCATATTCTCCGGGAACGCAAATGCCCGTGCCAACCATTTTTTTGCTCATCAGATGCTTCATCAGCAGAGTGCCGGTCTCTCTGAAGAATATTACAAGATTGTCTTCGGGGAAAAGATTGGTGTTATACTGATATATCACAGTATCCATGGGCTCAAGGTGCAGATCCATTGAGGCGGCGCGGAATTCGGGAGTTGAAATATCCAGCGCAAGGATGAAATAGTCCTCAGAGAGTGTCAGCATTCCCGCGCGTCTTCCTGCGCTTCCTGTGGCTGGCTTTGCCTGGATTATAATGCCCTCGTGGGTCAGTGTGTCGGCTACCTTGCCGACTGTCATAAGACTGAGCCCCGTTCTTTCCGAAATATCCGCACGGCTTATTCCGTCTGCGCGTGAGATCTCATCGAAGATGGCGAGTGTATTCTCATTCTTGATGCTGGATTGACTGATCTTTTCTTTATTCGACACGGTTTTATCTTTTCCTCCGCGAATTTTTAAATTTTTTTCGATATCCTGTAATAATTATATATTTTTTTTATCCGCCTGTCAAGGCGAAAGCTGTCGAAGGATAAAATTTTTTAGTTACTTATGCAGAGAAAGATTTTTTTACATATAATGAAAAAATAATTCAAAAAATTCCAAACATGTTATGATACAATTGATAGGTGACAAATAAAAAGAGAAATAGCGACCAGATGTGATATAATGGTAATAACCACAAAACCAACACATCACAAAAGGAGCTATTTCCAATGAGTATTATAACATCAGAAGCACACTTTCGT
>JAFTXK010000008.1 GCA_017461635.1 Clostridia bacterium | reverse complement strand
GTTTGCAGCGATCTGATCCTTATATGTCTCGATCGTAGAAGCAATTGCGAGATTGTTTTCAAGAGCAAGCTTCTTAAGTGAGTCATTAAGGTCAGTTGCCCAACCGTAAGGAACAGCAACCTCACATCCGCGAGTACCACGGACAAGATCAAGAACCTTGATGGATTCCTCACGGCCAAGTGCCTTGAGAGCTACATGGATATCATAGTATCTGGGCATAAGGCTTGTGTAGGACATATATGTAAGGTAGTCAACGATGATACCTGTTCTTTCAAGGTTTGTATTGGTATTAGGAATGCAGAAGGAGAGACAGCTGGAGAAGATATTGGAGTTATAGCTCTCCTGAGCTGCATCATACTTAGGCTGAGGAAGCAGACCGAAGCTGCCTTCCCACTCACGAAGCATTGTTGCACCCTTAAGCTCTGCATGCAGGAACAGGGCACGGTTAGCCTCGAAGATACCGTAGTATCCGTCGGGATCAAGGTCGGTTGCGGTACCCAGAACGTGCATACCGTCATCGGGACCGAAGAATCCGATAAGAGATTCCCAAACAGATGAGAACTCTGTATCAGTGTCAGCTGTGAACTGATATTTACCGTTATCATCACGGGATGTATATTCAGCACCCAGACCGTATGCCATGTAATGAGGAGTACCCATACTTACGAGACCGTATGTAGCATTACCGTTTACATCAAATACGAAGGAAGCGTCACCGTTAAGGTTTGCTGCTGCTGCGCAGTACTGCTTCATTGCGTCAAATGTCCATTCGCCGTTCAGCGCGAGCTCGAAGGGAAGGTCAAGACCGAGGTTGATCATCAGATCCTCATTGAAGTACATGCACCAGATACCCTCAAATGCCATGAGGTTAAGGTCGCTGGTTGCATAGAACAGACGGTCTTCAATAATATTTCTTTCGATAAGAGGCTGGTCCCACCAAATGTTATCAATGTGAAGCTCTTCGATCTCAAGAAGGTCATAGAAGAGGTTCTCGGAGATAAGGGGAGTCAGCTTAGCTGCGGGAATGTACATTGCATCATAAACATCCTCGTCTGCAAGAATGAGGGTCTTTGCATAGGATGCAAGATCCGCATAGGGCTGTGTCTCTTCGCTGATCGTGATGTTGAAGTAGTCCTCAGCCATGAGGTTTCTCTCAAAACATGTATCGTCAAGGACGTCACCGGTCATATCGGGATCCAGGTAAATATACATGTAGTAGACGGCTGCGGAGTTAAGGAATGTGAAATCATAGCCTTCGAAGTCATACTTCTCGGTAATCTTATCATCCACATAAGTTTGCGCTGTTGTTTCGGGTCTGTAGTTATCAATGAAGTCCTGAAGCTTGGAATCCTCGGGGCTCATTGTGTCATCACCCTCAACATCGTTGTTTCCGCCGTCGTTATTTCCACCGCAGGCAGCAAGAGCCATAACGGAGAAGATCATAATAACAGCGAAAAGCAGGGATAAAATTCTCTTTGTCATAAGTCCTCCTAATTTTTTCATTAATTGGTTTTAACCCATCATATTGTAACACAACTTTATGAAGAAGTTATGAATTTTTAGAAATTTACGCAAATCTTGTCAACTTTGACGATAAAAGCACAATTATTTTGTGCATTTATCCTATCGACTTGTGTTTCCTGAAGATCAGCACCACAATATACAGAAGAATTTTAAAACTTTAGATCTCGTTTTTAATGCTTTATCGGTATTTTTGTGAATCCCCATATAAGCATTATTCAATTATTATTTCTCTTGCGCTCTTTTTTCCCACAATTAGCTGAGGAAGACCATCTCGAAGCTCGCCGTCAAAATCGCAGTGGATATGACCTGCCAGAATTGCTTTTATCATAGGCTCGGTCTTGATATATTCAACGGTCTCAAGTGTTATGGCATCCGCTCTCTGCTGATCTCGGCGGTAGGCGGGGTAGCTTTGCATCTTCTCCTCGGGAACTGCCACAAGATAAGCACATTCCCCCTGTGACATCCGATGCTCATAGAGCGTTTCCTCATAGATCGGATTATGAACGAGGATCACGATGGGGAAGCCTTTTGCCGCTTCTCTCTCAAGTCCTTCAAGCTGGAATTCCTCAAAAAGATAATAGGAATTATCAATGGCAACAAAATTCACACCGCCGATAATTCTGGAATCGAATCGGATATCATTTCCGAAAGCCGCCTGTACGCGGTCAAGGCTCTGAGCCCTGTATGCCGCATCCTCCTTTGCTTCGCCCACATAGAGGCTGAATTCATGGTTTCCTGCGGCAAAAAAACAGTCGGTAGTTTCCGCAAATTCGCGCGCCGCTTCGAGATTGGCATAGGAAACAAAATCGATAAGATCACCGGTATGAAGCACCGCATCATACCCCTGCGCCGCCATCTCAAGTGTCTCCTTAAAGATCAGCTCGTTATCGGGGAAAGGACCGCTTCTGCGCTTTTTCGCCAGCTCTATCTTGCGATCGTCATCGCGTCCGTCAGCTCTTGTCAGATGAGTGTCACTGAAATGGATCACCTTTATGGGCTTCTCAAGCCCGATCACGATCTTTGTGGTCGTTTTCTTCATTATCATTTCTCCTTTGATTTTATGCAATATCAAAAATAATTATAGTTTATACCTCTTTTCGCTGTAATTTTACCACAAAAAAGAGAAAAAGTCTACCCAAATTGTAAAAGTTCTTTTCAAAATATTGCAAAATCCGAATAAATGTGGTATCATAGAAAAGATTATAAGTATAAAGAGGTAAAAATCATGCTTAACGATAAAAAAGTTTCCTTCTCGGGCGTTCAGCCCAGCGGCAATCTCACCATCGGTAATTACCTCGGTGCGCTCCGCAATTTTTCCAAATACAGCGAGGAATATCAGACCTTCTACTGCGTTGTTGATATGCATGCGATAACGGTTCGTCAGATCCCCGCCGAGCTTCGCAGAAGAACATATGAGACCCTTGCGCTCTATATCGCCTGCGGTCTCGATCCCGAAAAAAACTGCCTCTATGTGCAGTCTCATGTTCCCGCTCATGCGGAGCTCTCATGGATACTTAACTGCTATACCATGTTCGGTGAGCTTGGCAGAATGACACAGTTCAAGGACAAGAGCGCAAAGCATCATGACAATATCAATGCAGGTCTCTTCACCTATCCCACACTTATGGCGGCAGACATCCTGCTCTATCAGACCGATGTCGTTCCCGTTGGAGTTGACCAGAAGCAGCATGTTGAGCTTGCCAGAAATATTGCAAACCGCTTCAATCAGGTCTATTCCGACACCTTCACCGTTCCCGAGCCCATCATCGAAAAGAGCGGCATGAAGATCATGTCTCTTGCCGAGCCCACAAAAAAGATGAGCAAATCTGACGAAAACACAAATGCGGTGGTTTACATCCTTGATGATAAGGACACTATCATCCGTAAATTCAAGCGTGCCGTAACCGATTCGGATACCGAGGTGCGCTTTGCCGAGGGCAAGGACGGCATCAACAATCTCATGTCCATCTATTCCTGCTTTACCGGCAAGACCATGGAGGAGATCGAAGCTGAATTTTCCGGCAAGGGCTATGGCGATTTCAAGCTTGCCGTCGGGGAGGCATGCGCAGATGCTCTTGCTCCTGTACAGGCAAAATTTAATGAACTTCTGGCAGATAAAGCATATCTTGAAACAGTTATGAAAAACGGTTCAGAGCAGGCCTCCTATTTCGCTAAAAAGACTCTCTCCAAGGTCAAGCGCAAGGTCGGCTTCGTGATCTGATCAAGGATAAAAACAGAAAGGAAAGCGAAAAAATGCATGCTTCGCTAATAAAGGTGATCATAGGAATCGCCGCGGTGGTCTGCGCCGCATTGCTCGCCTATGTCTGTACACCTCTGGTGCGTGTTCTTGCCTTCAAGATCGGCGCGGTAGACGTGCCTAAGGACGGCAGACGTATGCACAGCGTTCCGATACCGCGTATCGGAGGTCTTGCTATCTTCATCGGCTTTGCTCTTACTATTCTTGCATTCTGTCCCATGAGTAGATTTCTTACGGTAGCCCTCTTCGGAGGTCTTATCATCGTAGTAATGGGCGTTCTCGATGACGTTTTCGCTCTGAACGCATGGCTTAAGCTGGCAGTTCAGATCATCGTTGCCGTTTTCGCCATATTGGAAGGCATAACCATTGATTTTGTAAGCCTCGGAGACAAAATGATACCCCTTGGCGGCTGGTCGATACCACTTACTCTTATCTGGATTGTCGGTCTCACAAATTCAATCAACCTTATCGACGGGCTTGACGGTCTCGCCTGCGGAGTTTCCGCCATCTGCTCCATGTCTCTTTTTGTTGTAATGATAATTCTCGGAGATTTTCAGTCTGCCCTCATTATCGCCATCGTGATCGGAGCCTGCATAGGCTTTTTCCCCTTTAATGCCCATCCCGCAAAGATCTTTATGGGAGATACGGGCGCGCAGACCCTTGGATATCTGCTTTCGCTGATATCCATCCAAGGCGTTTTCAAGACCCATACCGTCTTTTCCTTCCTTATCCCTCTCTCCATCTTCGGTCTGCCTATATTCGATACTCTTTTTGCCATAATCCGCAGACTTATCCATGGAAAAAGCCCCTTTTCTTCCGACCGCGGTCATATCCATCATCGGCTTATCGATATGGGCTTCGGTCAGAGAAAGAGCGTCGGTATCCTTTATTCCATATGCGGCATTCTCGGAATTGCGGCAGTGCTTCTCACTCTGAAATATTATATACCTGCGGCGCTGATATTTATCTCGGGCTTTGCCCTCTTCTTCATCAGCTCCTGCGTTTATAAAAATCCTGCAACAAGAGCCTATACCGCCATGTTTACCGATGAGGATGCCCTTGAAAGCGGGATCAGGATCGCAACCGATGAGGAGATCTCAAACAGAGTTGTAAATCTTGCTGTACGTACGGAAATCACAGACGAAAAGAACGATAATACAGAAATAAATTAAAAGGAGGAATTTTTCATGGCAAATGGCAGAAGCAATACAAACGAAATAGGTTCTGCCGCGCGTACGGTGTTTTTTATCAGCGCGGTTGTCATGATGTCCATCCTCATCATCGTCGGTATCTATCTGATACAGCTTCAGAATGATAAAGAGCAACCCGAAAGCTCCGCTTATGATATCCGAAAGGAGTTCTCCGAGCTTATAGCCGATAGCTCTGAATGTCTTCCGGTATATGAGGAAATGGAAATTCCCGAAATGACGATCGAAGAGGCCTTTTCGCTTTATAAGGAGAATTCGTCCTATTATCACGAATGTACCGTCACCTCTGTGGGGACCGACGGCACAACTCATGAAAGAATAAAACGTATTCTGCGGGACGGTGAAAACTATAATATAAGAACCTATAATAAAAATACTCTGATCGAAACCATTAAATGCGATGGGGAATACATTCTCATAATAAATGAAACCACAGGTAAGAGCAACAGGATACCGCTGACAAAGGATCTTTCTCCGATGGAGCTCGCTTCAATGCCAAGCCATGAGAATCTTCTTGCTCTGCTGAATGAATATAATTCCGCAGACAGCGAAGATCTCCCTGCTCTTTCTAAATGCACTTATTCCATGATAAGAGCAAGAGATATGAATCTGCTTAATCTGATAGTCACATACCGCGATACCGGCATAACCGAAAGATATTTCTATTATCTCAATTACGGTATAATCTATCATTGTTCGTCAGAAGCTTCGGGCAGTAATGCACAGCCATATTCCATGTCAACAACATATTTTAATCAGAATATATCCGACTTTATAAATGAGGACTCATTTCTCACAGAATAAAGAAATAAAAATCATTAAACGGGGTTGTCTCTCCAAATCAGCGAGACAACCCCGTTATTGCATCTTAATTTCGTTTTTTAAAAATTCTTTTCTGTGGTTTCTGCCGAGAAAGCTATATAGCGGAGGTTTGCAATAGCTTCGAGACAGCGTTTTTTGGTGCCGTAGCCCTCGCCTGTGGCGATAACGGTTCCGTTTTTGGCGCGGACAGCGAAATTATATCCGCCTATACCGCCTCCGCCGCCAAAGCTGTCGCCCGTAAGCTCGATCTTGGGGCAGCGTATCTCTGAACCCGAAAGAGAGTTTTCGGCATCGCTCCTATCATCAAGCGGAACATCTGCATTGACACGCAGGCTTGCAATACCCTTTTTGCAAACTCCGAGAGTCTTATAAAGTCCGCTGTGAGCAAGGACCCTTCCGCTGACAGTCACAAGAGCAAAGCGGTATTCACCAAGCTCGTTTTTAGTTATTTCATAGCGTCCGCTTGCCATATTATGCCCCTGCCTTTCTTCGGGATTTTTGAGTGATCTGCCTCGCCGGATCATTACCGTTCAAGCAAAGCTATTTTTAAGCCTTTTACTGCCTGTCAACGGTTATTACGGCAAAATAATTTTCATCTATCCTTTTGATCTCGTCGCAAAGCTTTGAAATGACCTCACCGTCGCTCAGCTTTACCTCAAAAGGTACAACAACATCAAATATCAGATTGGTATGGGTAGTTCCGGGAACTATACGGAAATCGTGGACATTCATTCTTTCATCGATAGCTGAAATGATCTCATGTATTTGCTTCTTCAGCTCATCTGTCAGCGGATCTCCTACAGCAACCGGATCAAGATGAATTATGCCCTCAATTCCGAGCTCCTTGGATAGCTCCTTTTCGATATTATCAACAGCATCATGTGAAGCATAGATATCCTTTCCGCCATCCACCTCAACATGACAGGAGACAAAGCATCTTCCCGGACCGTAATTATGGATCACAAGATCATGTATTCCAAGTGCCTCGGGATAGGAGAAAATGATCTCCTTTATTCTTTCCACTGTGTCGGGCTCGGGTGCTGTGCCGAGGATAGAATCCATGGCTTCCTTGAATACCCCAATTCCTGCGCGCATAATGAGCACCGCAACTATAACGCCCATATATGCATCAAGCTCTATATCGGTGAAACGGTAGATAATCGTTGCCGCAAGGACTGCCGCGGTGGAAAGCGCATCAGAAAGGCTGTCTGCCGCGGTTGCCTTCATAACCGATGAATTTATCTTATTTCCAAGCTTACGGTTGAAGAGAAAGAGCCAGAGCTTACCCAGGATCGAAATCGAAAGGACCGCTATTGCGGGAATGCTCGGATCTGTCTTTTCACCGCCGAAAAATATCTTCATTGCCGAATCCTTCATCAGAGTTATACCGATAAAAAGTATGATAAAGGAAACTATCATTGAGGCTATATATTCGATCCTCGCATGCCCGAACGGATGCTCGCGGTCGGCAGGCTTTGAGGATATTCTGAAGCTTATCAGGGATATCACGGATGAGCCCGCGTCCGAAAGATTGTTCACCGCATCCGCTGTTATGGCAATGGAATAGGTAAGAGAACCGATTATGAATTTTCCTGCAAAAAGCAGTATATTTACTATGATACCGACTATTCCCGAAAGAGTGCCGTAACGTGCACGTACTCTGGGGCTTGCGGTGTTTTCATGATCCTTTATGAATACTTTGCAAAGCAGATCTGTCATATGATCTCCGTAAAAATTTAATTTTCAATGGCTTTTTTAATAAGCTCATTTACTTTCTCTCGAAGTGTGAGTATATATTCGGCATTTTCGGGATAATAGGTAAAATCTATTTTACTCAGTTTTCTCTGATCTTTTCGAAGAGCGCAGGCATTCCGGAAAGGTCGACAATTCTATCCGATGCCATAAATTCATCGCAGTGAGGCCACCAAACAAAGCTGTTTCTCTCCGCATAGCTCATTGCATACCCTATCTTATAGCCGTCTGCATACATGCGATCGAGTATAGCGTCAACATGCTTGCATGTGAAAAGCTTTTCTTGGGCATCACGGGTCGCTCCGTGAAGCGGACCGCCCTGTCCGAATTCCGCAAGGTTTGCC
>JAFTXK010000149.1 GCA_017461635.1 Clostridia bacterium | reverse complement strand
GATCGCCCACTTGGTTTTCTACTGTTAAGTCAACCGTGATTTAACGTAGGAAAAATTGCGAACAGTACAGTACTGTCATCCTGAGCCTCGGCGAAGGATCTCATAGGGGATTTACTAACTATTCGCTAAATTATTGTTTATATCACAAAACACATTTTAATATACTACTAAAGTATAACATAAAATGCCAAATCCGTCAACCGAAAATGATAAAAGATATGAAACGCATTAAGAAGTCACAAAAACACATAAAAAGTCTCCACCTCGCCTTGACACAAAAATTTTTTTGTGATAATATAATGAAAATCGCATATACTGAAAGAAAAAAGAAAAGAGGGCGATTAATGGAAGGCTTTATTGAAATTTCTGCCGAAGAGCTTGAGAGCTCGGCAAAGCTTATAGGCAAGGATTGGATGCTTGTGACCGCGGGCAGTCTCTCCGAGGGGTATAATACCATGACCGCGAGCTGGGGATGCATGGGAGTCCTCTGGAATAAACCCGTAAGCATAGCTTATATCCGCCCCCAGCGCTTCACCTATCTCTTCGCCGAGGCAAATGAATATATGACAATGTGCTTTTTCGATGAAGATAAAAGAGACGCACTGCGCTTCTGCGGCTCACATAGCGGTAGAGACTGCGATAAGGTAAAGGAATGTGGACTTACCCCAATAGAGACTGATGTCGGAAAAGGTATAATTTTCTGTGAATCAAAATTGGCGCTTATTTGCCGAAAGCTATATGTTTCGGATATAAAGGAAGAGGGCTTTGTTGATGAAAAGCTTCTCTCAAATTACGCGCAGAAGGATTATCACCGCCAGTATATCTGTGAGATCGTTAAAGCGTATAAACGCGTTTAAAAAATTAAAGAAAAGGAAATTAGAGACTATGAAAAAGATTCCCTACACAAGAGATCAGCTTTTGGATCTTATGACAAAGCTCTATAACGACCCCGAAAAGTATATCGTTGCACAGCAGATGTCCGAGAATTACAGCGATGGAGGACATAAGACTAGAGATGAGCTCAAATGGATCGAGGAAGCAACAGGCAAAAAGCCCGCAATGCTGGGTATGGATATTGCTCGCGGCGCAAAAGAATATAATGATGAAGAGCTTGATATTCTCGCCGAGGAGCTTATCAATTATGCTTCAAAGGGCGGTATCGTAACGCTTTGCGGACATTTCCGCAATCCCCATGTTCCGAAACCCGAAGATCCTGTATGGTATCGCGGCAATCTCGGCAGAGATGAAGAATGGGAAGCGCTAATGACCGAGGGCACACCTACAAATAAGGTGTTTTCCGATGACCTTCGCGAGGCGGCAAGATTCATAAAGAGACTTGATGACGCGGGAGTACCCGTGCTTTGGAGACCGCTCCATGAGATGAACGGCGGCTGGTTCTGGTTCTGCATAGGTCAGGACGAGGGCTACCGTATTCCTGCGATCTATGCCCAAAGACTTTGGAGATACATATATAAAATGTTCACAGAAGAATTCGGCATGAAGAATCTTATTTGGGTATACAGCCCCAATATCGGATGCGAAGGAACGGTTATGTATCCCTATCCGGGAGACGATATTATCGACCTTGTTGCCTTTGACTGGTATTCGAACGGAAATTATGAGATAGGCACAGAATGGGGAAGTGCCGATTATAAGGCTCTGACAGCAACAGGCAAGCCCTTCGGCATCGGCGAGTTCGGCCCCGGCAACGATAATAGAACAAATCTTGATGTAAGTCCGGAATATAAATTCAATAACGAAGACGCCCGTGACCTTTTTGCAAAAATGCATAAGGACGGATATAAATTTGCATGGGTAATGTTCTGGTCGAGCTGGGCAAAGGTCAAGATATCCCTCTGGAATATGGGAAAGGGCGAGGTAATTATGAATGATCCTGCTGTCCTCGATCTTGAAAAGGTAAACGAGTTCTATAAGACAGGAAAGCTCTAATAAATTTTATAAATAACCGCTTATAAAAGGACTGCCTCAAAAATTTCAATGAGGCAGTCTGATTTTTTCGCTAAATTATTGGGTATCTCTAAAAACTCCCCGCACGCCGAGTATTTAGAGATGCCCTATTGTTTAGTTATTTGTTTTGAGTTTTTAGAGGTTGCCTACTATAAATCTGGCCGAACAAGACAGCGCATTTGCAAAAACACAAATGCGCTGTCTTGTTATTCTTAATTAGCCTCAAAGCGTTTGGCAACGGATTTGAGGTGCTTTATTATGGGAAGCTTCTGAGGGCAGATCCCTTCGCACTGCCCGCATTCAATGCATGAACTTGCTTTGCCAGCTGTGAGGGTCAGGTTATCATAATATTCCATCTGCGCTGTCCAGCCGTCGCCGTTTTCAAGAAGGTCTGCATTGTAGAGAGAAAAATACTGCGGTATTGCGATCTTTATAGGACATCCGTCGGTACAATAGCTGCAGCCCGTGCAGGCAATAGAATTGCCTGAATTCAGAATGTTCACAACCTTGTCGATTATGGTTCTTTCACTCTCGTCAAGGGGCTTGAAATCGCGCATATAGCTCGTATTATCTATGAGCTGTTCCATATTGCTCATGCCCGAAAGAACCATGATGACATTTGGCAGGCTCGCCGCAAAGCGGATCGCCCATGAGGGCACGGACATTTCGGGCTCAGCGCTCTTCATCAGCTTTTCCGCCGCCGCAGGAACAGCGGCAAGAGTACCGCCCTTTACGGGCTCCATTACTATGACGGGCTTGCCGTGCTTTGTTGCCACCTCATAGCATTTTCTTGACTGAACGCCCTCGTTTTCCCAGTCGATATAATTTATCTGTAGCTGGACGAATTCCACCTCGGGATGCTCGGTTAGAATAAGATCGAGAAGCTCCGCATCATCATGATAGGAGAAGCCAATATGCTTAACAAGTCCCTGCGCTTTCTTTTCGGACAGCCATTCGAAGCAGTGGAATTCTTTATATTTTTCATAGCTCTCGCGTCCGATGGCATGGAGAAGATAATAATCAAAGAAATCGGCACCTGTTTTTTCGCGCTGTTCATTAAAAATCCTGTCTCGGTCAGCCTCTTCTTTTATAAAGCCCGAATGGAGCTTGGTAGCGAGTGTAAAGGTGTCGCGTGCATGGCGGCTGATAAGAGCTTCCTTAACGGCTCTTTCGCTGGCAAAGCCGCAATACATCCATGCGGTGTCAAAATAGGTAAATCCCTGCTCAATGAAGCTGTCCACCATTTGTTTTGTCTGTTCGATATCTATGCTTGCAGGATCTTCCGCATTAAGCTTGGGAAGACGCATCAAGCCAAATCCGAGTTTTTTCATGTTTACCCCCGTCATAAAAATCTAATATTTATTATATACCACGAAATATAGTATTAGGTCAACAGCTTACGCTGTAAACTTTTTGTTAATTTGCTTAAAAGTTTGACAAAAAACGGCTTTTATATCGGAAATAATGTAAAATTTTTAATTTGCGCAAAAAAAATGCTGAATAGGTCTTTAAAAATCGATGAAAAAGGTGTATAATAATATGTAAAAAGCGCAAAAGGAGATTTTACAAATGGCAACATTCATCAATGAAGCATCCCACACCTTTAACGAATACCTTCTCATCCCCGGTTATTCGTCAAGTGAGTGCATCCCCGCAAATGTAAGCCTCAAAACACCTCTTGTTAAATACAAAAAGGGCGAAACACCCAAAATCACAATGAACATTCCCATGGTTTCCGCTATCATGCAGTCGGTTTCGGGCGACAGACTTGCTGTTGCTCTCGCTACCGAGGGCGGCGTTGCCTTCATCTATGGCTCTCAGTCGGTCGAGGACGAGGCTGAAATGGTAAGGCGCGCTAAAAACTATAAGGCAGGTTTTGTTGTAAGCGATTCGAATATAACCCCCGATGCAACAATGGCAGATGTTGTGGCACTGAAGGAAATGACAGGTCACTCCACCGTTGCTGTAACAGACAACGGCAAAGCAAACGGTAAGCTTCTTGGCATAGTTACGGGAAGAGATTACCGCGTAAGCCGCATGGATCCCGCAACCAAGGTCAGTGAATTTATGACTACCTTCGATAAGCTGATCACAGCTCCCGAGGGCACAACTCTTAAGATCGCTAATGACATAATTTGGGACAACAAGCTCAATTCCCTTCCCATTATCGATAAGGAAGGCAGACTTGTTTACATGGTATTCCGCAAGGACTACGACACACACAAGCAGAACCCGAACGAGCTTCTTGACGCGGACAAGCGTTATGTCGTTGGCGCCGGTATCAACACCCGTGACTATGCAGAGCGTGTTCCCGCTCTGGTAGAGGCAGGCGCAGACGTTCTCTGTATCGACTCCTCCGAGGGCTTTTCTGAATGGCAGAAGCTCACCCTCGAGTGGATCAGAGCAAAGTACGGCGACAGCGTTAAGGTAGGCGCAGGAAATGTTGTTGACGCTAAGGGCTTCAGATTCCTTGCCGAATGCGGTGCAGACTTTATCAAGGTCGGTATCGGCGGCGGTTCTATCTGCATAACCCGTGAAACAAAGGGTATCGGACGCGGTCAGGCAACAGCCCTTATCGACGTTTGCGCCGAGAGAGACAGATATTTTGAAGAAACAGGCATTTATATCCCCGTCTGCTCCGACGGCGGTATCGTCTATGACCATCATATAACCCTTGCCCTTGCTATGGGCGCGGAGTTCGTTATGCTGGGCAGATATTTTGCCCGCTTTGACGAGAGCCCCTCGAATAAGGTAAGCATCGGTGGAACATATTATAAGGAATACTGGGGCGAAGGCTCGGCAAGAGCAAGAAACTGGCAGAGATATGACCTTGGCGGCGATAAGAAGCTGTCCTTTGAAGAGGGCGTTGATTCCTATGTTCCCTATGCAGGTCCTCTTAAGGATAATGTTGCTATGTCCCTTGCAAAGGTTCGCTCCACAATGTGCAACTGCGGCGCACTCACCATCCCCGAACTTCAGGAAAAGGCAGTTCTTACCCTCGTTTCTGCAACAAGTATCGTTGAGGGCGGCGCTCACGACGTTATTCAGAAGGAAAAGAGCAATACAGTTAAATAATTCTTATTTATAAGGAGTTGAATCATATGAATTCAAATGTTCGTCCCGAAACAATGGAAAGGATCACAACAAAAGCTCTTGCTGATGCGTTTATAGAAGAGCAGGTTGCTGAAGTTCGCGCTCAAGTAGGCGATAAGAAGGTATTGCTTGCCCTTTCCGGCGGCGTTGACTCCTCTGTTGTTGCTGCCTTGCTCATCAAGGCTATAGGCAAACAGCTGGTCTGCGTCCATGTCAACCACGGTCTTATGCGCAAGGATGAATCCGAAAATGTTATAAAGGTTTTCGGAGAAGAGCTTGATGCAAATCTTATCTATGTTGACGCAACCGACCGTTTTCTTGACCTTCTCGCAGGCGTAAGCGAACCCGAAAAGAAGAGAAAGATAATCGGCGCAGAATTTATAAATGTCTTTGCCGATGAAGCAAGAAAGCTGGAAGGCGTTGAATATCTCGCTCAGGGTACTATCTATCCCGATATTCTCGAAAGCATCAAGGCGGCAGAGGGCAAAAAGGCTGTAAAATCCCATCATAATGTGGGAGGTCTTCCCGATGATCTTAAATTCAGTCTGGTCGAGCCTATAAAGCTGCTCTTCAAGGACGAGGTAAGAGTTGTGGGCGAGGCACTGGGTCTTCCTCATGCAATGGTATACCGTCAGCCATTCCCAGGCCCCGGACTTGGCGTAAGATGCCTTGGAGCTATCACACGCGACCGTCTCCATGCGCTTCGTGAGGCTGATGCCATTCTCCGTGAGGAATTTGACAAATGCGGTCTTGCCGAAAAGGTTTGGCAGTATTTTATCGCCGTTCCGGATATAAAGAGCGTTGGTGTTAAGGACGAAAGCCGCTATGAGGGTTGGCCCGCGATCATCCGCGCCGTAAATACCAAGGACGCAATGACAGCTACCATCGAAGAGATCCCCTATGCAATACTCCATAAGATAACCGACAGAATTACTCATGAGGTTGACGGTATAAATCGCGTTCTTCTTGACCTTACTCCAAAGCCCATCGGCACCATTGAGTGGGAATGATTTTTGATATATCAAAAATGAGTTATGATTGCCTTAGGGCAAGTTATGAGTTATGATTGGCTTTGCCAAGTGATGATGCGCTAACGCGCAGCTTGAAGATATAAGGCAATTATCAGTTAATACTATAAAAAATAAATACAATTATGTTTTTACTGATCGATCCCGATTTTAATTACGAAAGAAGGAAAATAAAATGGCAAACTATGAACGCAGGGTAGGAACGGTTTCGAGAGGAATCCGCTGTCCTATCATCCGCGAAGGAGACGATCTTGCCGCTATTGTAACAGACAGCGTGCTGGAGGCGGCTGAATTTGAGGGCTTTGAGCTCCGTGATCGCGATGTTATCTCTATAACCGAGTCCATCGTTGCAAGAGCGCAGGGTAACTACGCAAGTGTTGACGACATCGCCGCAGACGTTAAGGCAAAGCTTGGTGGCGGCACTGTCGGCGTTATCTTCCCAATCCTCTCCCGTAACCGTTTTGCAATCTGCCTGCGCGGTATCGCAAAGGGCGCAAAGAAGGTAGTCCTTATGCTCAGCTATCCGTCGGATGAGGTTGGAAATGAGCTGGTAAGCCTCGATAAGATCGACGCGGCAGGCATCAATCCCTATAGCGATGTTCTTTCTCTTGAACGCTACCGTGAGCTTTTCGGCGAAAATAAGCATGAGTTTACAGGCGTTGACTATGTTGAATACTATGGAAATCTTGTAAAAGAATGTGGCGCAGAGGTTGAGATCGTTTTCGCAAATCAGGCAAAGACTATCCTCGATTATACCGATTGCATCATAAACTGCGATATCCACAGCCGCGCACGTACAAAGAGAATCCTCAAAGCGGCAGGCGCAAAGGTTGTCTGCGGTCTTGACGATATCATGAACGCTCCTGTGAACGGCAGCGGATGCAACGAAAAGTACGGTCTTCTCGGCTCGAATAAGTCCACAGAGGATATGGTTAAGCTCTTCCCCCGCGAGTGCAAGGATCTTGTTCTCGATATTCAGAAGAGAGTTCTTGAGGCTACAGGCAAGCATGTTGAGGTCATGGTTTACGGTGACGGTGCCTTCAAGGATCCTCAGGGTAAGATCTGGGAGCTGGCTGACCCGGTAGTTTCTCCTGCTTTTACAGACGGTCTTGTCGGTACTCCCAATGAGCTGAAGCTGAAATACCTTGCAGATAACGATTTTAAGGATCTCAGCGGCGAGGCTCTGAAGGAAGCTATATCGAACAGTATCAAGGCGAAGGACGGAAGCAGTCTCGTTGGTAATATGGCTGCTCAGGGCACAACTCCCCGTCAGCTTACAGACCTGATCGGCTCTCTTTGCGACCTGACCAGCGGTAGCGGCGATAAGGGAACACCCGTTGTCCTCGTCCAGGGCTATTTTGATAACTATACTAACTAACGGAAGCTGTTTTTTAACACTTAAAAACAAAAACGCTGCAGCATTTATCCCGTAGGATAAATGCTGCAGCGTTTTTTTGTTGTAAGCTGATATGATATCAGCACTTAGGAATGGTCGATTTTAATTTCTTACTTTGAAACATTCTCGCAAAAACGCCTAAAATAAGCTGCGATTTCCGCACGTGTCATCTCATCCTTCATGTCGGTTATATCAACACCAATACCATTGAACATACCGCTCCTATCTGCCCAAATGATATCATCCTTTGCCCAATCGCTGTATACGCACTGTTCCATAATAGCAGTTGCGTTTTCGCCTATCTTGCTGTCATCATATTCTTTGTATATAGCATAACGGTGAAGAATTGCCATGACCTGCTCACGGGTCAGCTCATTTGTAGGACGGAATGTACTGTCACTATATCCGAGAACGATTCCATTCTCTGAAGCCCAGTTTATTGCGTTGGTATACCACTCGCCGTCAGGTACATCGGAGAAATGGGTGTCGCTTACTACCACAGGACTGTCTTCCAGTCTCCAAAGAACTGTCACGAGCATTGCACGGTTAACTGTTTCGGCAGGAGAGAACTCGGCAGTACCCCTACCTATCATAAGACCGTTTTCATTTACATATCTTACGTCCTCATAGAACCAATCCTTTTCAGCAACATCGTCAAAGGGATTATTCCATGCTATCTTTTCGAAAACAGCGGTGATGGTATGATCCTTCTTGACATTCTTGAAGGTATATTCGGAAACTGCACCTGCGCTCTTGCCGTCAATAAGAACATCCGCGATGGAGTAGCCCTCGTCAGGGGTGATAGTGTAGGTGATATTCTTGTCGTATTTCACCTTATATGTACCCTCGGGAGTTACGGTGCCGCCCTCGCCTGCGTGAGCGGTGATGTCAAATTCCTGATTGTGCAGCTGCATCAGTAATATATACCAATAATTATTATTGGTGTCGGTGTTCTCTTCCCACTTCGCGTAAATCGTGGTATCATCATAAAGAACCGTATTAAAATCAAACTCTTTTGTCAAAGATTCATTCGCATACCAGCCCGCAAATATATATCCACGCTTTTTTGGCTCCTGCACCATTTCGAGAACTGTCGCGCTCGGAATAGTCTTTGCGGAAATATTTGTATTTGCAAATGTGACTGTTATGTCACCATCCTTGCCGACAGTCCATGTTCCGTCGCCGTTGTCGATAACCTTGTAATTCGTAGCAATAGTAACTTCCCATTCATTCTGACGTCCCGCTGTGGGATCGTGATTAAAGGTACCGCCGCTAAGCTCGATTATCTGTTTCTGATAACCGTCCTGTTGATTGAAGCAATCATATGTACCGCCGTCAGTGGGGATTGTATGCTCAAAATAACCGCCCTTTACATAGAGTGTAGTGGGAATGTTCGCATTGGAGTTGCTGGTGTAGAACATAGTGTCGGCTTGTTCGGAAACAAATCTGCCGCCTTCGATCACAAGAGAACCTGCGCTTGTAACCCATACAATACGCGGAGCTTCATCTATGGCACTCTTATTGTAAAGTGTACCCGTCTGCTCATCACTGCTGTCAAGGATTGTCAGCGAGCCGCCGTTATATATTGAGATAGATGAGTATACGGTTTCGCCGCTCTTTTTGATATAGTCAAAGGTAACGGTCTTTCCGTTAAGATCAAGTGTAATATCACTGCCATTGATAAGCACGGGATAGTGTGTATAGAGACGAACATTAACGTCAACCTCATGATCTCGAAGGATCTTAACAGTTCCCGAGCCTTTTCCGACTGCGTTTATCGCATCCTGAATGGTAAGGTACTGAACTCCGTTATACTCCGCAGCATAATACTGCTCAATGGTATAAACTCCAAGCTTTTCATTATATACTGCTTCATATCCGATAGCACAGTATTTTGTTACATCCTGCGTAAAGATTCCGCCTTTGATAGTAAGCGTTCCGCCGCCGCTGACGTCGGGTTCGCTCCATGTACCGAGGACGTCGTTGTATACAATAGTACCGCCATTTATAACAGTGCTTGCTGTATAGCCTATCTCAGAATACGGTGAATCAACGCCTGCCTTTGAACGCCCGACATTGTGGCAGATAGTACCGCCGTTCATTACGAACGAGTGATTGCTGTGTCCGTAGATCGCCGCATTGCGTCCGTTGTTGGGACCGACAACAGAGGAGTTGGAGCAGATGGTACCTCCGTTCATTTCAAAAGAAGCCCAATAGATTCCCACAACTGTACCGTTGGAGTTCCATCCGGTCGTATTCTTGATCTCACCGCCATTCATGGTGAGGTAAGTACCCATGTAGACCTTAAAGATGCCGTGATTGCCGCCGACATGGTTACTGTCAATAACCGTGCCTTCATTCATATTAACCCATATCACGGGAGTGGTATCCCACTTGCCCGAGGATGCGTTAACGACCAGACCCGAGCCGGAAGTGCTTGCGTTATGCGTAATCTGCGCACCGTCGAGATTTACAGTTGCGCCTGTGCCTGCAGAAACGATACCGCTGCCGTTGGTGCTGTAATGATTTGTGATCGAAACATCTTTAAGATTGACAACGCTGTCAGTACCGCTTACGGTGATCATATAAGCCGTTGCCGCCGGTGCCCCTTCTTCGGGCGTGAACCACTTCGCGGATTCAGCAGACGGAACCGATGTTTCCCAATTGGCAAGATCCTCGGCGTAAAGCTCGGAATCAAACACATACTCATTGCCGCCGTCAACGGTAAGTCCGCCGTCAAGAGTGAGGGACGCCCCTTCTCCTACTGCGAACAGCGTTCCCGTGTAATCGCCTGCGCGAGTGATCGTATATTCACCCGATATAGTAACATTGCCGGTGATGATGAGCTTTTCACCGAGATCGGCGTCGCCTATAAGCTCAACGGTTGCACCGCCGACGGCTGCGTTTGCCGCGCTTACAGCCTCGGCGAGTGTACGGTATTCATTTTCGCCGACCTTAGCGACATATTTCGGCCAAACCTTTATGTCGTTTACCCAAACTTCGAGATTTTCAAGATTTTTCTTGTCATTCCAAAGTACCTCTCCGCTTACAGAACCGCGGTCAAATCCCACCGCGGTGGTCTTATCGTCAATAATAATAGAGGTTCCGTTCATTGCGCCGGGCCTATTTGGTGAGGATGTATCTATTTCAATAGCCGCCTTGCCGTCAACGACAGTATCGGCGATAAAGTCTGTGTCTGTTACCGTCAGCTCGGTTGCACGCCCACCCTCGTTGTAAACGAGCACGGATTTTCCCTCGCAATTGAAGCTGCAACCGTTGAATTCAACCTTTGCGGCTCCATACGTCCATACGTTGTAGGCATCTGCGCTGTTCTGATTGAATGTGCATCCGTTAAAGATCTCGCTGTTTCCGTACAGGAACACTTGACCGTTGAAGGTGCAGTTATTGTATACTGCCGCGTCAATATGCTGAAGTCCCGTATAATTAACGTTGGGATAGTAATCGAACGTCAGATTTTCAAACGTTGCTTTAGCACCGCTGAGTGCTTTAGCACCGATATTATCAACTGTTGCCTCAACACCCTCAGCAGCCTTGACAGTCAACGTTTTGCCGAATGAAGGAAGCTCATAAGTGCCGTCTTCTGTTATAACGATCATGTCTCCGTCCTGCGCCTCCGAAACTGCGTCAGCGAGAGAAGAATATGTTTTGCTGCCTATTGCCGCGACTGCGGTACTGTCATCCGCATAAGCTGCCGTCGTTATCAGCCCAACTAACATCAATACCGTAAACAGGGATAAAAGAATTCGTTTTGTCATTGTGGTTTCTCCTTTAATTATTATTGTTTTTATAGATATCTGAATAGCATTTCCGGCACAGCTGTCCTACATCCTCGATATAACCGTCTCTAAAATCGATCGGAGTTTCAAGGGTATACTCTGTGCTTTTTCCGCACAGTATGCAATATTCAACCGTACCCTTCTTTGCCATTTGATCATTTTGATTATTTTTGTAATTATTATTTGCCATAATCTCCTATTAATCGCACAAATACATTATTTGATTTTGATTTGCGGTTTCGAAAACTGAATTTGTGCATGTAAGTTCAGTTTTGAAAAGTGTACTTTTACAAACTGAATAAAGAATATAAAAAATACAAAAAACCTGCATAATAATCTATATGTTTTTTGGTGAAACGTCCAAAATTATTTAACAATTTGATATATGTATTGACAAAACAATCTATTTATGCTAAACTGTAAAACAAGATAAGGAAATTTTTAGATGATTTTCAAAAGTACACCATTGCGAATCATTGTTATGGTCTGCTTAATTTGTATTTTCGAGCTTTCTTGCCTTACCGTAGAATGTGCCGATTGGCATTTCACAGGCGGATGCCGCTTCTCTCAATGTCAGTTTCTTTTCTCGCCAGGCTTTGTGAATGTCGTAGAAGTTGTCCGGAACAGGAGACGGCGGTCTGCCAAATTTGATGCCGCGTTTCTTCGCGGCGGCAATTCCTTCGGCCTGCCGCTGACGAATATTTATGCGTTCATTTTCCGCAACAAAGCTGAGTACCTGCAATACAATATCGCTTAGAAATGTTCCCATCAGATCTTTACCGCGGCGAGTATCGAGAAGTGGCATATCAAGAACCACGATATCGATACCTTTTTCTTTTGTCAATATCCGCCACTGCTGTAAGATCTCCTCATAGTTGCGCCCAAGACGGTCAATGCTCTTAATATAGAGCAGATCGTCTTTTTTCAGCTTTCGGAGCAGCTTTTTGTATTGCGGACGTTCAAAATCCTTGCCTGATTGCTTGTCCGTAAATATGCATTTTTCCTCAACACCAATCTCATTTAATGCAATAAGTTGGCGATCCTCGTTTTGTTCCCGTGTACTGACACGGATATATCCGTAAATTGTCAAATTATCATCCTTTCGATTTTGTGCCCATGTAATAGATAAAACGTCCTTTCTATGTCTTATTAAATTATACTATTTTTGTGGTATTTATGTAAAATTCATTAGAACAAATCTCTCAAAGCATTATTTTTATGCGTTAAACAAACACCTTAGTAAATTGTTTTTACTTACGCTTTCAGGGATAAAAAAATAGAACCGTTCTTTCGAACGGTTCTAATTTTTTTATATCTCGCAGGCGAGCATATCCTCGTATGTCTCGCGGCGGATGATCATTTTATCCTCGCCGCCGCGGAGAATTACCACGGGCGGACGGGGGATCCTATTATAATTTGACGCCATAGAATGGTTATATGCGCCTGTGGTCATTACCGCAACTATATCGCCGCGGTTGGGACGGGGCATAGGAACATCCTCCTGGATAAGGTCGCCGCTCTCACAGCATCTGCCCGCAACGGTGCAGACAAAATCCCTTTCCTCATTCATTCTGTTGGCAAGAACTACGGTATATGGCGACTGATAAAGCGCAAAACGCGGATTATCGGGCATGCCGCCGTCGACCGAAACATAATTCTTAAATCCCGGGATCGTTTTCACCGTTCCGGCGGTATAGAGAGTCATACCTGCATCGGCAACAATGCTTCTGCCCGGTTCCATTCGCACTGCGGGGATCTTCAGCCCTCTCTTCACACAAACAGCCTTCATATGGTCGGCAATAACGGCGATATTGGCTTCATAATCGATTTCGGGGTGCTCCTCAAGATATTTGACGCCCATGCCGCCGCCGAGGTTTATGATCTCCGCTTCAAAGCCGAAGGCATCCTTCATATCCGCAGAAAAGCCCAGCATGATATCTGCCGCATCGGTGAAGGGCTCGGTCTCAAATATCTGCGAGCCTATATGGCAGTGATAGCCCATAAGAGCTATATGAGGCTGCTTTAGTGCAAGGGCGACCAATGCCTTTGCCTGTCCTGTTTCGATTGCCGCGCCGAATTTTGAATCAACACGTCCTGTATTTATCGACTGATGGGTATGGGGATCGATACCGGGGGTAATGCGCAGAAGTATTTTCTGCTTTATTCCTCTCCTTGCCGCTTCCGCTTCAATTGAGAGAAGCTCTGTATCGCTGTCGCAAACAAAATATCCAACGCCTGTGTCCATTGCAAAGGCAATATCCGAATCTGTCTTATTATTACCGTGGAAATAGGAATTTTCCATTGGGAATCCGCCGGCAGAGGCGGTATAGATCTCTCCGGGGGAAACAACATCGATGCCCATGCCCTCTTCGCGCATAATGCGGTAAATATCCTTGATGCAAAGGGCTTTTCCCGCATAGAGAGGCTGTGCCTTCTCACCGAAATATTTCTTCATCGCCGTCATATAGATGCGGCATTTCTCTCTCATTTTATCCTCGTCGAGAAGATAGAGAGGTGTTGCATATTTCTGCGCCAGCTCGATAGTATCTCTGCCTGCAAAGGTCAGATGCCCTGCTTCATTTATATCAAGATTATCACAGATCATCCCGTTTTTTTCATTCAAGCATATCGTTGACACTGTAGAGCCCGTTTTCCTTTCCGCAGAGATATACAGCCGCAGTCAGCGCGCCCTCTGCAAAAAGCGCACGGCTATGGGATTTATGGGAAAGGGTCAATGTCTGCGAGCCTGTATCGATCCTGACCTCATGCTCGCCTATGACCTTGCCCATGCGAAGCGAATGGATGCCGATCTCGCCCCTCGGACGCTTTCCGTTTTCATGTCTGCCAATGCAGAAGCTGCTCTCGGCGCCCTTGGCTTCGCGCACGCCCTCAGCCAGCATAAGTGCAGTGCCGCTGGGAACATCGACCTTCTGATTATGATGAACTTCGGTTATCTCAACATCGGCATCGGGGAAGATTCTTACCGCCTGCTTTACAAGGGAGACCAGCAGAGCTATTCCGATGGACATATTTCCCGAATAGAAAACAGGAATAAGCTCGGATGCCTTCTTTATGGCGTCTTTTTCTTCTTCGGTCTGACCCGTGGTGGCGATTATCAGCGGAAGCTTTCTCTCTATGGCATAGGCTACGAGAGAATTTGTTGCGCTGTGATGCGAGAAGTCGATTATTACATCCGCATCTTCTTTTACATCGGCAATATCGGTATATGCGGGACAATTAACTATGGGGAGAACTATATCTGTTGCCGCCGCAAGGGTTGCGGAGCAATACCCGCCCTCGATAGCGGAGATCAGCTCTTTACCCATTCTGCCCGATGCGCCGCAAACTATTACTTTCATTTTTCAAAATACCTCTTAAATTATTCCGTGAGACTTCATGATGGAAATGAGCTTTGCCTCGTTTGCTTCCTCCATGGGGGTCAGAGGCAGGCGGAGATAATTTTCGCAATAGCCCATTGCGCTCATTGCCGCCTTTACGGGAATGGGATTGACCTCGCAGAAGAGCGCGTTTATAAGAGAAAGATACTTTGACTGCATCTGCATACTCTTTGCGGTCTCTCCGCGCATAAACGCCTTGCAGATCTCGCTTGTCTCTGCGGGAAGGAGATTGGAGAGGACTGAGATTACGCCCTTGCCGCCGCAAGCCATGATGGGAACGATCTGGTCGTCGTTACCCGAATAGATATCCAGCTTATCGCCGACAAGAGTTGCGGTTTCAACGATCTTGGAAATATTTCCGTTCGCTTCCTTGATAGCGGAAATATTGGGATGATCTGCAAGAGCAAGATATGTTGAGGGCTCGATATTCATGCCTGTTCTGCCGGGCACATTATAGAGGATGATAGGCTTATCCGAAGCATCTGCAAGGGTTGTGAACATCTTGATAAGTCCCTTCTGGGTCGCCTTATTATAGTAGGGAGTTACAACGAGCATTGCATCTGCGCCTGCTTCGCATGCGCAGCGTGTAAGATCCAGGGCATAGCCTGTGTCATTTGAGCCTGTACCTGCGATAACGGGTACTCTGCCTGCGGTCTGCTTTACCGCGAAGGCAATGGCGTCTCTGTGCTCATCATCGGTGAGGGTCGATGCCTCGCCTGTTGTTCCGCAGACTACGAGCGCGTCAATGCCGCTGTCTATCTGCCAGTCTATAAGTCTTCCGAAGGCATCATAATCAATGCCGTTCTCCGTGAGAGGAGTTACGAGAGCGGTTGCCGCTCCCTCAAAAATCGTCTTCTTGTTCTTTGCCATTTTTTCGGTTTCCTTTCTTTTACCTATATATTTAGTAAAAAAATAGAGCCAACTCTTACGAATTGGCTACCGTTCAATACTAATTATGCGGCGAAATGCTCCTATTCGCCCGAGACATAGTTTTATTGACCGATAGCTCTCCGCAGAAATGCGACAGTACGGCAGATCTTATTCTCCCATACCGGTGATGCCTTTCGCCCGGGCACCCCTCGGCGCAATCCCCTTTCACGTCGGCAAAACTCTGCGAAAGCTTGCCGCCGACGATACTCTTGTCATGCGCGCCTCTATCCTTATGGCAGTATTATAACAGTTATTTACTCATTTGTCAAGGGTTATACGGAATTTTTTGCTTTTTTAGATTTGGGAATCTCTAAAAACTCAAAATAAATAACTAAGCAATAGTTTATCGGTGCATAAGAACGCTCATTAGCCTTCGCCTTGAAAGGTAGGGGCTGAGCCAATCGCTTCCTAAAAAGCTTTTGACTCAGCCCCTTTTATTTTCGAACTGTTTTTTACAGCCGCTTTAAATTTTGATTATTATATTATCTGAACTCTTACAACGCTTTCAACAGCCTTGATCTTCTCAGCGACCGTATCATCAATTGGAGTTGCCGTTTCGATAAGGGTATAAGCGTTATCGCCCTTGGAAGCATTCATGAAGTTCTCGATATTGATGCCCTGATCCGCAAACGCGCCCGAGATCTTTGTGATGATCGCAGGGATGTTCTTGTGGAATACCGCAACGCGTGTGCATCCGGGAACGTGAGCCAGCGAAACATTAGGATAGTTTACGCTGTTCTTGATGTTACCTGTCCTAAGGAAATCATCAAGCTGATGAGCCGCCATAACAGCGCAGTTGTCCTCAGACTCGGCTGTGGAAGCTCCAAGGTGAGGAATGGTAATGATACCGTCAACATCAACAGTTTCCTCTGTGGGGAAGTCGGTTACATATTTTGCAACCTTGCCGCTCTCGATAGCAGCCTTCATATCAGCCGCATTTACGAGATCCGCGCGGGACAGATTGATGATCTTAACGCCGTCCTTCATCATTGCGAGAGACTCTGCGCATATCATATTCTTTGTCTGGGGTGTTGCGGGAACGTGAAGTGTTACATAGTCTGCCGCCTTAAATACGTCCTCAAATGTAGCAACCTTCTTTACGGCTCTGGACATATTCCAAGCCGCCTCAATTGTGAGATAAGGATCGCATCCGACAACATTCATACCAAGAGAAACCGCAGCATTTGCAACCTTACCGCCGATAGCTCCGAGACCGATAACGCCCAGAGTTTTGCCTGCGATCTCACCGCCGGCAAATGCGCTCTTGCCTGCCTCAACAGCCTTTGCAACGCCCTCGGTACCCTTAAGGCTGTTTGCCCACTTGATACCGCCTGTGATGTCACGAGCCGCAAGGAGAATAGCCGCAATAGCCAGCTCCTTAACGCCGTTTGCATTAGCACCGGGAGTGTTGAAAACAACTATGCCCTCCTCAGAGCAACGGTCAACGGGAATGTTATTTACACCCGCGCCGCAACGAGCGATAGCGCGGAGCTCCCCTCCGAACTCCATATCGTGCATAGCCACCGAGCGAACCATTATCGCATCGGGGTTTGCAACGTCTGCGCCTACATTATATTCATTCTTATCAAGCACATCTGTGCCGATCTTTGCTATCTTATTGAGAAGCTGTATATTCTTCATTTCAAATACCTCTTAAAATTATCCCTTGGGATTGTTCTTTGCGAATTCCTTCATGAAATCAACAAGCGCAACTACGCCATCATAAGGCATTGCATTGTAGATGGAAGCGCGCATACCGCCAACGCTTCTGTGACCCTTAAGGTTCTTCAGACCTGCCTTGCCTGCTTCGGAAGCGAACTTCTTGTCAAGGTCAGCATCGCCTGTTACGAAGGTTACGTTCATCATGGAACGGCTGTCCTTCTTAACGGGAGCAATATAATAATCCTGATTATCGAGATAATCATAGAGATATGCCGCCTTCTTCTCGTTCATTTCCTTCATCTTTTCAAGACCGCCGAGACCGAGGATCCATTCGTAAACCAGCTTTGCAACATAAATTGTGTAGCAGGGAGGAGTATTATACATAGAGCCGTTTTCAGCCATGGTCTTCCATTCAAGCATGGTGGGCATGTTCTCTTCCGCATAGTCAAGAAGGTCGTCGCGAACGATAACGAGTGTCATACCTGCGGGAGCCATATTCTTCTGTGCACCTGCGTAGATAACGCCGAACTTGCTAACATCAACAGGCTCGGAAATGATGCAGGAGGACATATCTGCAACCAGCGGAATATCGCCTGTATCGGGGATATAGCTGTATTTTGTACCGTAGATAGTATTGTTGAAGCAGATGTGAACATAGGATGCATCGGGTCTGAAGTCCTCTTTCTTAACGCAGGGGATGTGATCGAAATTATCCTCCTTTGTTGTTGCAACGCACTTAACGTCATAGCCAAGCTTCTGTGCTTCCTTGAATGCCTTGCCGGAGAACTGACCGGAAACGATGTAGTCAGCCTTGCCTGTTCTCCCAATAAGGTTCAGCGGAACAGCCGCAAACTGAGTGGAAGCACCGCCCTGAAGGAAGAGCACCTTATAGTTATCGGGGATCTGCATAAGATCGCGGAGCATCTTCTCCGCATCCGCAATAATTGCCTCATAATCGGGTGAGCGGTGGCTCATCTCCATTACAGACATTCCGGACTCGCCATAGCAAACCATTTCGGCAGCAGCCTTTTCGAGTACGGGAAGCGGGAGCATGGACGGACCCGCGGAAAAGTTATAAACGCGATTCATATTTACCTCCGCGCCGCATTAGCGGCATAAAAAATTTTTTCTTAATTAATATATAGCTTTCTTTTGGAAAACATGCTATCATTTTACTCTTATTTTATTTATATGTCAAGAGCTTTATTAAATTTTCTGCAAAAAAATCAAAAAATAGGGGATTTTCGAGCATCTTTATAAGCAAGTTAACATATTATGGTTGCAAAATATCCACCAATGGTTGATTTTTGCGTATATTTATTAGTATATAACCGTAATGTAGCAAGCAAAAAAATCAGCTCATTTGCAGGAAAAACAATTGGCGGTAGATGCTCCTACCGCCAAAAGTATCAATCGAATTTATATAATTCTTTGTTTTTTTCAAAAACAGCTTCGATAGATGGATAATACTCTTTATAACTTGTTTCAAATTCCTCATCAAGGTCATATTTATCCGAAATGGTGTAATATTCAAATGGGTCATTGAGCACTATCTTTCCGTCCGTTATCTCAGCCATTCCTTTGGAGCTGTAAAAGGTATCATAATCTATGGCAGAGCTAAGACCGCCTGTTTGTTGAATGCTTGCCATACAGATGTTGACACGCTCGTATATCAGCTTTCCCTCATCGTTCAGCATCAAAACAAGACCGTCATTTGCACTCGGCTCAATACAGGCTGTAAAATCCTCGCCAATAACGTAATTATATCCAACACCGTAATAGTCCCAAGTGAATATCACCGCACCGTTATATTCAAAAATATTAAATCCGCAATTACCGTAGAGGCTGGCTCCGACAAAAAGCTCAACAGTTTTGCCGTAAGCGGTCAAAGCTGTGGGGGATGAAAACTGCTCTAAAGCAAAATAGACTTCAGTATCAAACCCTGTTATATTAAGCCTGTAAGCATTTTCGGGAAACGCCTCATAATCACCTAAAAGAGACAATTTGTCAATGAAGTATTCAGATTCAATATTTATTTCGCAGATATTGCCTTCCTCATCACGTACAATATCAACCATTTCATCAATCGTGAGAGTTTTTACCCCATAAATTGCAATAGGGTCAATGCCAAGTGCCTCACATTCTCTACGCAAACGCCGAATATAACGATCCATGTCATAATAGCCAAATTCCTTATACGGATCGCTTCGTGTAAGCACGTATTCGCAGGAATAATTACTCCACCCGTCGCAGTATGCCAGCGGATGGCAAAAAATTCTGTTTATTGAATAAACTGCCTGATGATCTTCATTGATATCCGTAAACAGAAGGTCAATTATATGATCTTCAAGGGCGAGCGGATGTTCTGTTTCTTTCCTCAGTGCGTTGACTTCCGCAAAATCCTGTTTATTTACACCGAGCTCATGTATTGCCTGATAGAGCACCGGGAGAAAGGTTTTATCATAGTCGCTTTTTGCGTTGTACACATCGTTTAACCAGGCTTCAAGTTCTTCAGCTGTGACGAGGAGCTTTTCGTTTTCATCCGACTGAAGCAGATAGGAGAGATCATAGGTGAAATCCGCATAATTGCGCTCGAACATGTACTCACGTATAAATGTGTTTCCCAAACGGTCGCTAAGCAGCTCTTCTTTTTCGCTATCCAAAGGAGCTGCTTCCGTCTGTGGGGCTGTTTCGGCGGTTTTATCTTCATTTTTACAGCATGAGTTCAAAGGGAGAAGAAATACGAAAACGGTAAAAAAGATCAAAAATCTGCGCATAGGCACCCCCTTAATCCTTTATGGCGATAAGGTCGTTTGCGTAGGGCAAGTTCATTATCCAATCGCAGAGAGTATGCCACTCGGCAAGTTTATGATTACGGCGCGCGTAATATATTCCGATAAGGTTCTCATAATTCAGCGTCACAGTGCGCATTTGATTGAAGGAAGAAGGCAAAAGCTGGATCATATTATGCCAATGACTGCGCTCGTCCTTATTCACTACAAATTTCTGCCTTTCGCTCTCCAGATACGCGATAAGAGCATCGAGAGCTTCAAGGGCATCATCCGTGAGACGGTCATGGCTGAAATCCTCTCTCTCAAAGGGCTTTGTGTGTATCTTGTGCATTGTGGAGCAGGAGTTTGCAACAGTTCCTACCTTGTATGTATCGAACTCCTTCCACCAGTAAAGGGGCGCGGTTATATCAACCGAAACAAAGATCTGACGAAGGAATTTTCTATGGTCGCTTCCTGCCTTTGCAAGACGCTTTGCAAGGTCTATATCGTTCTCTCCAAATATAAAATTTCCCTCGGCATCATAAGTGCTGTCCATTCTCGCCCAACTGTTCATGGGGTTTCTTGCACCCCTTATGGCGTTCTCAAAATTCATCACGGATGTGCGTTCTGTCTTAAGCATCTTTCTCTCCTCCAAAAACCTTTTGTCTATCTTATCATATTTCACGCAGTTTGTCAATCAAATTCGCTATTTTGATGTGCCGTATTTTGCGTAGATCCAAGCTTATTCTTCAGCCTTAGCATATTCGCCGAGCCCGAAATAGCAATCAAAAACATCCTTAACGGTATAACCGGCATCCGTACCGTTGTTGCCCTGCTCGATAACGCAGGTCGCAATGATCTCGGGATCATCAAAGGGAGCAAAAGCTGTAAAGATGGCATTGTCGCTTTTCTTTGTGCTGACCTGTGCCGTACCGGTCTTACCGCCCATAGCAATAGGATATGAGCTGAAAACTCTCGAAGCCGAACCGTTCTCAGTAACGCTCTTCATGGCGGTCTTTATAGTGCTGTGAGTAAGCTCGCTCATTTCAATATTTCCGAGCTCCTTGGGCTCATATTCGTATAGAATTTCATTTGTGTAAAATTTGCGGACGCTTCCAAGCAAATGAGCCGAGTATCTCGTTCCGCCGCCAACAAGAGTAGCCGTGTAAGAGCTTATCTGCAAAGGCGTAAAAAGATTGTCCGACTGACCGATAGCCGCTTGAAGGGTGTCGCCGGGATACCATTCGCCAAGCCCCTTTTCGTCTCTGTAATCGGGGCCTGCGAGAATACCCGTCTTTTCGGTAAGCTCAATACCTGTCGGCAGTCCGAGACCGTATGCCCGGCAGTATTTATTCATCGTCGAGATAGTCAATTGCCTTCCTATATCATAAAAGAAATAGTTGCAGGAATGTTGTATCGCTTCCACAACATTTATAGTACCGTGAGTACTGTTTCTCTGGAGATATATCCAGCATCGAGGGCCGTTTGCGTCATAAAAGGTGTATCGACCCTTGTCCGTTATCGTAGTATAAGGAGTAATTATCCCCTCCTCCAGTGCCGCAACGGCAACACCGACCTTAAATGTCGAGCCGGGCTGATACTGACCCAACAGAGCTCTGTTGTAAAGAGGCTTCATCTCATCCGCCGCCCAATTGTTATAATCGGTCGACCATTTTGAGAGATCGAAGGTGGGATAAGAGGCAATGGCATATATCTCGCCCGTGGTACTGATGGCGGTAAGCGCTCCTGCGGCGGCATCCTCGCCATCAAGCTCACCTTTAGTGCTCGCCGCCTTCTGATTGATATAAAGAATGTTGTCTCTGAGCCCGTCCTCAGCGGCGATCTGCATGTCGATATCAATAGTCAGCCAAATGTCATTTCCGCTGATCGGCTCTTTAGATATCTTCTGGGAGATGATATTTCCGTT
>JAFTXK010000148.1 GCA_017461635.1 Clostridia bacterium | reverse complement strand
CCTCTTCATCGGTATACCAGATAAAGCAGCGCTCTCTGTGCCAATGGCCGCCCATGGTAAATACAGTTCCGCTGAAGGTACTGTCTGTGAAATCGTAATTCTTTTCCATATCACCGATAAGTATCTTGGCATTATCATTAACATTACCAATACCAAAAGTTACCTTTCGCTTTCCTCTGAAGGCGGAAAGGATTTTATAAATGCCATGGCTGCGGCCGCCCTCTCCCGGTTTCTGACTTGCAAACAGATGACCCACAACAGCGATATCATATCCCTCGGGAGTTGACTTCAAGGTGTCAACGAGCCAGTCGTATTCTACGGGAAAGATCGCCGTCCAGAGCATATTCAATACGTAGAATCCGATAAGACCGCAGTCGCCTGTGTCCATGACGATATATCTGATCTTATTTTCTTCATCATCATAGTGATAGTGCATCTTTGCCCAGACATAAGCCTGTCTTTTGATCTCCTCGGAGCTGTAATATATACCATCGGGAATGCCAACCTCGGGATATGTAAGCCTATCAAGCTTCGCTATCATTTTTTCATCAAACTTTACGATATCCTCAATATGCTTTACCGATACGTTATATACATCATCCTGTGTAACCAGATGGTTGAATGCTCCGCCGCCGTTTACTCCCTCAACCTCGGGATCTTCCTCCCGTCTCGAAGCACCGAGCCAGCGAGTTACATTTGAATCATGGTTGCCAACAGCAAAAAGCCCGTCCTTACCGAAAACATCATAGAAATATTCCTCCATTGAAACACGGAGCATTGTTCTTGTTTTCTCAAAGGTATCCTCGCTTCTTATGGGATCGCCGAGATTCAGAACCTTTTTAATTCCGGTCTTTTCTCTGACATATTTTATAAGAGCGGTGGTCTTTCTGGAATTGCGCTTTCCGTCCATCTGAAAATGCCAGTCGGCAAAAGCAATGAAGGATTTGCCCTTGGGAATATTCTTTATTTTTTCGTCAATATGCTCCTTCCAGTAGCCGTCTATTTCAATATTAACCCTTGAGGGATTGCCGTCAAGGCTAAGTATCTCTTCTTCGTTCATTTTTATTTTTCCTTCCTGAAATAAATACTATTTAAGGAAATTATACACATTTACCGAAATAATGTCAATATAAAAATTCACATAACTTTGCAAAAAATGTTTTAATAGTTCATAAAACATGCCGCCAAAAATGAATATTATTCAAATTTTATACATCCGTCATAAAAATCCTGCAATACTGTAACATACCGGCTGACAAAAACGCCTGCTGTATAGGAGCATCGCTCATCTAATGTTTTTAATATTTCAGGTATCGGCGGATAAAAAATTCCGCACGACGTAATATCCCCAGATCTTTGGATAGGATCTGATATAAGTGTAAAACTGAACACCCACGCGTGGGTGTTCGGCAAAACTGTCGTAATTATCCAAAATATTGTACTAAATACGTCAAACTGTTGATAAAATTGACGTATTTTAATTTTAGAGATACAAAAAGCGGCAAAGCCCTTGACAAATTTGCATATTCGGTGTATAATATTCACATAATAACAATTTCTTGCATAAATATTCACGGAGGATTTATATTATGAATAAGGAAAACATCAAAAAAGTAGTCCTTGCATATTCGGGAGGTCTTGATACATCCATCATCATCCCGTGGCTCAAGGAAAATTACAATAACTGCGAGGTTATCGCGGTTTCCGGAAATGTCGGTCAGGCAGACGAGCTTGAAGGTCTTGAAGAAAAGGCTATCAAAACCGGTGCTTCCAAGCTCTATGTTCTCGATCTCACAGAGGAATATGTTGATGAATACATAATCCCCACAATGAAGGCAGGCGCGGTTTATGAGGAATATCTTCTCGGCACCAGCCATGCACGTCCCTGCATTGCAAAGGGTCTTGTTGAGATCGCGCTGAAGGAAGGCGCAGACGCTATCTGCCATGGATGCACAGGTAAGGGCAACGACCAGGTTCGTTTTGAGCTCGCTATCAAGCATTTCGCGCCTAATATGCCCATCATCGCTCCTTGGCGTGAATGGGATATCAAGTCCCGTGACGAGGAGATCGAATATGCTGAGGCTCACAACATTCCTCTGAAGATCAACCGCGAGACCAACTATTCAAAGGATAAGAACCTCTGGCATCTTTCCCATGAGGGTCTCGACCTTGAGGACACAGGAAATGAGCCTCAATATGAAAAGCCCGGCTTCCTTGAAATGGGCGTTTCCCCCATCATGGCTCCCGATAAGCCCACCTATATCACTCTTGATTTTGAGCAGGGCGTTCCCGTCGCGCTTAACGACGAGAAGATGAGCGCAAAGAATATCATCCTTAAGCTCAATGAGATCGGCGGCGCAAACGGAATCGGTCTTCTTGATATCGTTGAAAACCGTCTTGTGGGCATGAAGTGCCGCGGCGTTTACGAAACTCCCGGCGGAGCTATTCTCTATAAGGCACACAGCGTTCTTGAGTCAATCTGCCTTGACAAGATGACCTCTCACGAAAAGCAGAAGCTCTCCATCACCTTTGCTGAGCTTGATTATAACGGTCAGTGGTTCACACCTCTGCGCGAAGCTCTTTCCGCTTTTGTTGATAAAACACAGGAAAGAGTTACAGGCAAGGTTCGTCTTAAGCTCTACAAGGGCAACATGATCAACGCAGGCGTTTGGAGCCCCTACTCTCTCTACAGCGAGGAGATAGCAACCTTTGGCGAGAGCGATTATAACCAGAAGGATTCCGAAGGCTTCATCAACCTTTACGGTCTGCCGATCAAGGTTCAGGCTATCGTTGACGGCAAAAAATAATATAATGTACTTTTAGGATTTTCGGGCGCTTGCGTCCGAAAATCTTAAATTTAGGACAGAAAGGATATACCAATGGCTAAAATGTGGGCAGGAAGGACCGACGGCGCTACCGAAAAGATTGCCGACGATTTTAATTCCTCGATACACTTTGACTCTAGAATGTACCGCCAGGATATTACCGGAAGCATGGCTCACGCGGCAATGCTGGCGGCAAAAAATATAATTACTGCCGATGAAGCGGATACCCTTATTGGGGGGCTTGAGGGCATCCTCTCGGATCTTGAGAGCGACAAGCTGGATTTTGATATGGACTGCGAGGACATTCATATGTTTGTTGAGCAAGTTCTCACCGAGCGTCTCGGCGATGTTGGCAAAAAGCTCCACACAGCAAGAAGCCGCAATGATCAGGTTGCTCTCGATATCCGTATGTATCTGCGTGACGAAGCCGACGATATAATTGCTCTTCTGAAAAAGCTGGTGAATTCTGTCACAGATAAGGCAGAGGAATATAAGGGCACAATAATGCCCGGATATACCCATCTGCAGAGAGCACAGCCCATCACCTTCGGTCATCATCTTATGGCGTATTCAATGATGCTTCTCCGCGATATCGATAGGATTTCAGACTGCAAAAAGCGCATGAATATTTCTCCCATCGGATGCTGTGCACTTGCGGGTACGACCTATGATACAGACAGACGTTTCGAAGCCGAAAAGCTTGGCTTTGACGGAATTTGTCTCAATTCTCTTGACGGTGTTTCGGACAGAGATTTCTGTGCCGAGCTACTGTCAGCTTTTTCGATACTCATGATGCATCTTTCACGCTTCTCAGAGGAGATCATTCTTTGGTCGAGCTGGGAATTTAAATTTGTTGAGCTTTCGGATGCATACACAACAGGCTCTTCTATAATGCCTCAGAAGAAGAATCCCGATATGGCGGAGCTGGTGAGAGGCAAGACAGGCAGAGTTTACGGCGATCTTATGGCGCTTCTCACAGCTCTGAAAGGACTTCCCCTTGCATACAACAAGGATATGCAGGAGGATAAGGAGAGCATCTTTGATGCTTGCGATACCGTGAAAATGTGCCTGCAGGTATTTGATGGAATGATAGCGACAATGAAGCCCATTCCCGAAAATATGATGAAGGCGGCACAGGGCGGCTTTATCAATGCAACAGACCTTGCGGACTATCTTGTAAAGAAGGGTCTTCCCTTCCGCTCGGCTTATAAGATCTCGGGGCAGATAGTTGCGTGCTGTATCGCAGACGGACTTGTGCTGGAGACCCTTCCTCTTGACGTTTATAAATCATACAGCGATCTGTTTGATGAAGATCTCTATAATGAAATCGATCTTAACACCTGCGTCAGCAAACGAATCAGCGAAGGCGGAACCTCTGTCGGCTCTGTTGAAGCGCAGATAAAATTCGTTCGCGGCAAAATTTGAAACTTATAAATGTAAACAATAACTTATTATTCCGTAATAAATTTGAATTTGGGAGGTTTATATGATCTCACTTAAAGGAAAGCATTTTTTGAAGCTTCTTGATTTTACCCCTGCCGAGCTAGAAGGACTTATCGAGCTTGCCTCTGACCTTAAGGCAAAGAAAAAGTCGGGTATTCCCCACAAGCTTTGTGAGGGCAAGAATATAGCGCTGATCTTTGAAAAGACCAGTACCCGTACCCGCTGTGCCTTTGAGGTTGCTGCGGCAGATCTCGGCATGCATCCCGTTTATCTTGATCCATCGGGATCTCAGATAGGCAAAAAGGAGAGCATTGCCGACACCGCGCGAGTTCTCGGACGCATGTTTGACGGCATCGAATACCGAGGCTTCGGTCAGGAAATAGTGGAAGAGCTTGCGAAATATGCGGGCGTTCCCGTTTGGAACGGTCTTACAAACGAATTTCACCCAACCCAGATCCTTGCAGACTTCCTTACGATCAAAGAGCACTGCGGTTCTCTTAAGGGCAAAAAGCTGGTCTATATGGGCGACGCGAGATACAATATGGGTAACTCACTGATGGTGGGCTGTGCCAAGATGTGTATGCATTTTGTTGCATGCACAAATAAAAAGTATTTCCCCGATGCTTCTCTTGTTGAGGAATGTAAGAAGATATCCGAGGAAACAGGCGCAATCATTGAATTTTCCGAGGACACCGCATCCGTTAAGGGCGCGGATGTTATCTACACAGATGTTTGGGTGTCAATGGGCGAGCCTGCAGAGGTTTGGAAGGAACGCATTGATGATCTCACTCCCTACAGAGTAACCTCCGACATCATGAAAACAGCAGGTGAACAATGTAAATTCATGCATTGCCTGCCCGCATTCCACGATCTCAAGACCACAGTGGGCAAGGAGATATATGAAAAATTCGGGCTTACCGAAATGGAGGTCTCGGATGAGGTCTTCGAAAGCCCCGCCTCCATCGTCTTTGACGAAGCCGAGAACAGAATGCACACAATTAAAGCAGTTATGCTTGCAACACTTTAAAAAACTGCAGAACGGTCAAGCCGTTCTGCAGTTTTTATTATATTATTATGCTTTTCTTACCGTAAGATCGGTCATTTTACCGATTTTTTCTATCCATTCCTTAACGGTATCCTCGCTTGGGAAGGTCAGATTTTGAAGCTCGTATTTTTTGCCGAGCATCACGCTCTTGCCGCTTCCGAGAGGATGATATGGCTCAATATTTATTTCGAGCACGTTACTAAGCGAATTTGCAGTGTCCGCAATCCCCTTGAAGTGATCGTCTCTATCATTCAAAGTCGGAATTATAGGACAGCGCAAAATGCTTTTTGCTCCGAGAGAATCAAGCATATGAAGATTTTCAAGAATAAGTTCATTTGAAACACCCGTATACTCCTTATGATGAACAGGATCGGTCTCCTTATAATCAAACAGGAAAATATCGACAAGATCGGCAATCCTTCTGTAATTCTCTGTGGGTGCAAAGCCGCAGGTCTCAATGCAGGTGTGAAGCCCCTGCTCCTTGGCAAGACGGAGCAGATCATATGTAAAGTCAAACTGCAGCATTGGCTCACCGCCCGAAAGCGTCATTCCTCCGCCGGAATTATCATAAAAAGCCTTGTCCTTCATAACCTCATTCAGCACATCCTCGGCTTCGCGCTCATTTCCCGCCATTTCCAAAGCCGATGCATAGCAGACCTCGGCACATTTGCCGCACCCAATACATCCTTCTCTGTCAAAAGCATGTCCTTTATCCGAAATGGTATGACAGCCGTTCGGACAAACAGAAGCGCATTTACCGCACATAATACACTTTTTTGCATCGTACATTATCTCGGGCTTTGCCGATTTCGATTCGGGATTATGACACCAAAGGCAGGAAAGTGGACAACCCTTGAGAAAGATAGTAGTTCTTATACCGGGGCCGTCGTTTATGCAGAATTTTTGAATATTAAAAACCGTTCCCTTCATCTGATAAACCTCCGAAAGCTCATTTTATAAATTATACATCTTTTCATCAAAAAAAGCAATACACAAAACGATTTATTTATAAAAAACGACGCAAAATCAAAAAATCCATTTTTGGCATTTTTATATAAACATGTCTCGTGAATTCTTTGTAAATTTTCTTGTTTTGGAATTTTATCTATTGACAAATTTCGATTTTTGTTGTATCATTATAGAAGTATTTTTATAGGGGAGGACAAGCGATGGAAAAATTCAAATTAGTCTCTGACTATAAACCCACGGGAGATCAGCCCCAGGCTATAGAAAAGCTTGCCGCAGGTATCAATGCGGGGCTGAAAAATCAGACCCTGCTCGGCGTTACAGGCTCGGGTAAGACATTTACCATGGCGAATGTCATTGCAAAGGTAAACCGTCCTACTCTTGTCCTTGCTCATAACAAAACCCTTGCCGCACAGCTCTGCTCGGAATTCCGCGAGTTCTTCCCCGAAAATGCGGTTGAATATTTCGTTTCCTATTATGATTATTATCAGCCCGAGGCTTATATCCCCGGCAAGGATGTTTATATCGAAAAGGACGCGATGGTGAATGACGAGATAGATAAGCTCCGTCACAGCGCGACATCTGCCCTGTTTGAGAGAAGAGACGTTATCATAGTTGCCAGCGTTTCCTGTATTTATAGCTTGGGTGACCCCGAGGAATACAAGAAGCTTACCCTTGCTGTCCGTCCGGGTATGAAGAAGGACAGAGATACCTGTATCAGAGAGCTTATAGCTATCAGCTATGACAGAAACGACATAAATTTTGTTCGTGACAAATTCAGAGTTCGCGGCGACTGCGTTGAGGTTTTCCCCGCAAATTCGGGTGAAACCGCGCTCAGAGTCGAGTTTTTCGATGATGAGATAGACAGAGTTTCGGAGATAAATGTTGTCACAGGCGAGCTTGTCCGTATGCTCTCCTACGCCGCCATCTTCCCTGCAACTCACTATGCGGTATCGGATGACAAACGCGAAGCCGCGCTCAAAGAGATCGAGGACGAGATGATCGAGCGCAAGGCTTATTTTGAAAATTGCGGAAAGCTTCTTGAAGCTCAGAGAATTGAGGAGCGAGTTAAATACGACCTTGAAATGCTCAGAGAGATCGGCTTCTGCTCGGGGGTTGAAAACTATTCAAGAGTTCTTTCGGGCAGAGCACCGGGGTCTACTCCATATACTCTTCTTGACTATTTTCCAAAGGATTTTCTGCTCTTTGTTGATGAATCGCATATGACACTGCCACAGGTAAGAGCCATGAGCGGCGGTGACGGCGCAAGAAAAAGAAACCTTGTGGAATACGGCTTCCGTCTGCCCTCTGCATTTGACAACAGACCGCTGACCTTCGATGAATTTGAGGGCAAGATCGGTCAGTCGATCTTTATAAGTGCCACACCTGCGGCATACGAAAAAGAACATTCAACGCAGGTGGTGGAGCAGATCATCCGCCCCACGGGTCTTATCGACCCCGAGCTTGAGATACGCCCAATTGCGGGTCAGGTTGACGACCTTATGGGTGAGATAAGAACGAGAGCTGAAAAGGGCGAGCGAGTGCTGGTTACGACCCTCACAAAGAAAATGGCAGAGGATCTCACCGACTATCTTTCAAAAAACGGGCTAAAGGTCAAATATATTCATTTCAATGTTGACACGATGGAAAGGATCGAAATAATAAGAGATCTCCGTCTCGGAGTTTTCGATGTTCTTGTTGGAATCAACCTGCTCCGCGAGGGTCTCGACATTCCCGAGGTCTCCCTTGTGGCAATACTGGATGCTGATAAGGAAGGACTTCTCCGCTCAGAGACCGCGCTCATTCAGACCTTCGGGCGTGCCGCGCGAAACGAGCACGGCAAGGTCATAATGTATGCGGATACGGTAACGAGATCAATGAAGAGTGCAATTGATGAGACCAACCGCCGCCGAGAGATCCAGAAAAAATATAATGAGGAAAACGGCATAACGCCGCATACCATCATCAAGGGCATAAGAGATCTTATCGATATCGGAATCAGCTCGGATAAAGCTGAAAAGTCCTCAAAGAAGGGCGATTCCGCAAAGTCACAAAAGAAGATGACAAGGAAGGAAAAAGACGCTCTTATCGAAAAGCTGACAAAGGAAATGAAGGATGCCGCAAGACGGCTTGAATTTGAGCAGGCGGCATTTCTCAGAGATAAAATTAAGCAGTTAAGGGATTAAAATGAAAAACGAACTTATCATAAAAGGTGCAAGAATGCACAATCTGAAAAATATCGATGTGACGATACCTCGCGATAAGCTGGTTATCATCACTGGGCTTTCGGGCTCGGGCAAGTCCTCTCTTGCCTTCGATACGATCTATGCCGAGGGACATAGGCGATTTGTAGAGTCGCTTTCCTCCTATGCGAGAATGTTTTTAGGGCAGCTTGACAAGCCCGATGTTGACAGCATTGAGGGGCTTTCTCCCGCCATCTCCATCGACCAGAAAACGACCTCAAAAAACCCACGTTCAACGGTGGGGACAGTCACCGAAATCTATGACTATCTGCGTCTTCTCTATGCGAGGATCGGTATCCCCCACTGCCCTGTTTGCGGCAAGGAGATCAGACAGCAGACAACCGATCAGATCATAGACCGAATCATGGCTCTGCCCGAGGGTACAAGATTTATGGTTATGGCACCCGTTGTCAGAGCGAAAAAGGGCAGACACGAAAAGGTATTTGAATCGGCGAAGAAAAGTGGCTATGTACGCGTCCGCGTTGACGGAAATATGTATGAGCTTTCTGAGGAGATCAAGCTGGATAAGAATATCAAGCACAGCATTGAGATCGTTGTTGACCGTCTTGTGATGCGCGAGGATATACGTTCCCGTCTCGGAGATTCTGTTGAGAACGCCCTTGCTCTTGCAGAGGGGCATCTGATGATACACACCGTGCCCAGAGATGGCGAAGCAGAGGAAGAAATGGAATTTTCACAGAGCTATGCCTGCGAGGAGCACGGAATTTCCTTCGGCGAGCTTGAACCGAGAATGTTCTCCTTCAATAATCCACAGGGGGCATGCCCGGAATGTGCGGGACTGGGTGAACAGAATAAGCTTTCGGTTGAAAAGATGATACCCGATAGAAGTCTGTCTCTTTCCGAAGGGGCTATTGCCGTCAACGGATTTAAAACACTGGAAGAAGAGAGCTGGAATGGTCCGCTTTTCTCTGCCGTGGGAAAAAAATTTGGCTTTAAAATGACCACTCCCCTTGAAAAATTCACAGAAGAACAGTTTAATGTTCTGCTTTACGGTTCCGGACTTGAAAAGTATTCCATCACGCGCTATTTCGGCGGCGAGGCTCATAAGCAAAACACCGTTTTCGAGGGGCTCATAAAGATGATCGAAAGCCGCATGAATTCCTACGGCAATGAATATTATAATGAGTTCATTGAGCAAACACCCTGCCCCAAATGCCATGGTGCAAGACTTTCACCAACCATTCTTTCGGTAACAGTGGGAGGCAAAAACATCCATGAATTCTGCTCAATGTCAATTTCGGACGCCCTTGATTTTGTTAATGAACTGAAGCTGACAGAGACCGAAGAGATGATAGCTCGTGAAATCATGAAGGAGATAAAAGCACGTCTCGGCTTTCTTGTAAGCGTTGGTCTTGACTATCTGACAATGACGAGAAAGGCAGGTACTCTTTCGGGCGGCGAGGCACAGAGAATAAGGCTTGCCACTCAAATAGGTTCTTCCCTTGTGGGAGTGCTTTATATCCTTGACGAGCCCAGTATAGGTCTGCATCAGCGAGACAATGAAAAGCTGATCGGAACTCTGAAGAAGCTCCGCGATCTCGGAAACAGCGTTATAGTTGTTGAGCATGACGAGGAAACCATGCTGTCATCGGATTATATTATCGATATCGGTCCCGGTGCAGGTATTCACGGCGGTGAGCTGGTTGCCTGCGGAACTCCTAAGGAGATAATGGCAAATGAAGCCTCCGAAACAGGTGCATATCTTTCGGGCAGAAAAAGTATTCCGATCCCGAAGAACCGCCGAGGAGGAAACGGCAGCTTTCTGAAGGTCATCGGCGCAGAGGAGCACAATCTGAAAAAGCTGAACGTTGATATCCCTCTTGGTAGCTTTGTCTGCATTACGGGCGTTTCGGGATCGGGTAAATCATCGCTCGTAAACGGAATAATCGCTCCCGTTCTCGCAAAAAAGCTCAACCGCGCAATAACATATCCCGGCAAATTCAAGGATCTTAAGGGCATCGAGCACCTTGACAAGGTCATCACCATAGACCAGAGCCCCATCGGACGTACACCGCGTTCTAATCCTGCAACATATACAGGACTTTTCGGTGATATCCGTGAGCTTTTTGCAAAAACTCCGGATGCTAAGGCTTAGGGCTATGGAGCAGGCAGATTCTCATTTAACACTAAGGGCGGCAGATGCGAAGCCTGCGAAGGTGACGGAGTTAAGAAGATAGAAATGCATTTTCTTCCCGATGTTTATGTTAAATGCGACGTCTGCCACGGCAAGCGCTATAACCGCGATACGCTAGACGTTAAATATAAAGGCAAAAATATTTATGACGTTCTCGATATGACGGTTGAAGAAGGAGTAAAATT
>JAFTXK010000147.1 GCA_017461635.1 Clostridia bacterium | reverse complement strand
GGTACTCTAATCGATATTTCAGACCTCGGTGAACTGAAAGCGCTTTTTATAATGAACGGTTGGACTTTCAAAACCGCAGTATCTATGATGATCTTCACTCTTTTTCATTGGCCCTGCGCCACAACTCTTATGACTGTCAAAAAAGAAACGGGAAATATCGGTTATACCGCACTTTCTGCTGTTCTTCCAACCTTTTTCGGTATGCTTTTCTGCATAATTTTCAATTTAATAATGAATTAAAAGGGCAATTTTGCCCTTTTAATTTTAATTGTAATAAATTCCCTATTGCAAGTTTCGCCGTTTTGTTGTAAAATATATGTAGAAATACCATTGAAAGGAGAAAGAAATGAAAAAAGCAGTATTATTTGCCGTGATTATTATTATAATGGTTTTGGGATGCACAGCAGTTTATTCGGAAAATGAAATGTTCACGGATGAAGGTATTATATATGGCGGTTACTGCTATTATATCGAAAACGGCGATATATACAGAGCTCCTATTTCAGATCTTGCGGGCGAGACCGAGCTATTCAGAATAGGCAGCTGCGGTATAAGGCTGAGCGGTAATTCTCTGATATCTATTGATGGTAACGGTGAAATAAATATTTATTCTCTTGTTTCCGATAATCCTATCATGCTGAATAATTATCTTTCCTCCGAAAATGATGAGGAAATGCTCCTCGGTTCTCTTTCGGCAAGATATGAATCTAACGGTAATCCCGCGGCTATCTCATCGGGAAATGATGCGGGCGGAGTATCATTCGGAGCTTATCAGTTTGCGAGTAATGCGGGAGTGCCGAAGGCTTTTGCGGCATGGTGCATCTCATCTGAGATGGCTGTAGATATAGGCCAGCGTCTGCTTGAGGCTTATGAAGCTGATTCTGATTCCTGCGGTACAAATTTCAAATCCGAATGGCTTGAGATCGCCGAGGAGGATGCAGACTTTTTCCTTTTGGTTCAGCATGAATATGTTAAAGAAAAATATTATAACGCAATAGTTTTAAGAATAGAAAATAATATACCGAATTTCGATATCGATATGTATGGCATCGCGCTGAAAAACGTTTTCTGGTCCCGCTCGGTACAGCATGGTGTAGGAGGCTCATATAATGTTATTACGCGCGCTTTTGAAGCAATAGGAGGCTTTGCGCTTCAATCGGAAGAAGAGCTTATAAGAGCGATCTATGCCGAGAGCGGAGCTCTTTCCGATACAGGTACATATCCAATGACAGGCGCAACCGCAGAAAGCCTTGGAATTGCAGGAAAATATATGAAATACTATAGCAGAAATTCTTCCGCAGTTCAGGTATCCGTCTATCGCAGGCTAAACATAAATGAGCTTGGACAAGCCCTCGAAATGCTTGCCGAATACGGCGGTTATCAGCCTTCGGAGGATACGCCCTATGCGCTCGGAAATATCCGTACCGCAAATGTTACGGCAGATTCCGCCGAGCTTTTTGGAACAGTTTATAATTACCGCCTTACCTCCGTTACCGAATACGGCTTCTTTATTGGCAAGTCACTTCAAACTCTTATCGATATGCCTGTTTCAAAAAATGAAACAACAGCTCCTGTGATCTCTTTTTCGGGGTCTACTCTCTCCTGTCTGCCCGAGCTTGATCCTATGACAACATATTATTACGGTATCTACGCTTTTATCGGCGGTGAATATGTTATGAGCGAGATACTGACCTTTGTTTCGGGATATGCAACGGTTTACACAGCGAGCTTTCATAATTTTGACGGCAGTTTGCTCTATGAAGTAACTCTCCGTGAAGGAAGAACTCCCATCTATTCCGGAGAAGCTCCGCGGAGAGCCCCCGATGCGCAATTTACATATACCTTTTCGGGATGGGATAAGGATATCCTTCCAATTACCGAAAATACTGTTTACACCGCTTTATACAGCACTGAGCTGAACACCTATACTGTCAGATATTTTGACGCAAAAAACATTGTAATTTTTGAATGTGAAGTCAAATACGGTGAAAATGCTTCCTTTGAAGGCATTTTGCCCGAAAAAGAACCTAATAAGCAATACAGATTTATTTTCGCAGGCTGGAAGCAAAGCGAAGAGGATATAACAGGTAATACAGATATATACCCAAAATTCGATAAAACAGATCTTCTCTGGAATGGAGATATTTCCGATAGCTTTGCAGGCGGAAGCGGGAGCGAGGAGGACCCCTATCTCATTTCCTCTGCCTCTGAGCTTGCATATCTTGCGGAATATGTTTCCCTTGGCGGTGCTACCGAGGGTAAATACTTTGCTTTGACCGATAACATCGTACTCGGCAATTGTGAAAACAGAACCTTATTCGCTCCCATTGGAAGTGCCGGAAATCCTTTCTCGGGCAATTTTGACGGCTGTGGATATATTATAAGCGGATTGACTGTTGATAGCGACAGCTTTGCAGGGCTTTTTGGCTATACGAGCGATGCTTCTGTTTCAAATCTTATTATTAAAAATGCTCAGATCGAGGGAGAAACAGCTGGAATACTCATCGGCAAGGCGGTTTCGGCTAAAAATTGTTCGGTTAAGAACTGCGGTCTTGAAGGTCAGGTTCTCGGAAAAAGCTATGCAGGCGGTGCTATCGGATATGCAGAGGGCGGAGGTCTTTGGCTTACCGATATGTCGGTTTCGGGAAGCGTACAGGCTTCGGTCAGCGGCGGAATCATCGGATATTTCGGCGGAACTTCTCTGACTAATTCATATTCCGATGCAAATGTTTCGGGCGCTTCCTTCGGAAATATTTACGGTGAAAAGAACACTGATAATTTGATTCTGAATTGCTATTATTTCTCAGAGAAAATCGGAAACGGCTTAGGAAAACGGCTTTCTGCCGAAGAGCTCGGATCATCATCTTCCTATTCGGGTTTCGATTTCAACGAAAAATGGAAGATCTCAGACGGCAAAGCAATGCTTACCATCGCCGCCGATAATACATATTCCTATTATGTTTACGGAGATGTTGATTGCAATGGTTTTCTTGATGCCAGAGACGCTGTTTTACTAGCACAGTATCTTGCAAAATGGAAAATTACCGTTTCAGAAAACTTTTCACTTCTGGCAGATGTTACTGCCGACGGAAAGGTCAATGCTGCGGATGCCGTGCTGCTCGCTCAGTATTTTGCAAAATGGGATGTTTCCCTCGGATAAAATAAGTTTTTAAAAAACTCTTGTAAAATCCGTTTAAATATGGTACAATATTTAAAGTAATTGTTTTTTGGCAGATTTAGGGGGCAAAATGAGGATTCGGGCGAAAAACGAAGTGCTTTTTTTCGAAAAAGCTACCGAAATATATATATATTTCATCATAATCGTCCTTTCGATCTTTTGTTATCCGAGCTACAGCAATATTACCGAATGGAAATTCAAATTGTTTTTCTTAAGTACCGTTATCTATGCCGCAGTACTTTTGATCGGGAATCTTGAGCTTTATCTCGTTGGAAATAAAACAGATCTTTTAACGGGAATTAAAAAGCTTAAGCAAATGCCTATGGTAGCTCTTGGGCTTTATCTGTTATTCTGCTTCGTTTCTTTTCTCCTTTCCGAGCACAAGTCTCTTTCATTTACAGGAGCAGGAAAATTTGACGGTTTAGCCTCGATCCTCCTTTATGTATTTGCATTTGCGGCAATTATCTGCTTTGGACGGTTTAAGATCGAATATGCCTTTTCCTTTATTCCCGTCATTTTTTTGAATTTCATATTGGTAATTGCGCAATTTTTCGGCGGCAATCCCTTCGGGCTTTATCCCGAGGGCATGGATTATCATGATGCATTTGTGCTTTATTCAAATGAGTTTCTCGGTACATTTGGAAATGTAGATATCCTTTCGGCTTTTTTATCAATGTCGATCCCGCTTTTTACCGCTTTGGCAATTAGAAGCGAAGGAAAATCTCGGCTGTTATTTTTTGTTTCGCTCTTCCCTGCTTCCTTTATGCTGTTCATATGCAAGGTTTATTCCGGGATGGTAGGAACAGCCGCGGCAATTATTCTTCTTGCTTTCTTTATCGGGGAGAAAAAAGAATTCCGAAGCTTTATGATCTCTCTTGCGATCATCGTCTCTGCCGCTTCCTTTGCACTTTTTATGCTTGATATTTTTTCGATTACAGCTTCAATTTCCGTTTTTATATTATTTATCGGACTGTGTTTTGTCAAGCGATTTACCCGTAATGTATTCCTTCCCTTGTTCCTTACTGCTTCCGCTCTCTCCGTTATATTCTTTTTCCTGATGATATTGAATTCGGAAAATTCCGATTCGGGCAGACTTCGCATCTGGAAGGATGCGCTCAGAATTTTTATCGAACATCCGATTTTCGGAAGCGGTCCCGGTACTTTTATAGAAGAAGTATCGTTTCAATTTGAGCGTTACAGCGAAGAGCTTGATATTATGATAAAAAGCAGTATCGATTGTGCTCATAATGTATATCTTAATATACTTGCGAGCACGGGAATAGCTTCTCTCTCAGCATTTGTTTTTTTCATTATTTCTCTTATTAAAGGTTCGCACAAATCATTTTTGATTTTTCCAATAGTTTCCTTTCTCGTCTGTTCTTTCTTTTCTTTCGTGGTTTGCAGTGTCTCCGCTGTTTTCTATATTATTTGCGGTCTCGCTGTTTGCGATAAAACAATAATCAATCAAAAATAAGGATGTAAGGTTATGAAAATGTACAAAAAATTACTCGCTCTCAATCTCTGTTTCCTAATGCTCTTTTCAGCATTTGCTTTTACGGCAAACGCTGCAGAGGCAGCACCTGCTTATTCCATTACCGTTAACGGTACAGAATTTTCCAGTGCGGTAGATGCTTCCGACACAGGTTGGACTTATTCTGCTTCAGAAGGTATACTTACCCTTGACGGATATGAAGGCTCCACCATCAAGGCTTCCGGCGACCTCGTTATTTATGCTCGGAATGAGGTTAATATTTACGGCGTTTCTACAGGTGTTTATTCCGCTGAAAGCTGCGGAATAGTTGTAAACGGTACACTTGTTTTAGATGTTGACGGCGATGTTACTATAAGCGGTGCCATAGATTCCGCTGTCAAGGGAGGAGAGGCAATCGTTGCGGCAAAAGCTGTGATATCTTCCGATACAGGATCTGATTTTAATGTGAACGGCGGAAATAATGCTGTTGCTATAAAGGCTAATGAATTGGAGATCTCAACAAAACAGATGAATGTAAACGGCGGCAGTGATGCTTCGGCCATCTATTTCTCTTCTTTGCTTACCGTTAATGAAAAAACAAATGCTGTTATCAGATCCGGGGCTGATTCAAAATATGCTATAACATATCTCAGCAGTGCGTCATACAGCATAAATGATGATGTTACAGCAACCTTCTATGAAAACAGCAGTAAAATCGTTTTCACTTCCAAGACCAATTTTATATATGGTGATACCAACAGCGACGGCGAAGTTGACTCTAAGGATGCGGTTCTTCTTGCTCAGCATCTTGCAAAATGGAATGTTGAACTCAATAAGGAAGCATCAGATACAAATGCAGACGGCGAAGTTGATTCAAAAGACGCTGTCCTTCTCGCTCAGTTCCTTGCTAAATGGGCCGTTGAACTCGGATGATCAATTTAAAAGAGAAAGCTGTGATCGTGAAGGATCACAGCTTTTCTTTATTTAATTATTTTGTAGATCAGAGGTATCTTTTCAGGTTTTATATCAGATATTTAAAAGGCTGACAAAAACAGCTTTTCGGCTGAAGGTATTTTGTTCTTATCCGATGTGTGAAGCACGGCAATAATATCGTCTTCAGATACAAATTCGCCTGTTTTCTTTTGCAAAACTATTCCCGCAGACATATCTATTATATCATCCTTACTTTCTCTGCCTGCTCCGAGTATAACAGACGCATTGCCTATACTTTCGGCGTTCATATGCGCTATATATCCTTCGTGCGGAGCTCTGATCTCATATTCATATTCTGCACGCGGAAGAAGCTCGGGATCTTCAATATATTCAGCTTTTCCACCCTGTGCTGTTATCCATTCCTTGAATTTTTCATAAGCTTTACCGCTGTCAAGCGCTTCCTTCACCATTCTTTCACTTTCTGTGATATCGATACCAAGCGCAAGAGAAGTCATATTAGCGGCAAGTGCTTCACATACTGTTCTCAGATCTCCTTTCGATTCACCGCGAAGCACAGATATCGCTTCTTTTATCTCAAGTGAATTTCCAATCGAATTGCCCAGAGGTGTATCCATATCTGTTATAAGCGCGGCAATTTTTCTTCCGCAGGCTTTTCCGATATCCACCATCTTTTTTCCGAGTATTTCGGCATCCTCGGGAGTCTTCATGAATGCTCCGCTTCCTGTCTTTATATCGAGAACTATCGATCGCGTTCCTGCGGCGATTTTTTTGCTCATAATGCTTGATGTGATGAGCGGTATACTCTCAACCGTTGCCGTGACATCCCGCAAAGCATAAAGCTTTTTATCGCAAGGAGCGAGATTACCCGTTTGACCTATAACCGCAATTCCGATCTTCTCGACCTGCCCGATAAATTCTTCGGGGGTGAGAGATGTCCTATAGCCCTCTATTGATTCAAGCTTATCAACCGTTCCGCCCGTATGTCCGAGACCTCTTCCCGACATTTTTGCAACCTTTGCCCCCAGAGAAGCAACGATCGGTGCAATAATGAGAGTGGTTTTATCTCCCACACCGCCTGTGCTGTGTTTATCAACAGAGAGATCACCGAACATGGAAAGATCCACGGTATCACCCGATTCAGCCATAGCAAGTGTCAATGCCGCGGTTTCACTATCTGTCATTCCGACAAACATTATTGCCATCGCGAGTGCCGAGGCTTGATAATCGGGAATACTTCCGCTTGTAAAG
>JAFTXK010000146.1 GCA_017461635.1 Clostridia bacterium | reverse complement strand
GGTCTGAACCTCGTCAACCATCATTACTATATCATTTGCCGCCGCATATTCGGCGGTCTTTTTTACAAAATCAGCCTCGAGCACGTTTACTCCGCCCTCGCCCTGGATACATTCAATAAGAATACCAGCAACCTTATTTTCCTCGGCGACCTTCTTCAGATCTTCAAAATTATTTGCCTCAGCATGAACGAATCCAGGTGTAAGAGGCTGAAAAAGCTCATGGTAATGATCCTGTCCGGTTGCGGCAAGAGTTGTGAGAGTTCTGCCATGGAAGCTGTTTTTCAATGTGATTATTGCAGAATACTCTGCTCCCTTTTTCTCTGCGGCGTATTTTCTCGCAACCTTGATGGCACATTCGTTCGCTTCCGCACCCGAATTTGAGAAAAACACCTTTTTCATGCCTGTTTTCTTGCAGAGCATTTCCGCAAGATCGCCGCAGGGCTTTGTATAATAGAGATTTGACATATGCTGTACCTGCGCTATTTGCGCATTTACAGCCTTCTGCCATTCGTCATCGGCAATGCCGAAGGCGGTAACGCCGATTCCCGAGCCCATGTCGATATATCTTTTGCCGTTTTCATCATAAACCACCGAGCCCTTGCCCGATGTGATGGTTACGGGAAAACGCGCATATGTACCCGCGATATATTCTTTATCCTTTGCCTGAATATCACTCATTGTTATCACCCATCAGCATCGTGCCCGCACCCTCGTCTGTGAGAAGCTCCATGAGAATTGAATGCGGCACTCTGCCGTCCATAATTATGACCTTGTTTACACCCTCTCGAAGAGCCTCAATACAGCACTCAACTTTGGGAATCATTCCACCCGAAATAACGCCCTCCTCACGAAGCTTTGCCGCTTCCGAGACTGTCATTGCAGGGATAAGCGTGGATACATCGTCCTTGTCGCGGAGAATCCCCGCAATATCCGTCATCATGATAAGTCTTTCCGCACCGAGAGCACCTGCAATATATGCCGCCGCAGTGTCGCCGTTAATGTTATAGGCATTTCCCTCTCTATCGCAACCGATGGTTGAAATTACGGGAATATAGCCCTTTTCAAGAAGGTCGATGACGGGATCGATATGTATCTTTGTTATCTCGCCCACATAGCCGAGACGCTCGTCCTTCATCTTTGCTTCGATAAGACAGCCGTCCATACCCGAAATGCCCATCGCCTTGCCGCCCTTCATCTCAAGAAGGTTTACAAGGGTCTTATTGATCTTACCCGCAAGAACCATCTGAACGATATCAACCGTTTCCTTATCGGTAACGCGCAGACCGTCAACAAATTCGGGCTTCTTGCCCAGCTTCGCCATGAGATCGCTGATCTCGGGGCCGCCGCCGTGAACAAGAACTATCTTAACACCGATAAGCCAAAGAAGAACGATATCCTCCATGACCTGCTGTTTAAGTGTCTCATTTATCATAGCGTTTCCGCCGTATTTTACAACGATTATTTTTCCGTTATGATGGCGAATATTCGGCAGTGCCTGGGTCAGCACGTCGGCACGCTGTGCGTTTGTAAAATTCTTATCCATTTCCGTCTCCTTATTATGTGCGATAGTCGCCGTTTATCTTGACATAGTCATATGTGAGGTCACATCCCCAAGCGGTTGCGCTTGCATCACCGCTGTCAAGGGTTATAAGAATCTCGATCTCCTTTTCGAGAAGGATCTCCTTTGCGATCTCCTCAGAGAAATCAACGCCTGCGCCGTCCTTGCATACTTCAATGCTTCCCTTTGCGCTCGAGAAGGAAACGCCGACCTTATTTACATCAACATCCGCACCGCTGTAACCGATGGCGCAGAGAACACGTCCCCAGTTTGCGTCCGCCCCGAACATTGCGGCTTTAAGAAGGCTGGAGCAGATAACGCTCTTTGCAACCGTCTTTGCTGTCTGCTCGTTCTTCGCTCCGCTGACCTTACATTCAAGGAGCTTTGTTGCGCCCTCGCCGTCAGAGGCGATCATACGGCAGAGATAGACTGTAACGGTATTGAGAGCCTTCATAAACTCGTCAAAATCCTCGCCCTCAGATGTTATTTCGTCATTTCCTGCCATGCCGTTTGCAAGAACGGTAACCATATCGTTTGTAGACGTATCACCGTCAACGCTTACCATATTGAATGTATTCTTAATATCGCTTGAAAGTGCTTTCTGAAGCATTTCGGGAGCAATAGCGCAGTCGGTTGTGATGAAAACGAGCATAGTCGCCATATTGGGATGGATCATTCCGCTTCCCTTTGCGATACCGCCGATGCGGCAGGTCTTGCCGCCCACAGTAAATTCAACCGCGATCTCCTTTTTAACGGTATCGGTGGTCATGATACCCTCTGCGGCATCGTCACTGCCGGTTTTTGAAAGGTTCTTCACAAGCTCGGGAATACCCGCCTCTATAGGCTCAAGACTGAGAGGCAGTCCGATAACGCCGGTTGAAGCAACCACCATATCCGAAGGGCAAATACCGAGTGCCTTTGCCGCAAGCTCGCTCATTTTTTCGGCAATTTCAATACCGTTCGCATTGCAGGTATTGGCATTTCCGCTGTTGCAGATAACTGCCTGTGCCTTGCCGTTTGCGAGATGCTTCTTTGTTACGAGAAGAGGCGCGCCCTTAACAAGATTTGTTGTATAAACTGCCGCCGCGCTCGCTTGCTTTTCGCTGTATATCAGCGCGATATCCTTCTTTGTCTTATTCTTACGGACACCGCAGTGAACTCCGCACGCCGTAAAGCCCTTTGCGGCGCAAATGCCGCCCTCTATAATATTCATTTTCATATCTCCTTTATATATCAAGTCCCGTTTCCTCGGGAACTCCCATGATTATGTTCATATTCTGAATTGCCGCACCCGATGCGCCCTTGCCGAGATTATCGAATCTCGAAACGAGAAGTATTCTGTCTTCATTTCCGCTGACAGTTATCTGCATATCGTCTCTGCCGCTGTAAGCATTTGAATAAAGGGACACACCTACGTCAGAATCGGTATATCTGACAAGTCCGCTCTTATAATACTCACGGAAGACCGCCTTAATATTCTCTGCCGTACCCTTGATCTGACTTTCGAAAAGCGGAACAGTCACCTGCATTCCCGAATAGAAGGGTGCAACGATGGGGCAGAACACGGGAAGATTGTTAAGACCGCAGATCTTCGACATTTCGGGAAGATGCTTATGGCTCTGAGAGTTTGCGTACATCGCAGGGGAATCGAGAGCTGTATCTCTTCCCTCTTCTTCATACTGCGCGATCATTTTTTTGCCGCCGCCGCTATAGCCTGTGAGCGAGAAGCAGCTGAGAAGCGCATCCTTTGCTATGATACCTTCTCTCACAAGAGGTTCAACCAGAGAAACGAAGCCGCTTGCATGACAGCCGGGATTTGCAATGCGCTTTGATGCCGCAATTCTTTCCCTTCTGCCCGAAAGCTCGGCAAAGCCGTATTCCCAGCCGTCAGATGTCCTATGTGCAGTCGATGTATCTATGATCGCTGTATTTTTATTCACAACCAGCGAGACCGCTTCGATCGCCGCCGCATCGGGAAGGCAAAGAAAAGCTATGTCTGCGCTGTTGAGCGCTTCTCTTCTTGCCTCCGTGTCCTTGCGGAGCTCCTCTGTAAGCTTTATAAGTTCAATATCCGAACGGCTCGAAAGACGCTCATATATGCGAAGTCCGGTCGTACCCGCACTGCCGTCAATAAAAACCTTTTGCATGAATTTTCATTCCTTTCAATGGATAAATATGCAACACAGTCGCACAAAAAACTATTATATATTATAATACATTTTTCGCGAAAGTCAAGAGGTATTTTGAATATTTATACAACTTGGTGAAAATTTTACATATTTTTTTCTAAAAGCTCAGAATTATTATCAAAAACTCCTATTTTCAAAACATTTTAATCTTAAAAAGCTCAAGATTGATGTGCTAAACAATAGGGCATCTCTAAATACTCGGCGTGCGGCGAGCGAAGAGAGATTTTTTCGTCAGTCTAAACAAAAATTCGCACGCAAAGTTGATCC
>JAFTXK010000145.1 GCA_017461635.1 Clostridia bacterium | reverse complement strand
ATTAGATTGGAAAATTATGTAATAGCAAATAGAGGTTTAAAGATGATCTTTTCAAAGCAAATAGAGAAGCTATACCGCGCGCAGTTATTCGGCAGATGCGATGATGTCGGTAATGCTCGTTATTTTTCAGCCGAGGATTTTGAGGGGCTGATGAAGGAGCCGTTTTCCTTCGTTTCAGCCCGCGGTGAAAGACTGCATGGGTATTTCTATTCCTATGAGGGCTATACCGAAGGAAGATTGATAGTATTTGACCATGGCTACGGCGGAGGGCACCGCTCTTACATGAAGGAGATCGAAATGCTCTGCCGTCATGGCTTCCGAGTTTTCGCTTACGACCATACCGGCTGTATGGAATCCGAGGGGAAGAGCACCTGCGGCTTTGCGCAATCTCTTTCCGATCTTAACGATGCACTGAACGCACTTAAAGCGGACGAAGGCTGCAAAAACAACACCTTTTCCGTTGTCGGTCACAGCTGGGGTGCATTCTCCTGCCTTAATATAACCGCACTTCATCCCGATATCGCTCATGTAGTTGCAATTTCGGGCTTCATTTCGGTTGAAGCTATGATAAATCAGAATTTCAGCGGGATAATGAAGGGTTATCGCAAGCATATCCTCAAAATCGAGCAGGATACCAACCCGAAATTCGTAGGATACAATGCCATAGATACACTCTCGAAAACCGATGCAGAGGTTCTTCTTATCTATTCTTCAAGTGACAAATTAGTGAAAAAAGAACATCACTTTGACCTGCTCGAAAAGGGGCTTGCGGGAAAGAAAAATATACGTCTTATCCTGACAGAAAATAAAGGGCACAATCCCAATTACACGGAGGATGCGGTAAAATATCTCGGTGAATTTTCCACCGATATTGCATCAAAGAAGAAAGCTAAAAAGCTTGAAACCTCGGAGCAAAAATCCGCCTTTGTCGCTTCCTATGACTGGAACAGAATGACCGCTCAGGATGAGAAGGTCTGGTCTGAGATCTTTTCGACACTGGATAAATAATATCGGCATTCAAAGCCGCAAAAGCGGATGATCTTTCATATATCACAAAAGTTAGGAGAGCAAAATGGAAAAGATACGTCTTGGCAGAACTAACCTCACCGTCACAAAAAACGGATTTGGAGCATTGCCCATACAGAGACGCGGCATGGAGGATGCCTGCAAAATTCTTCGCAAGGCATATGAGGGCGGCATAAATTATTTTGACACAGCCCGTGCCTATACCGACAGCGAGCAGAAGATCGGTGAATCACTTGCCGATGTCAGAGAAAACATAATCATATCTACAAAAACCATGTCGACAACAGTTGAGGGCTTCTGGGAACAGCTCCATACAAGCCTTAAGCTGATGAAGACAGACTATATCGATATCTACCAGTTTCATAATCCCTCTTTCTGCCCCAAGCCCGATGACGGCACAGGACTTTACGAAGCCATGCTTGAAGCAAAAGAAAAAGGACTTATCCGCTTTATCGGCTTCACAAACCACCGCATTACGATTGCTGAAGAGGCTGTGAGATCCGGACTTTATGACACATTGCAGTTCCCATTTTCCTATCTTGCAGGAGAAAAGGAGGAAGCCCTGGTTCGGCTTTGTGAAGAAAAGGATGTCGGTTTTATCTGCATGAAAGCACTGGCAGGGGGACTTATCACCCGTTCGGATGTTGCTTATGCATATCTTGAGCAGTTTCCTGTCGCTCCTATCTGGGGTATTCAGAAGGAAAGCGAGCTTGATGAATTTCTTTCATACAATGAGAATCCGCCTGAACTGAATGCCGAAAGACTTGCCCTTATCGAAAATGACAGGTCTGAGCTGGTTGGTGAATTCTGCCGCGGCTGCGGATACTGTATGCCCTGCCCCGTTGGCATTGAGATAAATAACTGCGCGAGAATGTCTCTGCTTCTGCGCCGTTCGCCGACAGCAGGACATCTTTCCGAAGCAGGTCAGGCAAAGATGAAGAAGATCGAGGACTGCATTAATTGCGGAAAATGCAAATCGCTTTGCCCATACGGTCTCGATACCCCCAATCTCCTGAAAAAGAACTACGAGGATTATAAAACGTTTTTATAATAACATTATACAAGAAACATCCTCATCCGTCACGGCGAATGAAAACCTCTTACTACAGTCAGGTATTCCGCCGTGCCACCTTCTCCCTCTTGGAGAAGGCAAAAATATCAACTGTTCATTCTCAAAAAGACATGCAATTTATAGTAATTGTTATGTAGAAATAAAAAGAAACAGTATAATCATTAGCCTTCCCCAAGTGGGGGAAGGTGGCTCGGCGGAATACCTTTATTTAGCGTGAAGATTTTATTCGCCGAGACGGATGAGGATGTTACACGGCTAATGTTACTTTCCTAAGCAAAATTATTGTTTAGCATTTTAAATTTGAGCTGCCCTGTTGTTTGTTACCTATTCATATTTTGTCAAAAAGTGTTGACAAAACAGATCATCTGTAGTATAATAATAAAAAAGGCGGGCTACCGTATAGCAGTACGATAGCCCTGCACAGAAGTGATCAAGGCACTCCTATACAATCGGATAACCGATGCCCGAGATGTATTATAACACATTTCCGCGCGTTTTTCAAGAGGTTTCTGAAATATAGGTTTTATTATGATGGAATTTTTTAATTTTCACCGTGCCGAGCACTTCGCTTTGCACGGTATTTTTGTGCAAATATTTAAATTTGAAGTTCTCTTAAGTGAAGCAAAAAGCCGCCGACTTTTCGATATAGCAGTACCGAAGAGCCGGCATAGGGTAATCAAGGTACCCCACACATCAAACTGTTACCGTACAATGGCAGATGGCAAGATTTGATGGTTGACTGCAGAAATGTAAGCCGAACGTGGGGTCTGACATTGGCTGACCACTTTGTCAAATCCCATTTTCGGCTTTTCTTGTTTCATGAGGGCTTATTGTCTGCCGCTCTGCGCGGTTGCAGACGCGCAGAGCTACGGCAATCAATTCGCCCTCATAAAAAAGATGTGTATAATATAAAAGAGTAGATCTCGTAAACTCAATTTAAGAAAGCAAAACATTAATTTATTAAACAAAAGTAACTAACAGCCTATGAGATCCTTCGCCGAGGCTCAGGATGACAGTACTGAACTGATTATCATTTTTCTACGGAAAATAACAGTTAATTTTCCGGTGAAAAAATAAGTGAACGCCCCTATCTTGTCATCCTGAGCCTCGGCGAAGGATCTCATAGGGTATTAACTAACTATTCGCTAAACTATTCTTATCAGTTCAATTTTAATCTTTTAGAGATTCCCTATTGATGATCAAAAATGTATTTACAGTATATCACAAAGCATGAGATTTTTCAAGATGGACTTCAGAAATAACGGCTGTCGCTTTTGCGACAGCCGTTTTGAAGTTTAAATTATCAGCCTTCGGTGGTTTCGGTTGTTGTATCTGTAGGACCGCCTGTAGTATATGTGTAATTCACACCATTGGTAGTACAATATGATGCAACACCTTCATTATAGGTAGTCTGAACAATATCAGTAAAAGTTGTCATCTGAGAGGATTTTCCACTCCAGTCGTTAGTACCATAAAAAGCAGAACTATGAATAGTGTCACAAGAATCGGGAAGTATCATCTTTGTAATGCTTGTGGCACCTTTGAATGTACCGTTAGCGATTTCCTTTATGGAAGTATTACTGAAATCAATAACTCCCGAAGTAGGTTCATCGTCATCCCCAAACCAAATTGCTTTGATTTTCATAACCTTACCGCCCCATGCATCGTTTCCGGCAAACCAATCCGGGATGGTAGTTACAGTTGCAGCGGATTCCGGAAGATGAAGCTTTTCAACATTCACAGCTCCCTGAATAACTCTCGATAAAGATACACTTTCAATAGCACTCAAATCAACCAAACCGGACACATTTTTCTTATTAGGCTGATCAACATGTGCCGGATACATGGTTGTAACACCGCTATTTTTAAAGAACACTCCTTCGCCAAAGCTCTTAACGCTTGTAGCATATACATAAGTTGTAGGAGCTGTCAGTCTCAGGAATGCTCCACCGCTAATAGCTGTGATACCGTCATCAATAATGATTGTCTTAACGAGTGTAGCCTCTGCAGCCGAAAGCACGGGAATGGCAGTATATCCGTCTGCAACAGTTATAGTACTGAAATTATTATGCAACTGGTTGCGGCAGTTATTATTATTCCATAGACCAATTGACGGAATATCTCCGGTACCTCTGTAAATAGCAACATAATTACCATCACTGTCTTTTACAAGGGTAACTGTAACATCATCTACAGGAGTATAAGTAGTTGCATTAGCACCGCATGCAGGAATTTCTTTATATATATCGCCGCTTTCGAGTGTTACAACTCCTGTAAGAAGAGTGTTCCAAACAGCCGCATCATCGGAAACGGATGCATTGATCGCGCCTGCCTTATACATATCAAGAGTTATATCATAGAGATTGAAGAACTTATAATCATCGGAATAGTGATTATAGGTAAATACAGTTTCACCGTTAGGATCGATATAAACCGAATATCCGCACATATAAATATTGGTATTATAGTTAGAGGTGAATTCTACAACCGAAACATTGAACTCGATAAGGTCACCATTAACTTTATAGTAGGTTGCATCTCCGTTATCGCGCTTAAAGCCATCCTCCGCGCTGTAAACTCTTACCTTCTGACCTGCGTTTACTGTATAAACACCGTTGGTAAGTGTAAGAGCAGGACCTTCGACCTCATTATATTTCTCTTCGGTCATCAAAATAGTACCGTACTCAACAAGCTCATAGCCTGCTGCTTCGAGAATTGCATTTTCGGTAGTACTAAATCTGAAATTTCCTCTTATACCGTTATATGTTTTGTTGCGAATATTGAAACCGAACATTGTAATGTTACCGTCAAAGTTGCCGTCAAAGTAAACAGCCTTTGTATATTCCCATGCGCCTGCGGTGTTGACCGCGGTTGCCATATCAGCGCTGGAGCAGATCACAAGGAAGCCTTCTTTATCTGGAACACCCGAAAGGTCTGTGGGAACAGTTTCGCCTTCGAGAACTATGCTCTTAAGATTTGTACAGCCGTCAAATGCGGTTTCAACAATTGTAGTCACTGTCGAAGGCAAAGTAATGCTTACAAGAGATGTGCAATCCTTGAACATATTAGCATAAACTCCGCTGCCTAAAACACAATTTGTTGTAGCAGTTTCGTTATAATCTACGTTTGTGATAGAAGTACAACCGCTGAACATATCAGCAGCATAGTCTACTTTCTTTATCTGTGTAATTCCGGTAAGGTCAATCGTTCCGTATTGAACACCATCCCAGCTCGTACCCCAATCAAGAGTAGTAAGAGAAGAACAGTTATAGAACAAATGTCCTACATTGATCTGCCACTGGTAAAGATTTTTTGTCAAAAGAACAGCTTCAAGATTGGGCAATTGCTCGAAAAAGCCTTCCATATCATGGTTGATCTGCATTTTACCCCACTGTGGAGAACCTGTAACCTGTATCTTTACAATGGCATCTCTCCAAATATTCTTCCATGTGAGGAACTCAATATTTACAATATTTTTCTCGGGCTGATTATTAATAACAAGTTCATAACCGGAATTAACAGTTATAGTAAGAATACCTGTTGTTTCATCAAATACCCAAGTGTATTTAACATCCTGCGCACCTTCGCGAACGAGGGTGGAATCAAAATCTACGGAATAATAAGAAAGTGTAACAGAAGTGCTTCCGCTTTCCTTAATAAATGCTCTGACATCGTCAGCCGCATCGCAGGTAGGATAGCTCATGAATTTAATGGAATCTGTCTTGCTCACGCCTGTGAAATCGATGGTCGCACCTGCGGTATCACCTATCCAAATCGTGCAGGAAATGTTAGCAAATGCCGAAGCCTTGATAGCAGTTGCACTGCGGAGGTCGATAACACCTGCAGTTGCCTCTGTTCCCTGCTGTGTGATAGCTGTCAGCGCAGTGTCATTTACAAAGAGACCGTCCGTGGTGAAATCGGTAAAGGTTGTGGGCAATGTGATTGTGGTACAATTAGGCATATTGGAGAAAGCATATGCTGTAGCACTTGTAATACCTGTGCTTTCTTCGATAACAACGCTCGTTACCTGATCAAGCACTTCATACCAAGCAATTGCGGAATAATCATCTGCTGTAGGAACGCTGTCAAAGGTGATAGTTCCGTCGCCTGTGCCGCTGATGGTAAGGAGACCTGCATCTGTCATTGTCCATGTATAGCCGCTCGCCATAGTTCCGTAATAGTCATAGAGAGCAACTACATCAACATTTTCATATCCAAGGGCATCAATAGTAGCCTTATCTGCCTTTGTCTGAACATAAATTGTCATTTTCTGATCAGGGAATGCACTCTTATCTTCAACTGTGAAGCCAATGCTCTTTATAGTGATCTCGGAGAGCGAAGTACAGCCTGCAAAGGCGTTTGCGCAAATCGCTTCCGCATAAGAAGGAATGGTAATGCTTTCGAGATTTACGCAGTTTTCAAACATTGAAGGATAGATGCGGAAATATCCCGCGGTGCTCGCAACTGTAATAGTCTCGGGGAATACAATGCCTTTCATTGATGTACAGTTTCTGAACATTCCGTCATATGCCGCTCTTCTTACTTCAAACCACCATGTTAGGTCGATAACGCCCTCCTCCACATCGGGAGAAGATCCCCATGTTATGCTCTTCAGATTAGGCATATTTTCAAAGAAGCCTGTAAGAGCGTGTCTGTCATCTAGGCGATAGGATTTAGCAAGCTTTATTGTTTCAACATTAGTCAGACCGTAAGGAACGGAATTTGATTCATCATAGCTTTCCCACATTGAATATACGGTTGATCCAATTGAAAGTGTTGTTACAAGATCATTCCAAGTTCTCTTCCAATTATCAAACTCTCCGCTTCCTCCGCTCATTCTGATAGAATTGACATTACCCTGCTTAACTGTAAGCGTACCGGTAGTAATATCAAAGCTCCATGTTAGATTATACTGCTCTACGCCATTTTTGAACTGTTGTCCACCGTTAAGATATGCTGTATCAGATGTTTTAAGTGTTTTATCACCCGTCATTTCATATGTGTAATATTCATGAACCACAGCATCGCCGAGAGATCTCATATACTGTGCCGCATTGCCTGAGGGATATGTATAATATACCGCATCGGAATTTGCGATAAGTGCCGCCGCATTTCCGCTGATCTCGGCATGCTCGGAAATATAAACTGCGGTTGCAGATTCGCCCGAGCCGCTGAAGGAATCTGCACTCAGATAGAATACCTTATCGATGTCAATGATATTTGTGCCGGCAAAGCCGGAAGCAGCATAATATTCATTGAAAAGTGCGACTGTTGTGAGCGCAGGCATACCTGCAAATGCCTTTGAGCCGATGGTTTTAAGAGTTTCGGGGATTACAACGGTCTCTACAGCACTATAGCCACTAAAGAAGGACGCGCCGATCTCCTTTATTCCTGTCGAGTTCTCGATAACGACGGTCTTGATCCCCGAAAGCGCAGGAGCTGTTCCGCTAAGAACGCCTGTTCCCTTGCCGCTGATAACAAGTGTATCGCCGTAAACGGTGTAATCATAGCCCGAAACAGTGCCGCTTGCGGTCTGTTCTTCGTAAACGGGAGTTACCTCGTTTTCGGGTTCAACCGTATCAAGCTCAAGCTTGATCTGGTTGATGGACTTATAATAAGACTTCTGTGCTGTGGAATATGTCTCAACATAAACTGTTTTTCCGTCAGCGGAGAAATTGAACATATTAACCATGCCCACAGCAGTGCTTATCTTACCGTCAACATCCTGGAAGTCGATAAGCATTTCCGTTACCTTTGTTCCTGCAGAGTTGGTTCTCTGTGTTACAACAACATTATCATGTGCGATATGACCGCAAAGAACCATGACGATATTCGGATACTTATCTATAAACCAATCATAGACCTCATCACCGGTTGTGAACCCTTCTGCCTCGGTTGCATCACCGGCATCATCAGCTGCAAGTGTCGTACCATCTCGGCCAAGATAGGAGTGAGTAGTTACGATAACATTATAATCGCTGTAGATCTCGCAAAGCTGACCTGCCCAGCCAAGCACAGCCTCGCTGGGGCCGTAGTCAAGAGCGAATACCATATAGTTTACATCGTTTACTGTGAAAAGATGTGCCGCATTGAGCATTGATTCCTCATAGCAAATGGTCTTAACGCCCTGTTCCTCAAAAGCATTATAATACTTTGCGTAAGGAAGATATTTATTTACCTGCGCGCGTGTGCAATGATTACCCTTTATATCTGAATGGGGGATATTTGCCGCATCGAGAAGTCCGAGTGCCTCAGTTGCAATAGCCCATTCGGCAGTTGCGGCTGCGCTCTCGCCGTCTGCGCCATTATGTATGATATCACCAAGAGTTATTACGTAATTTGGGTTCTGTGTGACGATCCATTTATACATATCGGTATAATATGTCGTTCCGCCTGTGCGGTCTGCATTTGCCATTGTCTGGGGGTCGCCCACAACGGCAAATTTATATGCGTATGTTTCGCCGCTGTCCTCAATCCCCGAGGTCTCAGACCAAACATCAGAATGGATAGCGTCATTGCCCGCACCGCTCTGATCCTTCATAAGAGTAGCAGTGTTGCCCTCTCCGCCGACGACGTATTTGAACATGGGGGCTGTGCCTGCTACATCGGTATAAAGTGCAACACTCTCGATATAGCCTCTGAAATAGGATTCATTATGTGTGCCGTTCGAGTTTATAACTCTGTTACCACCCACAATGATATTATGATCGGGGCTTACTGTCGGAAGAGTTTTGTCTGTGAGATCGATGGTACTCTTGAGAGTGCCGCCGACATAGCACTTTGCAGTGGTATTTGCCGAATCATATTCGACAGCAATCTCGCTCCACTCATTGGCAGGAATCACAACATCCTCAAAGAGAAGAGTGAGCTTAATTGTGCCCTTTGAATTATTGAGATAGAGCTTCGGTATACCGCCTTCCGCAAGACGAAGGTCAAAGCCTGAGTCATAGGACTTGCAGTAGTTACCGATAATAACGGATTCCACGGTGGTATCTGTAGGATAGATCTTTGCTTCATATCTCAGTGGGAGCTCGTTGAAGGAGTTTTCAACTTCCCAAAGTTCGTTTGGAGCAAAGCTAAAGCCTTCGATGCTTTCCTCTGCCGCAAAAGCACCGATAGCCATACTTGTCATTATAAGAAGAATGCCAAGTATCAAACTGAGTTTTCTTTTCATTGTTTTTTTACCTTTCTTTAAAATTTATTTTCAATTTTGATATAAAATTGACAATTGATAAATAGGAATTTGTCGAAGAGAAGTAAGTTACAGCCTATGAGATCCTTCGTCGAGCCTCAGGATGACAGTACTGCGCTGTTCGCAATTTTTCTACGTTAAATCACTGTTAATCTAACAGTAGGAAACTAGTTAACAATTCCTCTTTTTCATCCTGAGCCTCGGCGAAGGATCTCATGAGGGAATAACTAACTATTCGATAAATTATTGTTTTATTTCTTACAAAAAAATCAACCGCAATTTTCACACTCGCATGAATTGAGGATAACATGAAAGGAAGTTAAGAAAATAAAAAAAACAAAAATGTAAAAATTGCGGTCTCGCTAACAATTATTTGCTTCTTTCAGCATCAAAGAGAGAAAGCATATCGCGCTGAGAAAGGAACACTCCCGTCTGCATCATTTTCTCTCCTTCTCCCCACCAATCAACCGAATCGCGAGAAGTCCATGTAAGAACATAACCGATCTTATAACCATCGTTCATTATCGTCTGAACAAGGGATGTAAAATCCATACAGCTGAAGGTCAACTCCTGCTCGGTTCTGTTGTTCTTTTCAAGGGGACCGCCTATACCAAATTCGCAGATATTTGTAATCTTTTCATAGTTCATCAGCTTTGAATAGCTCTTGCCCTTGCCGTCAATCTCGTATCCGCCGTCTGTGTACCAGTCAAGTCCTACGATATCGCAGTATTCGTCACCCGGATAGCAATATTCAACGCTGATCCAACTATTGTCATTATTGGGAGAATACTCCCAAACAAGCTGATCCAGACCTATTTCGGCATAAATATCATAAACATATGTCCAAAGTCTTACAGCGTATTCGGCATCAAGTGTCTTTCCGCTCTCGGCGATACTGTACCAGAACCAGCCGGAGTTGATCTCATGGAAGGGTCTCCAGATTATGGAAAGCCCGAGATCGTTGAAAGCTTTAAGGAATTCGCCGTCAAGAACGACCTCCTCGGTGAAAATAGTGTTGAGCTCACTGCCCTCGGTAAGAAGCTGATCCCAAGCCTCCTTGCCGCCAAGCTGACCTCTTACCATTGCCTGATCTCCCCAGTTACCTGTGGGATTTGCAAAGTGAGAGCTTATTGTGATAATTCCGCCGCCCTCAGCATATTCGACAAGCTCGCAGAAGATCTCGCTGATCTCCTCGGGAGTTGCAGTCGGAAGCTCCATGCCATAGCAAGCAAGGTCAAGACCGAGAATAGAGGGATTCGCGCCGGTTGCCTTGCTGAATTTCGAAAGTGTTTCCGCCGGCATCTCCTTATGATTTATCTGCTCGCCGAGAATAACATTCTCACCGTTATAAACCGTCTGAAGCACGCTCATGAGCTGAGCCTTGTCATAGAGCACAGGAGCATCAAGCTTCCCCTCAATAGTTCCTGTGATATTTACGTCCTTATCGCCCTTCTTGACATAATAATCGAGGAATTCTATGCAGGATTTGAAAGAACCGCTGACATAGAGATTTCCGTCCTTCACCTCTGCCTTATATGAGGTATAATCAAGGCTTACGGCATCAAGAACTATATAAGGTCCTTCACCCTCCTTCAGCTCTTCGGCGATCTCAACCTTCTGACCGCTGTAGATCAGATCTATATTCTCGCTGAGGCGCGCAGAGCAGTTTGGCTGAACGGCATAGATCTTAAATTCGGAAATATCCTTTCCGTCAATAGAAATCTTATCAAACTCATAATTTGGGGAATAGAGCAAACCAGCACCTGTGGGCACGAGAACCTTGCCGTCGGTAAGAAAATACTCGGTAAATTCGTTTATCGCACTTATGAGAGAATCATCGCTTCCGCCCGCAATAACTATCTTATCGCCTTCCATCTTGATGAGATATTCCTTCTCGGTAAGATCGGAATTTGCATTTTTGCTTTCTGTGCGGTTTGTTTCACCCACAAGTATCTCATACTGCGCCGCGGTATCAAAATCTGTACCGGGCTTTATCTGAGAACCGCAAAAATCGCTGAGAGCCGTACGAAGTGCCGAAAAAGCATCTATGACAGCCTGACTTGCGTTCTCGGATCGGATAAGCTTATAATCCGCGATATTTTTGATCTCGGTAACATGGAGTATCGGAAGTCCGTCCTCTGCTATCTCCGCACCTTCTATAGTACTGACCTTGCCTCCATCGGGCTCTTCACCGCAAGCGGTAAAGAGAGCCATGGCAAGGATAAGAGTTAAAATTACAGAAAGAATTCTTACAGTATTTTTCATTTTCTTACTCCTTTCCGTCATTACTTGGATTTCTTCTTTTTGCCGATAATGATAACTGCCAAAACAGCGATCACAACAGCCGCGGCGGCACCGATGATGATATAGATCATCAAAGATCCGCTATTGCTTTCATTCTGAACATCGGAAGCCGTGGGAGCATCCGGAGCATCAATGATAAAATGATACTTAAGAGGCTTGATTTCCTCTATGGGCTCTGTTTCCACAGCCTCGGTATCCCCTGCTTCTCTTTCTGCTTTTTCCTTCTCATCCTGATTCATTTCGGGAGGAGTTGCAAGCTTCGGCAGAGGTGTCTCTACGGAGATATCCGCAAATGCATAACCCTTTTCGGAAGCAAAGGTCTCGGCATAAGAGCCCGGAACTCCATAAACAGTTGCCAGATTCATGCAGTCCTCAAAAGTAGAGGAGCCGATCTCGGTAACCTTATCACTTATAATGGGATTCACAACGAGATAGTTATAAGCAAATGTCCAGGAATCGATAGCCGGAACAGTGCGCAGATCGAATGTGCCGAGCACAGGTTCGCTTCCCGAAACATATACAGATCTCAGATTGTAGCATTTTTCAAATGCGCCCGCACCTATAGCGATCTCGGAAGCAGGAAGCTCGATCTCTTCAAGATTTCTGCACTGACAGAAAGCATATTTGCCGATATAAGTGATCTTTGGACCTATAATGATCTTCTTTATATCCTGCTTAAAGCTGAACCAGGGCTGCTGCTTTGAACCACCGCCATAGTAGTTTACAATATCATATATATCGCCCGAGCCGAGAATGGTGAGAGTTCCCGTTTCCTTATCAAAGGAAGCGATGGAGGATGCTCCCGCAACGGTCGTATCCGGATTTATATATTTATAATATTCATAAACATCACCGGCATCGTCTATATTAATAAGATTATAGAAATTCGACTTTGCGAATTCGATCATCGCCTCATCAACAGTTGCAACGATATTCTTACAGCCTATAAAAGCGATATCGTTGAGCGCGTCCGCCTTAACACCGGATTTGATGTTGACCGTTTCAATACCTGTATTCTTTAGAACACCTGCTGAATATTTGCTTACCATGGTCATGTTAGCGGTTTTCTCAACAGGCTCCTGTCCAAGCTTATAAATCGATGTCAAAGATGTGCAGTTATGGAAAGCATACTGGTCTATCTGCGCTATATTAGTACCGATAGCAACGGTTTTGAGTGCCTTGAAGCCCTCAAATGCACGCTGAGAGACCTTATGAATACCTGTGCCGATAATAACATGCTCTGCCTCGAATTTATATTCGGTATACTTTGTCGGGCTGTCGGATTTGCTGTTTCCATTGCCCGTTTCGTTATATCCCGAAGCATTGTTGATGAAAACAATCGTCTTAGAATCCTTAAAATATGCCCAATATGTATTGATGATGGTAGAACCGTTATATTCACCCGTTAGAAGTCCGCTGTCATCAGCTTCTTCAAGGGGATATTCAGCCATGATGGCAGCAGGATCCTTCTCAACCTTTCTTGTGCCTACGATAAGGACTTCGCCTGTCTCGATATCAACGAATTCATATCCGCCTTCACTTGCAAAGGTCTCGGCAGTTGAGCCCTTATGACCGATTATGGTAAAGAGCTGATTACATTTATCAAAAGCGGTTGCATTGATCTTTATTCCGGCATTTTCAAATGTGACCTTCTGCAGGCTCGCATTGCTTACGAACGCCCTTTCGGAAATGCTTTCGATATTCGCGGGGAAAACTATCTCCTTAAATTTGTTGTTCTTAAAGCACTCTGCGGGTATATCCTTGAGGCTTCCGCTGAAATCGGCTGTAACGAATTTAGAACCGTCAAAGCAATATGAGCCGATCTCGGTCATAGAAGAAAAATCTCCGTGACCCGTAACCTCTTCGCTGCCTGTAACATAGAAGGTCTTAAGACCTGCATTCGCCTCAAAGGTCGCCCAACCTGTCTTTTTAAAATCCTTCGATACCTCAATGGTGTATATTCTGGAAATAACCATATATACTCCGCCGTCTGCCGAGGTGATACCCTCACCGAATACCATCTTGTTGACCTGACCGTCATAGTACCACGGGACATCCTTATTGTTACTCCAGCCGCACTTCTTTCCCTCGGCTGTATATGCGCCGACAACGGTGGACTGAACCTTATCAGTAGCCGTCTTGTCTATCTCGAATCGGCAGACATTGAGCTCGTTCTCGGTTGTAATTGTCCATTTAATGTTTGTCTCTTTGCCCTCGCTGTTATAGACATAACCTTCGGTGGGATAGACGGGCTCTTCCGTCTCCCCTTCACTTGCAAAGGCCGATAAAGAGAGCGCCGAAAGCACCAAAATAAAGACAAAAACCTTCACTAAAAAATTTTTCATAAAGTTCCCCTTTCTCTTTTCAAATTGCTGAAATTCCCTTTCATGGATAATTTTAACAATATTTGTGAAAAATTGTCTTGCTAAAAATAATTATATATGATATAATGTCAAATGTAAATCGAAAATATTGCTGTATATTTATAATTAATGCGCATAAGGAGAATATAATGCTATCAAAATTCAGTTGGACTTTCCCGCCTGACAGACATGATATCGACAAAGACATTTTTGTTATAGGCTGCGGCTATGATATCATAAACCAAACAGATATTCCCAGAAGATCAAAAAACAATAACGAGGTCAATTTCCATATTTTATACTTCACAGAAGGTAACTGTACAGTTTATATCAAGGATAAGGAATATTCCGTTTCCGCAGGTGACCTTGTATATTTTTATTCGGGAGATCCATATAGGTATATCTACCACCATGACCCCGAAACCAGAGTATATTGGCTTCATTTTTCGGGCAGAAAATCGCATGAGCTTGTTAATGATCTGGGGCTTACCGATAGCTTTGTAGATCATTCAAAAACGAATTTCAGCAAATATTTTGAAAATATAATAGAAGAGATAGTAATTAAGAAAAAGCATTATAACAAAGCTATGAATGCACATTTATATCTCCTTCTCACCGCTATCGTCAGAAAAAATGAGGCGAATGACGCAAGACTTGATAAAGTAATAGCTTTAATGAGCGATATAAATAACAGCTCCATGACCCTTGATGACTATGCCCGTATATGCCATCTAAGCAAATCACAGTTTATAAGAAGCTTTAAAAACTATACCGGAAAAACTCCCATAAAATATAAAAACGAGATCCTTATTGAAAACGCAAAATGGAATCTCACAAGAACCAACCAAACCATCACCGAAATATCTTCACTGCTTGGTTTTGAGAATATATATTATTTCTCAACGATGTTCAAAAAAGCCACAGGCTTTTCTCCTGCAGAATACAGAAAGCATAATTGACCCGCAAAAACGCAAATATATCCGAATATCTCATAATATCACTTTACAAAATTAAAATTTTATGGTAATATATTATTAATGAAGCAATAAAATGCACGGAGGTATAAAATGGAATACACCGAAAGGCAAAAACAAATAATAAGTATGCTCAAAAACGGCAGCATGTCGATTTCCGATATCGCAGACATGCTGTATGTTAGCCAGATGACAATAAGACGGGATATTTCCGATCTAAAAAAAATGGGAATCATCACACAGTTTCGCGGAGGAATCGCGATCAATCCTGAAACTGTAATCGTACCCATAGACCTGAGAGAAAACAGCGAGAAAAATGACAAGATCCTTCTTGCAAAAAAAGCAGTACAGTATGTACGAAACGGTATGCTGATTTTTATCGACAGCTCATCGACCTGCTTCAATATCGTACCCCTGCTGGCTGATTTCAAAGATCTTCAGGTGATAACAAACTCCACAAAGGTGCTGATGGAGCTTGGCAAGATAGGAATAAGAAGCAAAATGGTATGCGGAAACCATGTTCCAAAGGACAGATGCGTGGTTGGAAGCGAAGCAGAGGCTTATATAAAAAATTTCAGATTTGATATCGCGTTCATTTCCTCCAGCGGTTTTAATGACAAAAGAGTAACCGACTGGAGCGAAGCGCAGACAAATGTACGCCGCGCCGCCATCGAGAGTTCCAAAAAGACTTTTTGTCTCATGCTTCCCTCAAAATATGAAAGGAATTATCAGTTTGTTGTCTGCACCTCAAAGGATGTCGAAATTATCACATTGGGATAATGTTACAAGAATAGTTAATTAACAAAAATCTTCACATTTGATCATTTACCGAAAAAAAGTATTATAATATACGAAAAAACGAAAGGAATCGGTAAAATGAATTACTGGACACTTAATAAAAACAATATTTTTGTTGCCGGACACCGCGGATGGCCCTCAGCTTATCCCGAAAACTCAATTGAGGGCT
>JAFTXK010000144.1 GCA_017461635.1 Clostridia bacterium | reverse complement strand
CTTGTGGTCGATCATTTTGTTGCGAAAAATAACGGGATCTTGCTTTCCTGCATCCAGTTTTTCACCATGGGTACTTTGTCGCTTATATCAATGCTGATCTTTGAAGAGCCGAGCTTTAGTGCAGTGCTTGACTCGCTCCTTCCCATTCTTTATCTCGGAATCATGTCAAGCGGAGTGGCTTATACTCTCCAGGTCGTTGGACAAAAGCATACAGATCCAACCGTAGCTTCGATACTTATGAGCCTTGAAAGCGTTTTTGCCGTTATCGGAGGTTGGATGATTCTAAATGAACGCCTGTCGGGGCGCGAGCTTATAGGATGCGGACTTGTGTTCCTTGCCATCATCGTGGCACAAGTGCCGGGATTTGTCAAGAAAAAATGATTTAACGGGAGATTTCGGTCTCCCGTTTTTGCAAAAAGCAAAAATTTAACACTCGTGCATTTAAAGTTTACAAATAATTGATGTAAAATGCTATAATATGTATTAAAATAAAATAATAGTCCTAAAGGTGGTGACGTTTTTGTTCGGATATGTAAAGCCATATACGCCTGAGCTAAGAATGATAGAGAATCAGTATTATCGGGCGGCATACTGCGGTCTTTGCCGTTCTATGCGCGATGAAACCGGTATGCTTTCACGCATGACGCTCAGTTATGACATTACCTTTCTTGTTCTGATCCGACTTGCGCTGACGGGGGAGATACCCGAATTTGAAAAGAAGCGTTGTTTTGTTCACCCTTTAAAAAAACGTCTTGTTATGAGATCCTGCGAAGCCTCGCGCTATTCCGCACATGCGGGTACTCTTCTGACAAGGCATAAATTTTCCGATGATATTAATGATGAAAAAGGACTAAAAAGAATAGGCGCGTTCCTTATGCGTAGCATCTTTTCGGGAGCCTATAAAAAAGCGAAAAGCGGATATTCCGATCTTGACGAAAAGATAAAACTGCATCTTTATGAGCTTAATAAGCTTGAGAGGGAAAGGATTCGTTCTGCTGACCGTCCCGCGGCTGTTTTCGGAACACTTATGGCAGATATTGCGTCCCACGGAATAGAGGACGAGGAAAAGAAGCTTATAGCCTCTTCGCTCGGAATGGCTATCGGACGCTGGATATATCTCATAGATGCTCTTGATGATATTGAGGATGACAGAAAAAGGAAAAGCTATAATCCGTTTCTTCTTCTTTTTGATGGCTCAGAGCTTGATAACGAAAAGAAAATGGATATCGAAGCAGCTATGCTCGGAGTTCTCTCAAAGGCGGGAGCGGCATTGGATCTGCTGAGCTTTGACGGCAGACGCGATCTTGAAGGACTGCTTCGCAATATGATCACAGAAGGACTGCCGAGAATGACAAGATCGGTGATTTACGAAAACGGAAAATTAAATAACGAAACAATTTTTGAAAACGGAGATAATCAATGACAGATCCTTATAAGATCCTCGGAGTTTCGCCGAATGCTACCGACGAGGATATTAAAAAAGCTTACAGAGAGCTTGCAAGAAAATACCATCCCGATAAATACCGCGAAAGTGACCTTGCCGATGTTGCGGAAGAGAAGATGAAGGAAGTCAACGCCGCTTACGAAGAGATACAGAAGATGCGCGCATCGGGCTCTTCGGGCACAGGTCAGGGTTATTACAGACCTTATACCGACTATGGAAATACTTCAGGCGGCTCTTCGAAATTTGCAAGAGTGAGAGTTCTTATAAATTCAGGAGATTTTGCTCAGGCAGAAAGTATTCTTTCTCAGACCGATACTGCCGACAGAGGCGCGGAATGGCATGTCCTGATGGGATGTATCGAGCTCAAGCGCGGAAACAGCTTTGATGCTTCAAGATATTTCGATACTGCTTGCACCATGGATCCTTCCAATGCTGAGTATGCCACTATGAGAATGCGCATGCGTTCCTATGGAAATACAGGCGGAATGAATACGGGCGGGTATTCGGGCAGTTCTTGCTCGGGATGCGATATATGCTCATCTCTTATCTGTGCTGACTGCCTTTGCGAATGCTGCGGCGGCGATCTTATCAGATGCTGCTGATAAAATCCGAAAGGAGATAATGCTTTGCCATCACCTATCAGAATAAGAATCGATTTTGGCAGTTTTCTGCCTAAAAGGAATATTAAAAAGAGCAAAAAGATCGCTTTTTGTGCTCTTTTCAGTGCACTTGGAGTTGTGCTTATGTATCTCGGTGCAATAATTGAGGTGCTCGATATATCTATGGCTTGCATTGCATCTATGATATGTGTCATGGCTCTTGTGGAGATAGGCGGTGCTTATCCTTGGCTCGTTTTCGGAGTGACGGGAGCAATATCCTTTCTTATATTGCCGCAGAAATTCGGCGCACTGATATATATATGCCTTGCAGGCTATTATCCAATGCTGAAGTGCTTCTTTGAGCGAACAAAAAGCCGCGCCGCTGAATGGATATTAAAGATAGCTGTTTTCAATATCGCTATGGGAATAATGGTTCTGCTCGCGGTTTTCGTGCTTTCGATACCCGATATGACAAAATGGTATATTATTGCGCTTTTCGTTCTTGGTAATATTACATTCGTGGCTTATGATATCGCCCTCTCTATGCTTATACGGCTTTATTTTCTGAAATACCGTAAATTGCTTAGAATAGAACAAATACTGAGATAATAATGCGAGAATAAGGAGTTCATATGACTAAAAAAAGGATCGCTGCTATAATAATCGATTCAATACTTATAATCCTTACCCTTGTTTTCATTTTCGGAAATTCTCTTAAGAATGTTGAAGAGTCAACTGATGACAGCAAAGGAGTTACGGAGATCGTTGAAAAGCTGCCCCCTGTGCATAACGCGATAGCGGATAATAAGCTTCAAAAGGGTGAGATCGAAGGATTTTTACGTTCTTTGGCTCATGCATTTGAATTTGCCCTTCTGGGAGCTGAATTTATGCTGTTGTTGCTTCTTGCGGGGCTGAAGCCTCTTTCGCTTTCGGTATATTTGCCTTTCTTTATATGTCTTATCCTCGGAGTTGCTGATGAAAGTCTGCAAATGCTGACCGACAGAGCCGCGGAGGTGGTTGACGTTATTAAGGATTTTGCAGGCTCGCTTCTCGGAGGACTGACGGTTCTGGGGATATACGGGCTCATTCGTATAAGAAACCGTAAAAAGAATTATCAAGAATAACCCGATGGGATTTTGCAGATCATCCATCGGGTTATTTTCTCAAAAAAATATTTGTTTTCTCCGAAATTTCGATCATTTTTTCATTGCCTTACGAATATAATAATATTAACGCCTTTGGCAAAAAAATCATATGAGGTATCGAAAATGACAGAGAGAACTATTTTGCCGTATCGTTTTGCGCCTATGCGGGGGTGCGGAGTTACTTACGATGCGCTTTTGCGCGACAGAAAGCCCTGCGCGATTTCGGAAATAATTATTCAAGGAGATAAGAGCGAGGCGGGGAGAATAGGCTTTTATGCAACTCCTATGGGAACTGCTGTTGAAGCCTCGCTTTCTTCCTTGCCCTTTCTTAGCGAGGATTATGAGCCTTGCTTTCTCGAGATAGAAGAGAAGCGCAACAGCCGTTACAGAAATATAACCGCAAATCTGCCGCCGATCTTTACCCGATGCGGAGAGGGAAGGATCACCTTTCTTACCGACCGCTTTTCCGCCCGAGACGTTATAGGAAAGAGGATAACTGTGAAGAAAAACGGCAATATCATTGCTTCGGGGGTGATTTTCGGCGCGGATCGTTCGGAAGATGATTGACAAAAACGCCGCGCGGTTGTATAATTATCGTATAACGATCGGAAATGAGGATTTATAAATGCAATTTGTTGCCACCTGTCTTTTTGGACTTGAAAAACTGCTTGGCGAGGAGATCGATGCTCTCGGTTGCCGACGTATTGAGACAATTGACGGCAGAGTCACCTTTGAGGGGGCTCCTGAGGATGCCGCAAGAGCTAACATAAATTTAAGATGTGCCGAGCATGTTTTTATCAAGATCGGAGATTTCAAAGCCGAAAGCTTTACCCAGCTTTTTGACGGAACATACGATCTGCCCTGGGAAGATTATATCGGAAAAAATGACGCTTTTCCTGTTAAGGGACATTCGATAAAGAGTTCTCTTTTCTCTGTTCCCGATTGCCAAAGCATCATAAAAAAAGCGGTTGCAAAGAGACTTGGCACAAAATACGGCATTGAAAGACTTCCCGAAAGGGGCACAAAATACCAGATAGAATTCTTCCTTTTCAAGGATGTTGCAGCTTTGATGATAGATACTTCGGGAACACCTCTTCATAAGCGCGGATACCGCCCTGCGGCAGGCGCGACGCCCCTTCGTGAGACCCTTGCGGCGGCATTGGCGCTGACCTCAAGACCGCGCGAGGAGGGTCTTGTCTGGGATCCCTTCTGCGGCTCGGGAACTATCGCCATCGAGGCGGCAATGATAATGACTAACCGCGCGCCCGGACTTCTGCGTTCCTTTGACGGTGAAAAATTTGCCTGTTTGCCAAAGAATTCATGGGAAGATGCAAAACGGGAAGCATGCGCTAAGATAAAGACAAACAATTTTGAGGTATGGGCTTCGGATATTGATACCGAGGTTTTGGAATATGCAAAAGCTAATGCGGAGCGAGCCGGGGTTTCTGATATTATCAGGATTTTTAAAGCTGACGCAAGGAAGATAGAAAAGCCCGACCGACGCGGAACTATAGTTTGTAATCCGCCCTATGGCGAAAGGCTGATGACCCCTCAGCAGATAAACGAGCTTTACCGTGCAATCGGTAAGAATTTCGCGGCATTTGATCCTTGGCAGATATACGTTCTTACCTCCTCGGAGGAATTTGAACGTCTCTACGGCAGACGTGCCGATAAAAAGCGTAAGCTATATAACGGCATGATACCCTGCAATCTTTATCAGTATTTTAAACCTAAAAGATAATAAAAGGGTTATCTCACTAATTTTGCGAGATAACCCTTTCGATGTATTTTTTGTTATTCAAGTGCTTGAAAACCCTCGAATAATGAGGATGATGCGGGAATAAGCTCTTTAGCGGTATAATCATAAAAAGATGTTGAGTTTGATTCAAGTATGAGACAGCCACCTGCCGATATTGTTTTTTCCTGTACTATAAACATCATATCATCATCCCTGTAAAAAACACCTTCTATATCAAAGGAATATTCGTTAAACTCCGCATACAAGTCAGAAAGCTTACTGCCAATCTCGTCTTCAAGTGCAGAGAGATCTATTCCTATGCTTTTCGCGTATTCTTTAAAGGTATAAAGTGTGTCGTTTTCAAGGTCAAGATAGACACTTCTCGTTATGATGGGAGCAACATATGTAGTAGGGGCATTATTTGCTATGGCAGTGATGCAGAGTACGCCGTTTTTTTCCGCATAGGTCGTGTCAATAACAAGATGCTGCCAATCAACAGGAGCACCGTTCATGTAATCCTCAAGCCTTGCATTGAGATCATTTGATATGGCTTCGTTTATACTGTTCATATGCTGTGAATTGGTTTTTATCTGAAGAATATTTACATCACGGTTAAATTCGCCGTCGACGACATGCTCTTCCATCAGCGTCTCAAATGAATATGTTATTTTGGAATCCCCGCAGGATACTGCGCTAAAGCATAAAAGCACCGTCAAAAGCAGAAAGCAAATTTTATTTTTCATAATATAACCTCCCTTGTGTTGTCTATATGAATTATAGCATAAATACCGCCATTTGTCAATTAAATCCCAATATTGTGAAATTTTTCTAAATAACTTGACAAATATAGCATAAGATGGTATAATAAACGCGTAAATTAAATATGTGACCGCAGTCACACGCGGGGGTGCCTTTGGCTGAGACGGAGTGATCCGAACCCTTATAACCTGATACGGATAATACCGGCGTAGGAAGTTGTTTGATTTTTTTGCATTTTTATGGCAGCTACACGTCTATTCGTGGGGCTGCCTTTTCACATATGCAAAGAAAGGAGTATTCAAAATGAATACAAACAAAAAATTCAGTACACACCGTCTTACACTCAGCGCAGTAATGATAGCACTTGCTACCGCCCTTGCCATCATATGCGGTCTCATTCCCGGGCTGAGCCTTACCTATGGCGGAAGCTTTACGGTTGCAAGTATGCTTCCCATAGTTATCATAGCCTATATTTATGGGCTCAAATGGGGAGCTTTTACATCTCTTACATATGCGGCGATCCAAATAGTGCTGGATCTTATGATGGGCAAATCCTCTGTAATTCTTGCTCTTTTCCTGCCTATTGACGATGGAGGACAGCCGATTTTTGCCGCGATTTCCATTATTCTTCTTGACTATATCGTTGCTTACGGAATTCTCTGCATCGGCGGCTGCTTCAGGAAAATCAATAATAAGACCCTTGGGCTTACCCTGGGCTGTATCGTAGCGCTTTCCGCAAGGTATCTTTCCCATATTTTGTCAGGATATATCTTCTACGGCTCTTATGCCGAATGGTTCTTCACAGAAAGCTTCTATCCCGAGCTTGGCGCAAAGATACTCGGTGCACTTGACGGACAGATTCTGGCTGTTTTCTATTCAATCGTATATAACGGGCTCTACATGATACCCGAGATAATTATAACTGCTGTCTGCGCCGTTATCGTCTCTCGCATTCCTCAGATCAAGGCACAGGAGCTTTAAGCTTTATCTTATAAAAATGCAAAAAGCTTTGAGTATAGATAATGCTTCAAGCTCAAGGCAATAAAAACAGTGCTGTCTCACCGCTTTGGGAGACAGCACTGTTTTTGTATCAATTATTTTTCGGGTAAAAACTCCTTTATGCTCTCACGCACAAGATGGAAATCGTCGGTCATTACGGTATCAATTCCCATCCTGAGAAACTCTTTTGCGCTCTCGGCGTCATTTGCCTGACACACATTGCACATGATCCCATGTGAGTGAGCAAGATCTATCATTTCTTTCTTTATAGGTCTCCAGACAACGAACTGCACCTTATCAAAGCCGTTTTCGATCGCCCTTTCCACCATCAGGTCGTTGCCCCCCTGTCCCTTTTGGGAGCCTTGGCAATATGAAGCTTTGGGCAGCAGCTTTCGCATTTCGCAAAGACTTTCTGTATGCGTAGTCATAAAATACACATGCTGCTCGCAATCATATTTTTTGATAAGCTCAGCTATTTGCTCATATCTCGGATCAATGTCGTTTTCGGGATCATCAAGCGCATCCCATATTTTAACATGGATATTCATAATCACTCTGCCCGCAAATTGCTTTAGTATCTCCTCAAAGGTCGGCAATTTGAGACCTTTCAGCTTTTCGCTGAATCTGCTTCCGAAATCAAGCTCTTTAAGCTGAGCGAGAGTATGATATGTTATGTACCCGCTTCCGTTTGAAACTCTTTCCAGATTAGGGTCGTGGGCTGTGACAAGCTCTCCGTCTTTTGTAGCCCAGATGTCAAATTCTATTTCTTCTGCACCCATTGAGACTGCGGCGCCGAAAGCCGGCATTGTGTTTTCGGGAGCTACTGTGTTAAAGCCTCTGTGGGCGCAAACTCTCGGATATGGCATACACTTATCGGTCATTCTGTTTTTTCCTTTCTGCTGTTAAACAAGATTTAATTCGAGTAGCTTTTCTGCAAAAGCGAATAGATTTAAAAAAAGTAACCGAGCCTGTAAGCCGGGTTCTGTCTTGAGCGATCATCAATCTGTGCGCCGTGTCGCCACGGCGCTCGAATGTAATACATTCTGCCACCCGCGGACATATGTCGGGCAAACGGTCCGCATGCGGTGTTGCTTCGGATAGGGTTTACATTGCGCGCTTTGTTACCAAAATGCCGGTGAGCTCTTACCTCGCCTTTCCATCCTTGCCTGCGAATACGCATAGGCGGTTTATTTCTGTTGCACTTTCCCTAAGGTCACCCTCGGCTGACGTTATCAGTTATCCTGCCCTGCGAAGCCCGGACTTTCCTCATGATAATACCTTTCGGCGACATATCACGCGACCGCTCGGCTCGGTTACCTTAGTATTATACAACAAAATTGCTTTAAAGTCAATCATTAATCTTTAAATATAATCTTTCACTTGCAATCATCACCGATCTGTGATAAAATAAAAAAGGGGTGATCTTTTGAAAAAATACTTTGTTATTTTAGCTGTTTTTATGGTAATACTTTTGCTTTTTTGCGGCTGCAGAGCAAAGCAGGTAAGCTTTTGCGTTGTTAAGAACACAGACGAAAGCATAAACGACGGTGAGCACAGCCGATATGTGAGACTGATTTCTCTCGAGACAGATTCAAAGAATGCCGCGAAGATAAACGAGGCAATATCGGAAAAATTCACAGAGGTCTACAATGAATATATGAACCGAGAGACGGACATATCCGAAAGACTGGTCATAGACTATACATATTCCGAAAATAACGGAATTCTTTCCGTTACATGCATTGCTGACATTCCCAATGACGAGATAAATCCGCTTCTCACTGCGAGTATTTATCTCGATATTGAAAGCGACAGGCTTTATTCCTCGGAGGAATATTCTGAAATTCTCGGGATAGATATAAATTCTGTGGCAGAAAAGGTATCGGAAAGCCTGAAAAATGAAAAGAAGACAGATGTTTTGCCGACAATTGACGGTATTTTTCATCACAACGGAGATGTGATATTTATTTTGCAGGTGGAGGTGGAGGACAGCACAAATCCGTTCACGCTTTTTTATAACTATACAAAAGACACCTTCGGTCAGGCAAGCGGTCTTGCTTTCTCGGGCTTTGACGCTCTTAAGACAGATGCAAAAGAGCTGAATTTTTACGGTTCGACCCGTCCCTCGGTTTATCCTTCAAAGGTGACTGTTGCGGGGAATACCGTTTCCTTTAAAAACACCATAGGCAACGGCGAGCCGGTATCATGGCAGAATTTCTTCACCTGCTATGAGGCTGGGCTTTATGGCGAGCTTGATATTTCCACCGTCACGGTAGAGGAAGCACGATTTGATGTTTTTTCGGAAGAATATAATTTATCACCGCAGACAAAGCAAAAATCCGTATTTGCCAGCTCGGTTTCGGCATTTGGAAATACTTTTACCTTTGAAGCGCCCATCGAGCTTTACGGAAACAGTACCACCCTCGCTTATATGACAAATGACTGTTTCTTCTTCTCAAAAAGCGGGCAAACGGTAATTTTGACAGAAAGCGGCGCGGTTCACTTTGATAATTATGCTTACCCGGAAACAGAAAACGAACAAGATGAAATCAAAACCCAATTTTTCATTGAATATGACGGCAAGCTCTCTTATATTAAAAGACCGAGAAGATATCCCGTAGCATATGAAGATCAGTGTGAATATATTCTCCGCTACTGCCGCGGTAAGGACGAGATGTGCAGAGAATACGGAAGTGTGGAGATAAGTGAAAACGGTATAAATCTTGTTCCCGAAAAAACAGTTACCGCCGCTGAAGCCTATGACCTTGAGGGCATGCTGGAATATCTCTATGGATCATATGATGAATCGACCGTAAACGGCCGTTTGTTCATACCCTGCAAAATGTCACTTGAGGAGCTGCTCGCCTATAATGCGAAAAGATATAAATAACTCGCAAAGGTGTGTAATCCTTGACAAAAGGCAGGCTTTGTGGTATAATATCAAGAAACCTATAAAGGAGAATGCAAAATGAAAATCAGATTATTCACAGCAATCATCCTTTTCTGCGTGCTTTTTGCCGCACTTTTGACTTCTTGCCGCGATAATACAGGCGCTGATAGTGAAATTGATACAGGTACAGAAACTGTTGCCGATACTGAGACCGAGACTGCCGCTCCGGTTACAGACACCGAACCGGTAGAAACAGAGCCTGCAGATATCGAACCGGATGAATCTCTGCGTATTCCCATTGAGAATGAAAAAGCTCTTGAAATGATCGAATATCAATATAACAAAGCTGCAGAGGTTGTCGACTGGGCAGAAAACGGTACTCTCACCGCTGATCTCAATATTGAGATCGCCGCCGAGGACGGCAGAATATATTTTCCTGTTACCGATGAAGCCCAGAGACCTGAGCTTGGCGGTTCCCCTATTGTAACATTTGCAGATCTCTCAAAATATATAAACAGCATTTTTGCCCGCTCTATTGCAGATGATCTTATAGATCTGGCAAAGAAGCAATATAGAGAAATTGACGGTGTTCTTTGCCGCGAAGCTGATTATGTTGACACAGAGCCCAAAGTCTCTCTCCCTGCCGATGAAACTGAGACGGCGGAAATACAAGAAGGAAATGCTCCTAAGGTGATCTCCACCGAGTTTTTCCTCAGTAAGTTTACAGATACTCTTTTCCGTTATACCGCAAAGGTAACATATGAATCGGAAGAGATCTCCGAAATACCATCGGAAGAAACAGAGGCAATACCGACCGAAAATGCAGAATACTTTGACTTTGTTTTCGAGAATACCGGTAGCGGCTGGTATTGGACTGCATTCCCCAATTTGCCTGAATAAAATCGATGCCCTGCGCAGACGAAAAAATGCGCTTTGCATATAATAAAAATCAAAGGAGGTGAAACCATGGCAAAAGAGCTCACTTGCTCTGCTCTCTTTGAGCGTGGGCACAGTGCGGCGGAAAAACTTATCTTTTCCTATGAATACCCTTGGGAAGTTCTTCCACATATAGGTGAATTTATTCTCGAATACGGCGAATCGCTTTCGATGGAAAAATATGATTCTCCATGCGATGGCGTTTGGATCGCGAAGAGCGCAAAGGTCAGTCCTCTTGCGACTATCAGTGCTCCCTGCGTTATCGGCGAGAATACCGAGGTTCGCCAGTGCGCTTTCATCAGAGGTAAGGCTCTCGTTGGTGACGGATGCGTTATCGGAAACTCTGTGGAACTGAAAAACTGCATTATTTCCGATGGCTGTCAAGTTCCCCATTTCAATTATGTGGGCGATTCCATCCTCGGATATAAGTCGCATATGGGCGCAGGATCGGTAACATCAAATGTGAAGAGCGACAAAACCCTTGTATCGGTAAAGTTCGGAGATGAAAAGATCGAAACGGGACTTAAAAAGTTTGGCGCGATGCTGGGCGACTTCGTTGAGGTCGGATGCAACAGCGTTTTGAACCCCGGCACCGTTATCGGCGCTCATTCGAATGTCTATCCGCTTTCAAGCGTCAGAGGCTTCGTTCCGCCGCAGAGTATCTTTAAAGCTCAGGACAATATTGTTACCAAAAAATAATTGAAAGGAAGGTTATTCAAATGGGAAGATTATTCGGTACAGACGGCGTCAGAGGTATCGCCAATACCGAACTCACCTGTGAAAGAGCCCTTGAGATCGGACGCGCCGCCGCTGAAGTCCTTACAGACGGATGCCGCCGCAGACCTCTCTTTGTTGTAGGCTCGGACACAAGAACCTCTTCCGACATGCTCTCTTGCGCCGTTATGGCGGGCATTTGCTCAATGGGTGCTGACGTTATCAGCCTCGGAGTTGTACCCACACCTGCGGTTGCATATCTTGTCGGAAAGTACAAAGCCGATGCGGGAATCATGATCTCCGCTTCGCACAATCCCTCGGAATTCAACGGAATCAAGATCTTCAGCGGAGACGGCTATAAGCTGCCCGACGCGCTTGAAGAAAGGATCGAGGCTATCGTTCTCGACCACGAAAGCAAGCTCCAGAGCCCCACAGGTTCAGGGGTGGGTAAGCTTACACATGCGGAAAAGGCTACAAAGGACTACATAGACCATGTTAAGAGCAGTGTTCTTTATTCTCTTGACGGCATGAATATCGCGGTTGACTGCTCAAACGGAAGCGCAAGCGCTACCGCAAGACAGCTTTTCGCAGATCTCGGTGCAAATGCTCATATTTTGAACGATTCGCCCAACGGCGCAAACATCAATGAGAATTGCGGTTCTACCCATATCGACAATCTTGCAAAATATGTTGTTGAAAATGAACTTGACTGCGGAGTTGCCTTTGACGGTGACGCTGACAGATGCCTTGCAGTTGACGAAAACGGAAATGTTATCGACGGTGACATGATAATGGCTATATGTGCTCTTGACCTTATGGAGCGCGGCAGACTTAATCACAAGGCTGTTGTCGGAACGATCATGACAAACTTCGGTTTCGGCAAATTCTGCGAGGAAAACGATCTGAAATTCGTTGCAACCAAGGTTGGCGACCGCTTCGTTCTTGAAGAAATGCTCCTTGAGGATTATTCCTTCGGCGGTGAGCAGTCGGGACATATCATTTTCAGAGATTTTGCAACAACAGGTGACGGTCAGCTTACCGCATGCCAGCTTCTATCCCTTATTCGCCGCAAGCAGAAGAAGCTTTCCGAACTCGCATCTGTTATGACGCGCTATCCTCAGACCATCGTCAATCTTACGGTCGATGCCGAAGGCAAGCTGCTCTTCTATACAGACAGGGATGTTAAGGAAGCTATCGACAATGCAAAATCAGAGCTTGGCGAAACAGGAAGGATAGTTGTACGTCCTTCGGGTACAGAGCCTCTTATCCGTGTAATGGCTGAGGGTAAGGACATGGAGCAGATCGAAGCTGTTTGCGAAAAGGTTGCCTCAGTTATCGAAAAGAAACTGGGCGGCACGAGAAAAGCAAAGAAAACTAAAGCGCCAGACCTTTAAAAATAAAGGTTAACGAGGAGAGAAATTATCGAAAATTCGGCGGATGTTTCTCCGGCAGTGCATGCTGTCGCAGTCTGTAAGCAAATATACAAGTAATTGTAAAACAAAATGACAGACAAAAATGCAGAAATTAATATTTTAAATTTTTCAGAAAGATCGGGCAGAATGCCTGACTTTTCGGGCATCTGCCCGCACAGGTTATATCTATGTGTGGAATTATTGGTTATACGGGATCGAATAATTCGGTTCCTTACCTGCTTGAAGGTCTCCGCGCTCTTGAATACCGCGGATATGATTCGGCAGGAGTTGCCGTTCAGAATGAAATCGGCATAAATACCGTTAAGACCAAGGGCAGAATTGATAATCTTGAGGAGAAGATAAATTCCTCCTCCGAGAAAACCGAGGGTCATTGCGGCATTGGTCATACGCGCTGGGCAACTCACGGCGCACCGTCCGATGTAAATTCTCATCCCCACAGAGCGGCAAGCCTTGCCCTCGTTCATAACGGGATAATTGAAAACTATGCGGAGATCGAAGAGATGCTGCGCAGTGAGGGCTATACCTTCGTTTCGGAAACAGATACCGAAGCGGCGGCAAAGCTTATCGATTATTATTACGTGCGTCTCGGAGATCCCGTTAAGGCGATTTTCGAAGCCACCGACGTTATCCGCGGCTCATACGCTTTCGGAGTTATTTTTGATGCTATTCCCGATGTTATTTATTCAG
>JAFTXK010000143.1 GCA_017461635.1 Clostridia bacterium | reverse complement strand
GGTATCCCTAGGGGAACTCCTGGGAGCGTTTTGGTACCTTTGGGGCGGGCCAAAGGTACTGCCGCGCGGCATGAGCGCCTATGCAGTAAGTTACTTCTGTGAGGATAAAAAGTTAGTGCTAAAGAACATTAAGAATGATAATATGCGGTATCTTTCTATTTTAAAAATCCTAATCATCCAAAATTAGAAAAGTAACCCCAAAATATCTTTCTACGGCAAACTTACTATTTTCTTACATCCTCACAGAAGTAACTTTTCCCATGGGCGCTCATGCCGCGCGGCACCTTCTTTGGCCCGCCCCAAAGAAGGCAAAACGCTCCCAGGCGTTCCCCCTAGGGATACCCCCTTCTCTGCCGACGCACCTGTGAAAATCTCGACGGGCAAGATTTTCAAGGGTGCTGTATATTTTGTCATTTGCCTTTTTGAGGCAAAAAGCACCGCCTCAAAAAGGGTATATAGTACCGCACATGCTCCCGTCTGTGGGAATCGTTCGATATCGGCAGATGTCCGCATGTGCTATCGGTTGTCCTCGGATGTTAGTTTGGAGATGGAAGTATTATTTGTTTTATAAGATTGATTATCAATACAAAAAACGGCACATTTGCAATAATGTGCCGTTTTTATTCACCATCTGAAAATTGCCGATATGGCACGGCATATGCAGCGCACTGCCAATAGTCCAAGCAGAAGATATACGAGAGTAAGATCAAAAGCCGCTTTGCAGGATGCCTTCGGCTGTCCCATTTCCTCACTCGCGCGGCTTGGCAGAAGAGTCATCTTCCCTGCGATCCTCATGCGCAGGATCGGCTTTTTTGCCTCTCGCCATATGAATTTTGCGGTCTGAATAAGCTTCAAGATCAGATCCTTTTCCATGGTAACTCCTTTTGTCCTAAATAAATTTTCGTCAGTTCTCCGTAAGTATGCCCTCGGCAAGAGTAACGCTTCCGTCACAGTTGACCGCATTACCGCCGGCATTGGTTATAACCTTCCCTCCGGTAATGCTGACACTTGTATAAGCCTGTATCGCATCATCATCGGCAGTTATCTCAACCTCGCCGCCCTCAATTCGAACAAAGCCCTTTGAAGGATCGGTCTCGGTATCTGATTTTATACCGTCGTCTGCACCGATGATACGTACAGTACCGCCGAGAATGCTGACGCTGTCATTTCCCTTAATAGCATTATTCACCGCACGGACCTCGATTATACCGCATTCGATATCGATATCATTTTTCGAGCCGATACCGTTATTATAATTTCCGTTTACAATAAGAGTTCCCGCGCCTTCAAAATCAATATCCTCGGAGCTGTAAAGGCAAGCATTCGGCTTATCCTCACCATAGGGAAGCTCATATTTTGCGGCATCTGTGAGAATATTTTCACTGCCGTCCGCAAGAATGATCGTAACCTTGTCACAGCTCTTTATATATAAGGGCGCGCTCTTTGAATTAGTAATATTCACACCATCGAAAACCAGCTCAACCTTATCTGTTTTTGCCGCTTCAACGATAATACTTCCGTCATCAAGAGTGCCTGAAAAGGTATATTTCCCCGACGCACGCAGGGTAACGGTATTTCCATCGATCTGAACGCCGAGATCATCCTCATTTACAGATATCGAATTACCGTTAAACGTGATCTTAAGATCGGAAACAGATGCATATAAATCGGGCTCACCGACTGAAGTATCTGCAAATGTATCTGTTTCGCTTTCATTTTGTGTTCCGTCTGTATCATTTGTGTCGGTTTTACCGCCATCACCGCAAGAAGCAAGCGCGAAGAGTGTCAGAAGGGCGGCAAGCATGAGTGAAATAAGTCTTTTTTGCATCATGTTTGCTCCTTTTTTCTTATATTTTAATTCCAAAGGCAATGCTAACCTTTTCGGTTATCATTTCGGATATTTTTCCGATACTGAGGGGCTTATCGCCATCGAAACAGCGAATTCTCTCCCATCCCAGCTTTTCGGAGGAATAAATTGCCGCCTTATAGCTGTTTTCAAGATGCATGGGGTCAAGCTCATGAATATCCTTGACCTGACCCGTCTCCGCCGAGCGGTGACTGACAAGAGCCATAGAGATCTCAGGGGTCATTTCGAGATAAAGCACCATATCGGGCCTCGGAACACCAAGCTTTTCATATTCATAATCCCAGAGCCATTCAAGGAAGGAATCCCAATCCTCTCTCGGCATCTTGGAAAGCTGATGAACTGCATTAGCCGTTGTAAAGCGGTTGGCGATAACGACTGTAGCGGGATCCTCAATATCCTTTTTCCAATCGGTGCGGTAGCTTACATATCTGTCCGCGGCGAAAAATGAGGATGCGGCATAGGCATTGGTATCCTCGGGATGCTCCCCAAGCTCGCCTCCCAGATACATGCGCACAAGTCGGCTGCTCTCGCTCTCATACATAGGGAATGACAGCAATCTGACCTTATATCCAGCCTCTTCAAAACGCTTACAAAGAAGCTCGGACTGCGTTCCCTTTCCCGAGCCGTCAAGCCCGTCTATTACAATAAATTTTCCCATAATTTTTGCCTCATCACTGAATATCGTTGTTAACTACCATTTCCATATACATCTGCTTCGTTATCAGCACCTCACGGGGCTTCTGACCGTCCTGCGCGCTGACATAGCCAAGCTGTTCCATCTTATCGATAAGCTTTGCGGCTCTGCCGTAACCGAGCGAAAGTCTGCGCTGGATAAGAGATGTTGATATCTTTCCGCAGTCGATGGCAAGCTCGATGGCGGGTCTGAGCATGGGGTCGGAGCCATCGTCCGCGCCCATATCCGCGCTTCCTCCGCCGCCCTTCTTGGGTGCATCCAGCTTAGCCGCCGCTTCCTCAATGCCTTCAACGATATTGTTATCGTATTCAGCCTTTCCTGTATTTGTCTTGATATAATCGCAAACCGCTTCAACCTCGCCGTCACTGACAAATGCGCCCTGTACACGCAAGGGCTTCGATGCACCAACAGGTGCATAGAGCATATCGCCTCGTCCCATAAGCTTTTCCGCGCCCGCGATATCGATAATGGTACGTGAATCCACCTGAGAAGCAACCGTACATGCGATTCGCGATGGAACATTAGCCTTGATAAGACCTGTGATAACGTCAACCGAAGGACGCTGAGTACCGATGATGATATGCATACCCGCCGCTCTTGCCTTCTGAGCCAGACGGCAAATAGAATTTTCAACATCATCGGGGGTAGTCATCATAAGGTCGGCAAGCTCGTCGATAATGATAACGATCTGGGGCAAATGCTCTCTGTCTGGATCATTTTTGATAGCCTCGTTATAGGACTTGATATCTCTTACTCCGACTTCCTCTATAAGGGCAAAACGTCGCTCCATTTCCTCAACCATCTTTATAAGCGCTCCCGCCGCCTTCTTAGGCTCGGTAACGATAGGTGCAATAAGATGCGGAATATCCTTATAGATCTTAAATTCAACCGTTTTCGGGTCGATGAGAAGAAGCTTTACATCTGTCGGCTGTGCCTTATAGAGCAGACTTATGATAAGACAATTGATACAAACCGACTTACCCATACCCGTTGCACCCGCGATAAGAAGGTGAGGCATCTTTGAAATATCAAAAATGATAGGATTACCCGCAACATCCGCACCGAGACATGCCGTTACCTTACTCTTGCTCTCGGAAAATTTCGGGCTTTCGAGAATGGTACGAAGATAAACGGTGCTGGGAGATTTATTGGGGACCTCGATTCCCACGGCACTCTTGCCGGGAATGGGTGCCTCGATACGTACACCGCCGGATGCGGCAAGATTGAGGGCAATATCGTCCACAAGATTGGAAATACTGCGAACTCTCGTTCCCGCCTCGGGCTGAAGCTCATATCTTGTTACTGTCGGTCCTCTCGAATAACCCACGATCTTTGTTTTAACATTGAAGCTGAGCAGGGTCTCCTGGAGCTTTTCAGCCGTTGAACGAAGCTCTGCCGTATAGTTATCGGGCTTTGCGTTCTTATCCTCTGCCAGAAGGGATATGGGTGGATAGATCTCCGCGCGCAATTGCTCGCCAAATACGGGCTTCTCGGGCTTTATATCTGTTACTGATTCGGTTTTAACGGTAATGAAATCATCATCCGATTCAGCCTTTTTGGGCTTATCCTCCCAAGGAGCAATATCGTCTTCAGTCTTTTTAGATACGTTTTTGTCTATTTCTCCGCCGAAAAGCGCGTCAAGACTGTCATCAAGCTCCTTTTCATCAACCTTAACGGTCTTTTTCAGGGGCGCTCCCGCCGCCGCAACAGCTTTACTTGGCTCGAGATCTGTGCCGTTTATAATGTCATCAAAGGATTTTTCATCGGGCGCAACGGCGATCTCTGCAGGATTTTCCATAAATTCGAGACCGAGATCCTCAGGAGTTGCATCGGTCACTACATCAGGCTCGATATCAACATCAAAGGAACGCTTTCTCTTGCGAGATGCGGGAGCGGCGATCTCGGGCTCGACCTCGCGCGGAGTGAATTTCGGCTTATCGATAAATACGGGATCTTCACCGCGCGCTAACGCCTCAGCCTTCCTCTCGGCACGAACTCTCGCCTTATATTTAAAATATATTATGATATTATCGGGTGTCATTCCGAAGAGGAACATAACAGTAATTAGAAGCACTGCGATAATTACGATAAGCGAGCCCGCAAAGCGAAGTCCAAGGAAGGAAAGCTGTCCGAGAAGTCCGCCAACTATACCTCCGCTGGCAAGATCGCATCCCGTTTTCCAGAGGCTTACGGGATTCCAGGTCTGCAGCTCCGCATTTCCCTGAAGCACACAAACATGGATAAGCGCAGAAACAAGAATTATGCATGCGCAGGAGAAAAATATCTTATATCCCGTCTGCCCCGCATCAATGCTCTTGCGCCAAACAAAGGCGAGATAAGCAAGAAGAAGAGGAATAAGAAATGCTCCGAAGCCAAAAAATCCAAGCAAAATATCGCTTACAAATTTTCCGATAATACCCATTGAATCGGGTTTATTCAATATATCAACAAGGAAAAAACAAAGAGCAAGGAAAAAAGCCACTACCGCAAATATATACGGAAGAACCTGATGTATAAGCTGTTTGGAGTTTGCAGGGACCTCTGCGCGCGTCCTTACGGAAGCTTTTTCAGACGTTTTAGCCGCTCTTGTGCCTGCAGAGCCCGTCGATTTTTTCGCCGTTGTCTTTTTCTTTTCGTTTTGCTTCATTTATATTATCGATCCTTTCGGTTAATTTGTTTTTTGACGGCATCTGGCGTATAAATCACCCGTGCCGAGACAAAATAGTATAAATATCTATTTTATATTATATCACTTTTGGCGAAAAATTACAATAGCAATATTCAATTTTTTAAAGTAGGGTAACAAATGGTAAAGGAAAAATTAAAAGCAAAATCAAAGATCGCCATACTGGCTTTGGGAGGGCTTTTCGGCGGACTTGCCAACGGTCTGCTGGGGGCAGGCGGCGGAATAATAATGACCTTTGTGCTTGAGCGTATCATGACTGAGGAGGAAATGCCCGCACGGGATATTTTTGCAAATGTCATTGCGGCAACATTGCCGATCTCTATCTTTTCCACTATCATATACGGTATACGAGGCGATCTGCAAACAGATCGATTCAGCATATTTGTGATTCCGGCTGTCATAGGCGGTCTTGCAGGTGCCTATCTGCTCTCACGCATTAGCACAAAATGGTTAAAACGAATTTTTGCCATCCTCGTTATCTGGTCCGGAATATATATGGTGATGAAATAGAGGTAAAAAATGTTAGATTTTATTTTTGGAACTGCGGCGGCAGTATTTTCGGGACTCGGAGTCGGCAGCGGCGGGCTTCTGGTCATTTATCTCACCATGGTAGGTGAATATGAGCAGATAACGGCGCAGGGGCTCAATCTGCTTTTCTTCCTTTTTTCTTCGGGCACTGCAATGCTCTATCATCTTACGCACAGACAAATAAATTACGGCGCGGTAATGATGCTGGTCGCCTTCGGGCTTGCGGGAGCCGCCGCAGGATCTTTTCTGCTCGGAGTTCTCGGCGGGAATATCGTAAGGAAAATATTCGGAGGTATGCTTATTTTTTCCGGCGTACTCGCATTGAAAAAGGCGCATGCTAAGAGAACATCCGACATTAATATAGAGCCCTCGGCGGAATGATCCGCCGAGGGCTCTGCATAATTTAAAATTTATTCGCCTTCAACATGGTTAAGTGCAGGATATTCGTCGTACGTTGCAGTGATGTTTGCAGCGATCTGATCCTTATATGTCTCGATCGTAGAAGCAATTGCGAGATTGTTTTCAAGAGCAAGCTTCTTAAGTGAGTCATTAAGGTCAGTTGCCCAACCGTAAGGAACAGCAACCTCACATCCGCGAGTACCACG
>JAFTXK010000142.1 GCA_017461635.1 Clostridia bacterium | reverse complement strand
GTTACTGCTCCCGAGGCTGAATAATCATCCTAAAAGTGCCTGTCCTTCTTGACAGGCACGCTTCATAAAGACAGCATTTAAAGGAGGTATTGTAATGAAACTTAAATTGCCTGATGACCTAAAAAAATATACTGTATTTACTGTGCTTAAAAGAGTTATTCCTTGTATTGTTTTATTGGCACTTATCTCGGTTTTGCTTTGTTTTTTTGGCGAGCGGATATTTCCCGCGGATAATATTGCGTTCCGCGGAATGCTTTATGCTTTTGCACTTGCTTTACCGTTTGTTATTACGGGTGTGCCTTTAAAATTATTTGACAGCTCATGGCAAGGGAAAATTACCGCAGTTGATATTAAAGACAGATGGGGCTTTACAAACGAAGCAATTCCCAGAGTTTACGGAAAGATCAACGTAAATTTAACTGTTGAAAAAAGCAACGGCGACATTACTTTTGTTGAAATAAATGAGCGCACATATACAAAATTTCTCCATTATCGGGTTTCGGAAAATCGAAAAAACGAACATTTTTTAGATAAATATAAGGTTGGAGACAGGATATTTCACCTTTACGGTACGAAGCATGTAGTAATACTTAAGGATGGCAACGAAGGACCGGTAATTTGCGCTGTCTGCAGAAGAGAAAATGATATTCAGAATGATACATGCTGTGATTGCGGTCATACAATCGTCAAATCAGGTTTCATAAGATAAATTCTTATTATTTACAATATTGATAACAAAAAGCAGGTGAATTTCATAATGGGATTTGAAGTTATATTTTTTATAATGTTCTTTTTGATATTTGGCGTGTTTATATTTCAGCTTATCAGCAGCATCGCCGAATGGGGAAAGAATAATGCTTCACCGAGGCTTACGGTTGATGCAAAAATCGTTACCAAGCGCGATCACCGCACAAGACATCATCATTCAAACGGTCATTCGCATACGTCATCTACATATTATGTGACCTTTGAGGTGGAAAGCGGTGACAGAATGGAGCTTCGGGTTAGTGGCGGCGAATATGGGATGCTCGCCGAGGGCGACCGCGGAAAGCTTACCTTTCAAGGCACGAGATATCTGGGCTTTGAGAGATATTTTTAAAAGGAACAGCGTGGATCGCTTATCAGATCCGCGCTGTTTTCTCTTTTATAAAATAACAGTTGTAAATATTCGAATTTTGTGGTATACTATAAAAAGATTGAAAGGAGGTGCAGTATGTCAAGAAGAAAAATAATGCTTTATATTGTTTATTTGCTGATCATTGCGGCTTTTTTTGCAGTAAATGCTTTAGCTATTGACAATTTTATGCGCAGTGATCTTTATACCGTGACCGAGCATGAAAATATGTCGGATTTTGATCTTGTGACCCTGGCGCGCACCTCTGCCTTCGGATGGAGGCTGCAGGACGGTACTGCTCCCGAACAGAAATACGAAAACGGTCTGCCTGCTTATCTGCTCCTCGCGGAGTCGGAAAGCTGCATTGCGGAATTCTATTCTTTACCGACATCTCCGATCGATGCTTACAATTTTAAAGAGATCAGCTTCGTAATCAGAGTTACCTCAGGGGAGTATGACACCTTCCGACAAAATTGCAAATTTATACTCTCTCTCCGCTCGGGCAATAAAACTCTTGAATGTACGGGAAATATTGCCGGCGGCACTTGGAATGTAATTACCTTTGATATTTCCGCATGGAAGCAAAGAAAAAATATAACAGAAATGACAGTCAGCCTTGTGGGTGCAGACAGCAGTATTCCCCTCAGAAAGGTTGAGCTTTCCGGTCCTTATGTTAAGAATGAAAAAGCCCCGTCAATGGAAAATTTCATGTCCGAAGGACTTTATGCATCAGGCACAGAGCTTGAAATAATTGATAAAGGCTCGCCTTCAGAGGCGCTTCGCATATATCTGAACGCTCAGCGAATCAGCATTAGCGGTGTTGCCGCAGTTCCTTATACCGAGGAGGACTGCAATGCGGTCAGGATCGTTCTTGCAAACGCTTCCGATCTCCGCTCACTGCAGTTCAATTACAGCCATCTTGACCCAAGCTCGGGAAGAAATATCTCATCCTCGAAAAATATGGCTATTGAACCTAATTCGGGTAGATTATCATATATTATAAGTACCGGTGAGGTCAGCTTTATCTCAGATTTCTCGATAATTCTTGACAGCGCGTCCACAGGCATGGTTACTATATATTCCATTGAGCCCGTTGCGATCTATGAGGGATATACGGACAATGTTTACGGCTCGGTTTCAGAATGCAAGACAGATACTGCGGGCAAAAATATCATCCTTTCGGGTACTGTTTATCACAATTATCTGATCTCTCATGACGATCACACACTGGTATGCTATATGCTCCGCACAGGTGAGACCCTTGAAGAAGCAGTTGCCGGCGAAAGGAAGCCTGATGCATCGGCGAAAATGTCATCGCGCTTCAACTTTGAGATGAAGATAAGCTCTCTCGGTGAATTTGCACTGATCTCAAAATATGCCGTTGCTTCTCTTTCTCCCGAAGGAGAATACACCTTACTGATGCCCCCTGTCAGCCTTTCCGGGGATTTCGGCAGAGCTGAAACGGCACAGGGTAGAACAAATATAAAAGGACTTGAATCAGATTACATATCCGCCGCAATCGACTGCGGCGTCGGTACGGCGATAATAGATGTTTATCTTGATAAGCTTACCAGCCTCAGTCACAGCGGACACCTTTATACTATTGAAAATACCTTTATCTATTTTGATGCAGACTATGTTTCTTCACTTGATAAGCAGATCAAGAATCTCTATGCGGCAGGCTGTAAGGTCTATCTGCGGCTTCTGATATCGGGAAATGCAGACAGATCTCTTTTACCCTATGCCTCAAAGGCTGAAAGCTCTGAAGCTGAATTTCTCGCCGTGGATATTTCGGATAGCGAAGCGGAAAAGCATTTTTATGCGGCGGTAGACTTTCTTGCAAGCCGCTATTCAAAGATAAGCAACGGCAAGATTTCGGGCATGGTTCTCGGAAAAAGCATTGATCAATGGGAAAAATATAATTTCTCTGACAAAAACGGAATTATCGAATATGCCAGAATGGTTGCTGAGGCTTTTGAAATCATGGCAAGATGCGCTGTTGTTTCAATAAAAGATCTTGAGGTGTTTCTGCCGATCTCGGATGCTCGCGGCGGTATTTCGGGGTATGATTCCGCGCTTCTTCTGACATCGGTCTGCCGCTATCTTGAAGAGGGCGGAGATCTCGAATTTTCGCTGATATTGGAAGGAACTCATGTTCCCTATTCTATCGGCGAAGCAAATGCGGATGAAGCTGACGTGCTCATAAAGGCAAATTATGAAAGCGGCTACTACTGCACCGATAATCTCTATGTATTCGAAAGCATGCTGAGCGGTCTTTCAAAGATATCCTCCGGCTCACCAAAATCATACATTTATTTATGGTCTCCCGACCCTTATCTTGTCGGCAACAGTATTTCTGCGGCTTATATTTATAATTATTACAGCATAATGTTTTCGGATAAGGCATCCGCTTTTGTGCTTTCACTTCCCGAGGGCGAAATGGGAGAAGCCACGATCAAGAATCTGAATTATCTGATCAAATATATTGATACCGAGCGCAACAGCCAAGGTACGCTCTGCCTTTCAGCTCTTGAAATTTTCGGTGCTGAAAGTTGGGACGAGCTGATCGATGGCTATGACGAGGAACTTATTACATACCGTATTTTCCATGAAGTAGATTCCGCCGATGAGCTTCCCCATACTATTCGCGGCAGTTATGCGCTTTGGGATTTTTCCTCCGCATTCGGTACACTTGACTGGTTTGAGGGCAGTAATTGTTCCTCTGTTTATGTTGACGCAACAGCAAAAGGCGGCAAGGCTCTTTGCGCGATCATCTCTGACAGCGTCGATGCAGGCAAATATTCCGATATAGTTTATAACTATGAATTTCCCGATGACATTTCTCTTATGCCTTATATCGGGTTTGATTTTTATATAGAAGACGGCGGTTCTTCTTCTCTTTATGAGGTAACTGTCATTCTCGGCGGCAACGGTCATAGGCTTGAAACAGTTAAGCTGATATACGGCGGTGAAGATTCAACTGTTATAGTCAGCACAGCGGAGCATAATGAAATGGAGCAGATCGATTATATCAGATTCTGCGTCCGCACCATAAGCTCAGACAGCGAAACTGCCGACAGCTTTAAGCTGTATCTCAGAAAGGTCACTTCTTACAGCGAAAGCGAGAACGATGCTTCACTTGAAAGATCAATTAACGAAGCGAGAGCCAAAGCAAGGAACACTACTCTGAGAGTTGATGACGCGCTCTCGGGTGAGCCGAAATATGAATTCATAATTGCAATGGCTGTGATAATAGTTCTCAGCGTTGCAATGGTCGGCTTCTATGACAGGAAGCAGAAATAACAATTCAGGCACGGTGATTTTCATCACCGTGCCATCTTTCTTATACATTCAGCATTTTAACCTTCTTGATTGCACCTTTGCAGGTATATTTCAGTCTGTAATCACTGGAATTGCCCTTTGCGGAAGCAAGATGCAAGGTCATTTCGGTTGCATCCGGATCAGAAGGCAGAACGAAGTTAACTGCGGGACCGAGCTTGTTATCATTAGCCGCAACATTTCCTGTATTCCATGTAAGAAGCTCGTATTTTTCTCCGCCTATCTCAAGATAAGCGGTAACGGTATCCGAAACCTCATTCGGCTCGTCATTGAGATACCAGAGCTCGGCTGTAAAGTTTTCACCGTTATTCCAATCGATCTTGCTGAGACGTGCACTGGCAAGTGAAGGTCTGAGAGAGTTCTTCACAGCATAAAAGGCAGGCTTTGCAACTGCGGGATAAGCAATAAGCGAATTATTTGCCGCGCAGATCCACGGCTCATCAAAGCACCAGTTTATCGCCATTGAGCAGTAAGGCCACTGACGGCGGGATTCCTCAAAAATCGCCTTATAACCCTCGCACTGCAGCCAGTGAGAACGGTCTATAAGCTCCTCGAGATCATCCGATTCGCCGAAATATTTATTCAAAATATCAAGGCAGAGCCAGCTAGCTTTCCCCCATGCACCGAAGGCATGATGATATCTCCAATTTTCTGTATCCGTAACAGGGAAAAGCTCCTCCTCCGGGATGATCTTTTTAAGTCTGTCAAGGGTTGTGATACCCGAAACGCCGAATTCACTGTATGCAGTACCGTGTGCATGTCGGAACATATCATAAACTGTCTTCCCATCGTTCTCAAACACATAACAGCCATGCTTCATTCCGAATAGAGGCGAGGTCATAATATAAGGACGCGAAAAATCAAGCTCATAGCAAAGCTTATTGAGCAAACGGAGCGCATGTGAATGATCATCCATTCCCGACCAGTTATTAAAGAGCTCATTTCCTCCGCACCAAAGCACGATCGATGCATAACGGCGCAGATCCTTGATAACAGCTGCAGATTCCTGTTCGAGAACCTTAAGATACTCGGGAGTTCCCTCATAATCATTGCATGCAAGGCAAAATTCCTGGAAGAGCATAATGCCGTATTCATCGCATATCTCATAAAACTCTGTTTTTTTCAGCCCGGAACCGCCCCAAAGGCGGAGAATATTCATATTTCCTTCTTTAACAAGATCAAGTAGCCGGCGGTAACGCTCGCCTGTAATTCTTCCGAAGAAGAGCTCAGGATTTACCCAGTTTGAGCCCTTGGCAAAAATCCTCCTGCCATTAAGCTCAATAGTTATAGGCACGGTATAGCGTGATTTCGGGAACTCTGCAGGCTCTGCATCCGCACCGATATTGTGAACCAATTTTACTGTTCTGAAGCCGATCTTTCCGCTCTTTTCATCATCGGCGGATCTTGCCGTCCAAGAATACAGATAAGGTATTCCCTGCCCGTTGCACCACCAAAGATTGATATCATTAAGTGTGAATTCGCTATCTTCTCCCTCATAAACGGTTTTTCCGTCCATATCGCGGAGAGTATATGTAACCTTGCCCGCACATTCGGTCTCAAAACGAACCTTTGCACTCGTTCTTTCAGCATTCAGATCATAGAAGGGCTCGCATGAACTGATATAGTCAGTACCTCTCACCTCAACATAAGCAGGCTTCCAGATACCTGAGATCAAAAGCCTCGGATTCCAATCCCAGCCATATGGAGAATCCGGCTTAACGCTCTGACTTGCCGCCTCTCTGTATGTATCGGGATACTCCTTCGCGCCCGGCTTTTTGGGATGGGGATGAATAACCACTTCAAGTACCGCCCCCTTTTCTTTTCCGGTAAGATCTATCTCGGTACGAGTATACATTCCCTCATGGGAATAAACCTTCTCGCCATCCAGCAGAATATCGAAAATATAGTCTATTCCCTCGGCAACGAAAAAGGCCTTTTCTCCTTTATTTATTTCAAAATCAAGCTCTGTTCGGTATATCCAGAAGCTATCCTCAACAGCAAGAAATTTTCTTGCATTTGTGCCGTACATTATCTCATCGAGATCGCCCCAGCCCTGTGCACGGGCGTAATCATACTGAATATTTCCGGGAACCTCACAAGGAAAGAAATCACTCTTCTTTTTTCCATCCGGACTTATACAGCCATTCCAAGTCTGATAGTATTTCATACAAAAAATTTCCTTTCTTTTGTATATCAATACCATTATAACTTGCATGTCAAATTTTGTCAATCTACATAATGTATATTCCCGAGATTTTTTATATTTTATCCGCGATTTCGTCGCGAAGTCTGCCTATTATTCTTTTTTCCAGCCTTGATATATATGATTGAGATATTCCAAGAGCATCCGCAACCTCCTTTTGTGTCATTTCGCGGCTGCCGCCGAGACCGTAACGCATTTCGATTATCACCCTCTCCCTATCATCCAGACGCAATACAGCTTCGCGGATCATCTTTCTTTCCTCTTGTGCCTCTATCTCATCTGAAATATTCTCCTCATCACTGCCGAGAGTATCGGAAAGAAGGAGTTCATTGCCGTCCCAATCAACATTAAGAGGCTCGTCAATGGACATTTCACATCTTGCATTGCTCCGCTTTCGTATGTACATAAGGATCTCGTTTTCAATGCACCGCGATGCATATGTGGCAAGCTTTATATTCTTGTCCGATCGGAAGGTATTTATTGCCTTGATAAGTCCGATAGTACCAATGGAAATAAGATCCTCAATACCGATGCCTGTGTTCTCGAATTTCTTTGCGATATAAACGACAAGTCTGAGATTATGCTCAACCAAAGTAACCCTCGCATCCTCATCCTCCTCAAGTCTTCCTATAACGGCACTTTCCTCCTCCACACTGAGCGGCGGCGGAAGCACATCGGGACCGTTGATATAAAAGACCCCCTTATCATCCGAATTCATCAGATACTCGTAAGCACGTCTTAGCATTATACAGCTTTTTCTGAGACTTTCTTTTACTGCTTGTTTCACACTATATCCTCCTGTTTTATGTAAAATAATCTGACGAAACTATCGCCTCGAATCGGCGATCCTTCAGCTCCTCCTTAGATAATGCAATAATAACATCTATCTGCTTACTGCCGCCTTCATAATCAAGGGTGACTTCATCAGGGCAAAATGCGGTTAGCATCCCCTCTCCCGCGGCAGTCCTTATTGGGATCAGGCGCACAGTCCGCGCAAGCTCGGTCGGAAGTGATGAAAAAGTCCCCGATGCCAAAGAAGGAACGAGCTGTTTAGCCCTTGCTCTGTCAACTATAACTACATCTCTGCCCCCAATGGGATCCTTTAGCATATTTCCGCTGTCGCTCATGGCTTCAAAGCTCATTTTTCTTGTGCCCATCCTAACGGTCAGCTTACCGAATTTAGCTCTTGAACTTCGTCCGATAATATCGCTTCCAAGAAAAGTTGCAAGACCGCTGATCAGCGCAACAAAACCGAATACCCAAAGCGAAATATCCTCCCTGCCCGTTTCAATATCGGTAAGCGAACGGTTGAGAAGAGAGAAGAGCGCGGTCATAACACCGCCGAGCATAGCAGAAACTACAAAGTAAGTTACGGTATAAAGCGGCATACGTCTGAATCTCTTTGGACTTTTCTCGAGAAAAGCAGTCATGCACATTACAAAACAAACGAAAATATCAAGAAGCAAACCGATAATTCGGTCAACGTAAAGCCCAAGAGAAAGAACCGAATAAATACCGCCCATAGCCGATGCTGAACATATTCTGATAAGCTTTATCTTCTGCTTCAGAATATGTGAAACGATATAGAAGGTCAGAAAATCCATACTGAAATCTATAAGAAACAGTATATCCGCATAGACTACCCCATTCAGCTTTCTCACCTCCGCACCGCATATAGATATTATATTCCATGCCCGCTGAGAAATATGTCACAATAAGGGAGCGAAAAAAATAAATCTCAATAACAAAAAGGAAGACGAATATTCGCCTTCCTTTTTATAAAACTGACTGCGGTCTTTACGAAAATAAAAATGAAAAAAGAATTGAAAGCTTAATAATGGAGATTGAAAGAAAAAATGAAAAAAACATTCAGACCGCAGTCCTCATTCGTATGATACTATAATACAACATTTCACACTTTTGTGCAAGGAAAATTTTTTCGGCAAAAATCCCGAAATTTTTCCTGTTTGCCACCGAATCCGCATTTCAAAAGGCTGATTACCTGCAAAAAGCAAGAAATCAGCCTTAAAACTTATTTCATCTTCAGCTCCTCGATCTCCTTTTGCCACATAGCACTAACAGCATCGCTGGGCATCATAAGATCTCCCCTGGGAGAAACACCGACAGATCCAACCTTGGGGCCGTCAGGCAGACAGGAGCGCTTGAACTGCTGAGCAAAAAATCGCTTTATCAGTACCTCAAGCCATTTCAGACGAGTTTCGGCATCGTAAACATCGCCGAAAGCCTTTTCCGAAATTCTGTAAAGCTTTCCGGGAGAAAAGCCGTGACGAAGCATATAGAAAAGATAGAAGTCATGAAGCTCATATGGTCCGACAAGATCCTCGGTCCTTTGACTTATCTCTTCATCCTTCGCAGGCAAAAGCTCCGGACTTACGGGAGTATCAAGAATATCATGCAAAGAAGAGGAAAGCTTCGTCCTCCCTTCCCCAGCGTATCTATCGGCAACATGAGCAACGATATGGCGCACAAGAGTTTTAGGTATAGAAGAGTTTACGCTGTACATCGACATATGGTCGCCGTTATAGGTCGTCCAGCCCAGCACAAGCTCGCCCAAATCTCCCGTTCCGATCACAAGACCGTTCTCAGCATTTGCGATATCCATTATAACAAGAGTACGCTCGCGTGCCTGAGCATTTTCATATACTATATCAAGCTCGGCAGGGTCATGTCCGATATCTCTGAAATGAAGATTCACCGCTTCGGAAATATCAATGCATCTGAAATCTGTTCCCAGCTCTGTGCAAAGGACTTCGGCATTGCTTTTAGTGCGCTTTGTTGTACCAAAGCAAGGCATTGTAACTGAAATTATATCGCTGTGCGGTCTTCCCAGCATATCCATCGCCCTCGCTGTAACCAGCAGTGCCAGACAGGAATCAAGACCTCCCGAAACAGCAACTACGCATTTTTTTGCCCCGGCGGCTTCAATGCGCTTCTTAAGCCCCTTTGCCTGAATGGAAAGAATGGTTTCACAGCGATCGGATATTTTACTTATATCCTTGGGTATAAATGGACTGGGATCAATAGATCTTGTAAGCTCCGTTTCTTCCGCCTTGAGTGAAAAAGGAACAATTTCATAATCCTCAGCATCAGACTGCATGTGGGTATTCAGCCGCTGTCTTTCATGGACCAGCTTATTTACATCGATCTCGGTAACTATATATTTTCTTTCTGTCACAAAGGGCAGCTTTTCAGCAAGGAAATTTCCTTCCTCGGCTATCATGCTGTGACCCGAAAAAACAAGATCTGTCGTTGATTCTCCCTCACCGGCATTGGCATAGAGATAGGCACAGATCAGCTTTGCTGACTGAGCCATTACCAGCATTCTGCGGTATTCATCCTTAGTAACCAGCTCATTCGAAGCTGAAAGATTGAGAATTACCGTAGCTCCCGCAGAACCGTGAGCGCATGATGGCGGAACACTTACATGAAGATCCTCGCAGATCTCGGCGGAAATGCGAAGATTTTTGATCTCCTCGCAGGCAAAGATAATATTCTTGCCAAAAGGTATTCTTTCTCCCAGAACCTCAGCAAAGCTGTTCTTTTCAGGAGCTGGAGCAAAATAACGAATTTCGTTATACTCGCCGTAATTAGGGATATTCGCCTTAGGGATCATGCCGAGAAGCTTACCGCTCTTGATTACAGCTGCACAGTTATAAAGCTTGTCCCCTTTTCTTATAGGCACCCCCACAGCAATCAAAATGTCGAGATTCGAGGTTTCTTTTATGATAAAGCCCAAAGCATTTTCCGCGCTCTCTATAAGAACATCCGAAAAGAAAAGATCGGCGCAGGTATAAGCCGTTATGCAGAGCTCGGGAAAAACTATCAATTTTACCCCTTCCTCTGCGGCTTCCTTTGCTATTCTGATTATTTCATTTGCGTTTGCATCGCAATTTGCAACTTTTACGGTGGGAGTTGCAACCGCAACCTTGACAAACCCGTCTCTCATGGTGTATAATTCCTTTCAAAGAGATGAAGTATACACATATTATATACCTTTTTTGCAAAAAAACAATATGTTTTTCCCAAAATTCGAAAAAAGAAAAGTGAAAATCTGCTATATTAAAAATATTTTCGATTTTTTTAACTTTTTTTCAAAAAACTCTTGCATTTTTTCTCAATATGTGGTATGATATGTATCTGTAATGGTATGTACTGCGTTACCGCACCCTCTCAGGCGGTCTCGCATCCTATTAAATGTAAATTAAAGGGAGGTGAATGATATGCCGAATATCAAATCCGCTAAGAAGCGCGTAAAGGTTACCGCTGCAAAGACAATGCAGAATAAGGCTTTCCGCACTGCTCTCAAAACTGAGATGAAGAAGTATGAGGCAGCCGTTGTCGCTGGCGACAAGGCAGCAGCAGAGGCAGCTTATAAGGCAGCTGTTAAGAAGATCGATAAGGCAGCATGCCGTGGTATCATCCATAAGAATGCAGCCGCTCATAAGAAGAGCCAGTTTACAAAGAAGCTCGCTTCTATGTAATTAAAGCAAAAAAGAATTCGGACGGCAACTTGCGCTTGGCCGTCCTTTTCTTTTTATTATGACTAAGGAGGAAAATATATGATCTTCACAGATATAACTCAGTTAGTCGGGCAAACACCGCTTTTCGAACCGACAAAACTGGAAAAAAAGCATGGCACAAAGGCAAAAATTTTCTGTAAGCTCGAATATCTCAATCCTGCCGGAAGCATTAAGGACAGAGCCGCGCTTTCGATGATCCTTGATGCCGAGGCGCGCGGTCTTCTTAAGGAAGGCTCAACCATCATAGAGCCCACCAGCGGAAATACAGGCATCGGACTTGCCGCCATCGCCGCAAACCGCGGATATAAAGTGATACTCACCATGCCCGAAACAATGAGTGCGGAGCGAAGAATGCTTCTTGCGGCTTACGGAGCGAAAATAGTGCTGACCCCGGGGAACGAAGGGATGGCAGGTGCGGTAAAAAAAGCGGAAGAGATCGCCGCAAATACTCCGAACAGCTTTATCGCAGGTCAGTTTGAAAACCCGGCTAATGCAAAGGCGCATTTTGACACCACCGGTCCTGAGATCTATGAAGATCTGAGCGGTAAGGTGGATATCATCATTGCAGGCGCAGGCACCGGCGGCACTGTCACAGGTCTTGCAAAATATTTTTCCTCTAAAAATACAGGCACAGAGATCGTAGCGGTTGAACCCGCCTCATCTCCCCTTCTCTCGAAGGGTTATTCCGGCACACACGGGCTTCAAGGTATTGGAGCAAACTTCATCCCTTCTTTGCTCGATATCTCACTAATAGATAAAATAATTACTGTCACAGAAAATGAAGCATACTCTGCCGCAAGAGAACTGGCAAAAGAAGAAGGTATCCTTACGGGGATCACCTCGGGCGCAGCTCTTCACATTGCACTCAGTCTTGCTTCTCTCCTCGAAAACGAGGGCAAAAATATAGTAGCTATTCTCCCAGATACAGGTGACAGATATCTTTCAACACCGCTTTACAATGAATAAAAAACAAACAGACGGTCCACATTTACCTTGTGAACCGTCTCTTTAGTATATTTTTTGATAATTGAATTTTTTATAGCTCAGTTTTTTCATTTCCAAAGAAAATACTCTTTGCCGCAAGTGCCGCCGCAGGTCCTATGATCATTCCGAATATGCCGAAAAGCTTGAAGCCGGCATACATTGAGATAAGAGTCAAAAGCGGGTGTATGCCGAGACTTCCGCCTACTATCTTAGGCTCTGCTATCTGCCTTACCACCGTTACACAGGCGTAGATTATGAGAAGTCCGATTCCGAAATAATAATTTCCGGATATCAAAACCACCGCCGACCAGGGAATCAGCACGCTTCCAACACCAAATACGGGCAGAATATCTATAACAGCTATCACCGCAGCAAGAAGAAGCGCATAATCTATACCGAGAATACTGAAGCCTATGAAAAGCTCGCCAAAGGTCATAAGAAGCAAAAGAACATATGCTCTCAGATATTTTAATGCCGTTCCCGTTATCCTGCGTCTTAGCGGCGTCAGCCTCTCT
>JAFTXK010000141.1 GCA_017461635.1 Clostridia bacterium | reverse complement strand
TTACATAGTCGGCAATAAAGATCGGGATCTCCTTGCCTGTTATGGGATTGATAGCAGTCATTCCGTCAATACAAACACCGGTTTTATCCTTAACGAGCTGAGTTCTCTCAAACTCGGTCTTCTTTGCACATTCGGAGCGGTATGCCTTGATAGCATCCATATTTCCGATACGGTCTGCGAGCTTATCGATCATGGGATGCTCTGGAGCGATAACCATGAAGGTAACGCCAAAGAGAGTATCGGGACGGGTCGTATAAATGCGAAGCTTTTCATCAGTGCCCGCAATGGGGAAATTGACAAAAGCACCTGTGGACTTACCGATCCAGTTTACCTGCTGCTGAATTACCTGAGGCAGATAATCAAGTCCTTCAAGCCCCTGGAGCAGCTTGTCAGCGTACTTTGTAATACGCAGATACCAAACATCCTTGGATTTCTGAACGATATCGCTATGGCAGATATCACATTTTCCGCCCTGTGAATCCTCATTTGAAAGGACGACCTTGCAGGAAGGACAATAGTTTACAAGAGCGTTATCGCGGAAGGCGAGACCGTTCTCAAAAAGCTTAAGGAAGATATACTGTGTCCACTTATAGTAGTCCTCCTCGGTGGTGTCGATAACTCTTGTCCAGTCGAAGGAGAAGCCTACCTTTTTAAGCTGAGAGGTAAACTTTTCTATGTTTCTGTCGGTAACGATTCTGGGATGAACGCCTGTTTTTATCGCAGTGTTCTCTGTAGGCAGACCGTAAGCATCAAAGCCAATGGGGAAAAGGACATTATAACCCTGCATCCTTCTCTTTCTCGATACAACTTCAAGACCGCTGTAAGCCTTGATGTGACCGACATGCATACCTGCGCCGGAGGGATAAGGGAATTCTACAAGTCCATAAAATTTAGGCTTATCCGACTTATCCTGTGCCTCAAAAATGTGGGCCTCCTCCCATTTTTTTTGCCATTTGCTTTCAATTTCCGAAAAATTGTATTTCATATTAGCTCCTATATATATTGATGTCAAAAATTATTCTTCGCTTGTCTGCTCCTCGCGCTTTTCGCGATAGAGCTTATCGAGATTATAAAACTCTCTTGCCTCGCGGCTGAACACATGCACAACAACTCTGCCATAGTCAAGCAGTACCCATGTGCCATTGCCCCTGCCCTCGTAATTCAGATGCTTAACACCTCGCAGACCAAGCTGATATTCAACCTCATCCGCGAGTGTTTTTATATGAGTATTGGAATTACCGCTTGCCAGCACGAAATAGTCCGAAATATCGGTCTTGTCGGCAACATAAAGGATCTTTATATCCTTGCCCTTTTTGTTGTCAAGTATCTCTGCCGCCGCATCTGCTATTTCCTTTGGCTCAGCATCGGTCAGCGGGGCTAAATTCATATTTTCTTCCATAATTTTATTTCCTTTGTTTTTTTATTCGATTTCTTCGGTTTCCGGAGGATCGGTAACAGTCTCTGTATCCTCGGTTTCTGTCTCTGCGGCATCTGTATCTTCAGCCTCGGTATCAACCGGATCAGGATCAGAAGCCTCAGTGTCGGGAGGCTCGGTAACAGTACTATGATGCTTTGTAGGCGGAATGTAAATACCCTCGTCATCCACCTCATTGCCTACATAAATATTGCTTCTGCTATCGGTATTATAGATCTGAACCATGTAATCCGCATAGGGATTGGTGAACATCAGATTAGGATCAAAAATGCTGTCGGGAATCTCCTTGCTGTAAACATTGAGATACTTATTGACCGTATCCAGCATAGCACTGCGGCTCAGCACATAATACCAAGTTCCCGATGTCTTATATTCTCTGACACTGCTTCCGGGCAGGGTCATCATAGTAAGCTTATCTATATCAATGGAAAGTACCTTAGTACCGAAATAGATAAATTCATTGATAGTCATATTAGTATCGACATATTTCAGCACCTGATTTCCTACCTGAGAGAGCATCGAAACGCTTATGCTGTCGATAAATTTTTTCATAAACGCTGTCATAAAGATCTTCTGCGCATCGGTTCTGCCTATATCGGCAGTCACCCAGCCGCTTCTGAAGCGTACAAACTGCTCAGCTTTTTCTCCGTCAAGTGTCTGGTAGCCTTCCTTCAGATTTATATAAAGATCCTGCGCAGGGTCTTCATATTCCATATCGCTTGGAACATACATCTCAACACCGCCGATGATATCAACGATATTTCTGAATGCCACAAGATTTATAGAGCCGTAATAATCGATCTTTATACAAAGATTTGTCTCAAGGAAGGATGCAAAATCCTCAAGGCTTCTGCCAAAAAAACTGAGGGCACCGTTTATTTTATGATAATAACCTGTCTCATTATATCGGGAATAGGTATCTCTCGGAAGCTGAACGATGTTTATTGCCCCTGTGTTGGTATCAAACTGAGCAAGCATATTAACGTCGGTAAGCCCCGCCGCCTTATCATATCCAACCAAAAGGAAGTTATAAACACCGTCTTTTCTTACGAATTTATCTTCGTCCTTCGGGGGCTGCTCCACCTTATTTCCTTCATCATCGGTCTGTGTTTCAACATCACCCGTGTGGAACGGAATATCAGTATCAACAGTGGGATCGGCAGGAGAAAAATTCTTCGCCACAATAATTATGCCGACAATTATCGCGATCAAAGTGAAGATCACGATTATCAGCGTTTCAAAATGCTTTTCCTTTTTAGGAGTAACGATCTTAGAATTTTTATTTTCCATTTTTATTTATCCTCATGGGCTCCGCCCTTATATTCAAGGTCTGATCGGGTCTGTCGATCCCGAAAGGCTTAAAATAAGAAAGTTTCTTGCAGCCGTTGTTGAAGGGTCTATGAGAGCTCCCTCATTTATCAGCTGGCTTATTGTCATATCAAAGGACAAAACAAGTGTTTTGTCAAGATGGATAAGTCTTTCGCTCTCATTCATCTGCTCAGGCTTCGCCTCAAAAAAATACTCGCGCAGACGAATACAATCGTCAAATTTTCTGCCATATTCTATATAATCGGCAAGATATATAATCTTCTCGCATATGCTCATATCTTCTCTGCCGGTGGTATGCCACCTGACAGCATCAATTATTTCACGCATAGCGAAAAGAGGATATTCAGAAGGAATTACTGCCGCCGCAGTTATTGCATGAAGCGTTTTCGGCGCGGCTTTTGCGGCAGATGGAATAATTATACCAAGTTTTTCGCATATTTGCAACTGTTTTTCAAAACTATTTTCTTTTGTTATGTCATGAAGCAGTGCCGCAGCCCTCAAAATGTCGATTTTTTCGGGGGCATAAAGCTCACCCAGCTCTGCAGCCATGCTTTCAACTCCCAGTGTATGCTCAAGTCGATATCCCGACATAAGCGAGGATATATGAGCACGCAAAATATCTATCGACTTCTCGTCAAACATTCAATTCACCTCATTCATAAAGTCCGTGGCATCGAATAAACTCCTCGACCGCGGGGGGAACCATCTCCGATATATCTCCGTCATTTTTATTAACGTCTCTGACTTCAGTTGAAGAAAGCTCGGTAGGCCTCGGTGATATATGACGTATTTTTGCTCCGTACTGTTCCCGATAAATGTCGATTTTTTCCTTAATTTCCCTCTCGGTGACTATGTCAACCTCACGTCTGACATAGACGATAGTACATATTTTGAAGATATCTGCGGCACGAAACCAACGGTCAAGGGTCAGAAACATGTCAGTTCCGCAAAGAAACATAAGCTCATCCTTAGGATAGATATCTCTGAGTTCTTCAAGTGTCAGAACGGTATAGCTTTTACCGCCCCGTCTGATCTCAATATCCGATACCTCGCATCTTCCCATATCAAAGGCAATACGGCACATTTCAAGCCGAAGCTCAGGAGCTGCTGTCTTAATCATCGCCTTATGCGGAGACGTAGATGTGGGGATCACGAGGAGCTTATCGAGCTCCATGGCTATAATAAACTCTCTCGCGGCTCTGACATGCCCCATATGTGGCGGCGAAAAAGTACCGCCGAAAATTCCGATCTTCATAGGTCTCAGTCAAGAATTATCTTTCTGTTCTTCTCTTTTGAGGACTGCTTATAAAGCACGAATTTTGTGCCGACAACGCATACAACGTCTGATAAAGTAGCCTCGGCAAGCTCAGCCGCCGCGCTCTTCGCACTCTCTGCACTGTTTTCAAGAACCTTCATTTTGATAAGCTCCTTTGCTTCAAGAGCATCGGAAACCGTCTTTATAAGATTTTCACTGATGCCGCCCTTGCCGATCTGCATAATGGGATCAAGCCCGTTTGCCATGGCACGAAGCGCGGCTCTCTGTTTACTTGTAAGCATTAATAGCCTTTCCGCAGTTTCACTGCTGTTGATTATAGATGTATCTTAAAAATCAGTTTTTACCGCTAAACAATAATTTGTCGAGGAGAAGTAACTAACATTTTATGAGATCCTTCGCCGAGGCTCAGGATGACAGTACTGTACTGTTCGCAATGTTTCCTACGTTAAATCACGGTTGACTTAACAATAGAAAACCAAGTTAACGATCCCTTATTGTCATCCTGAGCCTCGGCGAAGGATCTCATAAGTATCAACTAACTATTCGACAAATTATTGTTTATCAGTGAAAAAACTCCTATGCTCTAAAAAATAATTCGCCGAATTTTTTTGCAAAGGCACGCATTGCGATCCCTCTGTGGCTGATCTCGTTTTTCTCAGCCATAGTGAGCTCTGCAAAGCTTTTGTCCAGCTTCGGATAATAGAAAAGAGGATCATATCCGAAGCCGCCTTCACCGCGGTATTCTTTAAGTATCTCACCACAGCACTCACCTCTCACGGCGAAGCTGTCACCATTTGGCATCACACAGGCAACCGCACTGACGAAAGCCGCACTGCGGTCATTCTTGTCTGCAAGCTCACGAAGCAGCTTTTCATTATTGAGCGCATCGTTTCCATGCTCGCCTGCATATCTTGCGGAATATATCCCGGGCGCACCGCCAAGAGCCTTTACTGTAAGTCCGGAATCATCACCAACTCCGATATAACCTCGCTCGGCTACGGCTTTTGCCTTTATCATAGCGTTTTCTTCGAAGGTCTCTCCATCCTCCTCGATCTCATCAAAAAATCCGATATCGTCAAGGGAAAGAACCTTAACATCAGTAAGAGATTCCGCCAAAAGAGCCTGAAGCTCTGCGATCTTCTTTTTATTTCTTGAAGCAAGAACTATTTCCATATTATGCCTCACTCAAACAGCGCTTTTGAGAATTCAGATGCATCAAAGGGCTGCATATCATCGATCTTCTCGCCAACTCCGATGAATTTAACGGGAATATCAAGTTCGCTCTTAATAGAGAGAACAATACCGCCCTTTGCAGTTCCGTCAAGCTTATTGAGAACAAGACCCGTAATGGTTGCGGCATTCTTGAATTCCTTAGCCTGAAGGATAGCATTCTGACCCGTTGTTGCATCAAGCACCAAAAGGTTCTCACGGGAAGCTCCGGGAAGCTCACGGTCGATAACGCGATTGATCTTCGCCAGCTCGTCCATGAGATTCTTCTTATTATGAAGTCTGCCTGCAGTATCGATTATAAGCACGTCTGCTTTTCTGTTCTTTGCATAGTTTATAGCATCGTATACAACAGCCGCAGGGTCTGCGCCCTCATGCTGTTTTACCATGTCCGCACCCGAACGCTCGCACCAAACTCCAAGCTGATCGATAGCCGCCGCCCGGAATGTGTCTGCCGCCGCAACAACGACCTTTTTACCGCTCTGCACGAGGTTATTGGATATCTTACCGATAGAAGTTGTCTTTCCCGCACCGTTCACACCGATAACGAGCACCACAGATGGCGTACTTCCAAGATTCAAAGGCTCGCCGTCGCCTATCATTTCCTCAATGATAGAGCGCAATGCCTCCATAACATCTTCTTTTTCCTTAAGTCTGCCGTCCTTAACTCTGTCTCGCAGACTGTCTATTATCTCTTCTGCACTGCCAACGCTAACGTCCGCACAGATCAGCAATTCTTCGAGCTCTTCAAGCAGATCCTCGTCAACCTTTACAAAGCTTTTCACCAGATCATCGATCTGCCCGAAAAGATTTTCCTTGGTTTTGGCAAGACCACTTTTAAGCTTGTCCAAAAATCCCATCCCAGTCGTCTCCTTCTGTCTTTTTGATATCCGCAACATTGAGGGCAAGCACCTTTGAAATGCCGTGTACCGCCATGGTAACGCCGTAAAGACGGTCTGCAACCTCCATAGTTCCTCTGCGGTGTGTGATAAGTATAAACTGCGTTCCTCCGCTGTAGCGCTTAATATATTCGCCAAATCGCGCAACATTCACCTCATCCAGCGCAGCCTCGATCTCGTCAAGGATGCAGAAGGGGGTGGGGTTAACCTGCAGGATCGCAAAGAAAAGTGCAATTGCAACAAATGACTGTTCGCCGCCCGAGAGCTGCATAAGGCTCTTGATGATCTTTCCGGGAGGTGCCGCCTTTATCTCGATTCCGCTGTTCAGAACATCCTCGGGATCGGTCAGAAGTATCTCTGCACTTCCTCCGCCAAAAAGCTCGGAGAAGGTCTTGTGGAAGTTCTCGTTTATTGCGTTGAAGGCTTCCACAAAGGAGGTCTTCATCTCCTTTTCAAGCTTTCCGATAATATCGGTTAGCTCTTCCTTTGCCTTATTAAGATCCTTTATCTGCCCCGTCATATAATCATAACGGGTCTTGACATCGGCATATTCCTCAATAGCTCCTACATTGACAGAACCAAGTGCGCGAAGCTTATTTCTGCATTCGGTCTGAATGCTGTGAACAGCCGCTCTCTCTTCCGCCTTTATCATCGGATAATCAAGCTCCATTGCCGCCGCACGTGTAAGCTCATAATCATCCCAAAGACGAGATGAAAGCTTATCCTGCTCCGCATGAAGCTGAGCAAGCTTATTTTCATTTGCGGTATGACTGCGGAAGACAAGCTCCTTCTCGCCTGTCTTTTCACGGATCTTTGCTCTTATCTCATTCAGTTTCTTTTCAAACTCAAAGCCGCCGGCTTCCTTCTCTTCTCTGCCTGCATTAAGCGCCGCAAGGGTCTTTTCTCCCTCTTCGGCAAGCTTTCTGTTATCTCGCTGTGATTTCTCATAAGCACCGAGAGTTATCTTAAGCTCTTCAATTCTCGCTCTTGCGCCCGCGATCTCACCTTCAATGGCAAGTATTCTGTCATCCGAAGTGGAAAGCAGTTCCTTTGAAGTTTCGATATCCTTGCGTGTTTCGCTGATTGCGATATAAAGCTCTGTAAGCTCTTCTCCAATAGCGTTCTTGCGATCGAGCATGTCATTTTTCTCGACTTCTTTTTCGCTTCTGTATTCTGATATCTCGTCTATGCGAACCGTAAGCTGTTTTTCCTTTGCAATAAGCTCTGCCAGATCTTCTTCGTATCTTTTCTGCATCTGAGAAAGCGTATCGAAATCCGACTGCAGTTTTTCGATAAGAGAATTATTTGCATCCAGCTTTGCCGCGAGCTGATCGTAGCCCGAATTCTCGGCATTCATCATAGTCTGAATTAGCTTTCTGCGGTCATCAAGAGAAAATTCTTCATTTTCGGCAGAAGAAAGCTCACGGTCGATCTCCTCAAGTCTCTTCTTGACCTTTTCGGCATCTCTTGAAGCCGTTTCAAGCTCAAGACGCAGCTTTTCTATCTCTCCGGAACGAGAGAGAATACCGCTGTCTCTCTTTGCACTGCCGCCTGTAAAAGAACCGCCGGGATTTATCTGCTGACCGTCAAGAGTAACAACTCTTACGCGGTAACGCAAAGCCTTTGCCATAGCAGTTGCATTGTCGATATTGTCAAAAACTACTGTTCTTGCCAGAAGCGAAGCAACTATCTCGCTGAATTTCGCATCATATTTCAGAAGCTTATCCGCAGTACCAATATATCCTCTGTAGGCAGATGCGTCCTTAACCTCTTTCGATTGCTCTGAAGCCTTCATTGATGCAATAGGATAGAAGGTTGCGCGTCCGGCACCTGCATTTTTCAGCGCGAGTATCGCCGCTTTTGCGGTCTCCTCGTCCTCAACTACAATATTTTGGAGATTTGCACCAAGGGCTGTTTCGATAGCGGTGATATACTGATTATCAACCGTTATGAGCTTTGAAAGAGGTCCGTAAACCTTGCCCCTGATAGAACCTGCTTCATACTGCTTCATAACGAAGCGTACAGAATTGTTATACCCCTCAAAATGCTCTTCCATACGTTTCAGAGCATCGATCCTCTGTGCTGTGGTATCACGCTTTACGCTTAGCCTTCCAAGCTCCTCGCTTTGGGTACGTCTTCGAGCGGAAAGTGCCGCTGTTTTCTCTGTAAGCTTCTCGGCTTCCGCATCTATCTTATCTATCTCGTCAAGATATTTTTGGGCAGCCTCTTTTGCAACCGCACATTTCTTTTGGAGCTCCTCGGAGGTCTTTTTATATTGCTCGATCTCGGAAAGAATGGAAGTATTCTTATCGGTATCGGTATTTTTTGCATTCTCAAGAACCGATTTGCGTACTCTTATGTCAACTCTTTCACCTTCAAGTTTTCTAATATCTTCAAGAGCTGTTGCAACTGCGCCTTCAAGCTCCTCAGACTTATCAGAATATTCCTTTTGCTCGGCAGTTTTCGCCAGGTGCAGATCGATCATATCATCAAGCTTTATACCAAGCGCTTCAATATTCTTCGCACGCTCCTCTTTGCCCGATCTCTCGGTAAGGATAGCCTGCTCTGAGGAAGCTATACTGCTCTCGATATTTGAAATAAGCTCCTTTGTGTGCTCGATATTATTCTCACCGACCCTGTATTCACTGTCAAGACCGTGATTTTTTGCGGTCTGCTCTCTGATCTTAACGAGCAGTTCCTCGGATTCCATTTTATTTGACTGTGAAGCCTCGAAAAGCTTATCATTCTGCGCTTCGAGGGCAGTGATGCTGTCCTCGGAATTCTGAAGCTCCATCTCAGAAAGCTTAAAAGCGGTCTCTGCGGCGGAAATATCAGCGCGAAGTTTTTCTGTATCATAGAGCCAAAGCTGAACATCAGCCTTCTTTTTTGTCTCATAAAGCTCAAGATATTTTTTCGCCTTTTCGGCATCCTTTCTTAGAGGCTCAACTCTTCCCTCAAGTTCGGAAAGAATGTCGTTTACACGAAGCATATTATCCTCGGTTGCAGCAAGCTTTCTCTCGGCCTCGCTCTTGCGGTGACGGTATTTTGCAATACCCGAAGCATCCTCAAAAATGCTTCTGCGCTCATCGCTCTTCTGAGAAATAATTTCTGCGATCTTACCTTGACCGATTATGGAATAACCGTCACGTCCGATACCGGTATTCATAAACAGCTCATAAATATCCTTCAGGCGAACATTTTTTCGGTTTATAAAATACTCGCTCTCGCCTGCTCTGTAATAACGGCGTGTTACAGTCACCTCATCATAAGGACTATCAAGCTTTCCGCCATCTTCCGAGGTATTATCAAAGGTAACCGAAACCTCGGCATATCCCATAGGTCTGCGGCTGTCAGCACCGCCAAAGATAACATCCTCCATCTTTGATCCTCTAAGGCTCTTCGAGGATATTTCGCCGAGCACCCAGCGCATGGCATCCGAAATATTTGATTTTCCGCTTCCGTTAGGACCTACGATTACGGTTGCACCCTTTTCAAAAGTCAATTTTGTCTTATCAGGGAAGGATTTGAAGCCCTGAAGTTCAAGTGATTTTAAATACAAAGGTTAGTCCTCCCATGTCTTAAAATTCCATCTTAATATTCTAACCTAAAAGTTCGTTTTTTTGAAGGAGTTTAACGCTCTGTAGATGTGTTTTTACAAAATAT
>JAFTXK010000140.1 GCA_017461635.1 Clostridia bacterium | reverse complement strand
TTTCCAATACGAAAAAGCCTGTACCGAAGGTGGTACAGGCTTTTTCGTTATATTCGATGACTGCCGAGTGATGCCTCGCCAAACGCAAATAAAGCTTCATTGATGGTGAATATATCGTATTCTTTTTTTGTAATGAAATATTCAACAATAATGTCAGATTTGCTGCTGTAAGTCAAGGTATATCCTGCTGATCGAAGAAGGTCATTCGTTTCCGGCAGTGTTAGTTCGAGCGCGATCGCAAAAGCAAGAGCCGTCGTTTTCGTCGGCTGATAATTGGGATTCGTCTTGATCTTAGAAAAAAGTTTGCGGTCGATATTGGCTTTTTTGTAGACTGTCGGTTCTTTCAGTCCGCGATGCTCGATGATCGACATCAAAGTATCGGAAAAGGTCTTTTCACGTTTGGATAATCGCATCGTTAAATCACAATATGCTGTATGTGAATCTGTTTCGTTGAGATGATATATACCTGATGATAACGGAAGGTTGTCATCAGGACTGCCCGAAGGTGTGAACAGGCATGTGATATAATCATGGACAGTGTGCCAGTCTGCAAGCAGCGACGGAGGAATATTAGCGGTGTTGACGAGGTAGAGATAAATCTCTTCGGTGTTTTGAGAATCAGTAAACATCTCCAAAAAGATATTACGTGCAAGCTCATAGGGAAAACCCTGGGCACCGTAGCCCAAAAGAGGGAGGGCAAGTGAGGTTATGCGATTTTGCAATGCGATATGAAAGATCGTTTCGTAACAGCGGCGAAGTATATCCGCTTCACCCTGCATCCCGCCGTGCCAGTTTGGAATGGCAACATGAATAATATACTTCGCAGGAAGCTGAAAAGCCGAAGATATAGCACTATTTCCGAACGGAAGTGCTCCCAAGTTTTGGCGGGCGGCAAGAAGCGCTTCGCCGGCAGCACGATATACAGTCCCGTTCAAAGATTCGGTCACGATCGGATGTGGGCTGCATGGCGAGACGATCGCATCGACAGGCATTGTTGTAATATCGGTAGAAACGAATTCGAGCGGCATAACGATCCCTCTATTTCATAGTAACATTTTTATTTATTATAGCATTTCTAATGAAAGGAAAAAAGAACTTTAATAACAGATTATATCGAACGCAGTCGGAAGTGATTCGGCTGCGTTCGTATTTTTTTCGAAAGAAAAAACTGTAAAGTTTCATCTGCTAGAAGAATCTGTTGAGCTGATGTCTCACGAACCTTTTTCTAGGTAAAATTTATTTGTGCAACCATTTGGTTCTTATCTTTAACACAATTATACGTCAGAAATATGTTAAAAACAAGAATAATTCAGATGTTTAACACAAAAGATGAGTGTGAAGGAAGGGTCTGACGTGAAAATATATGACTATCAAGGAAAGAAGAATATCAGTGGTGAACGGATCCGTGAAGCACGATTGAAGCACCGTCTTACCCAGGCAGACCTTGCAGCACAGTTACAGATTGCCGGTATCAATATAGAGCGCGACAGTATCAGCAGAATCGAGATCGGGACACGATTTGTCGCAGACTTCGAGCTTATGGTGATAGCAAAAGTTTTGAACGTATCTGTTGATTGGCTTCTTTATGAGGATTGAATCAAAACAGACTACCAAGTTATCGGTAGTCTGTTTTTTTTGCAGCTTATAGATGATGAGATAGATCGGTGAGAAAACGAGAAATGGTGCGTTGTTCATCGGCGGTATAGGTATGCACGATATTTCGAAGCGAAGAAAGATTTGCTTGATGGAGGTCTTGATGTATCCAAATGCTGTGTAAGATCGGCTAACAGATGATCGTGATGGGGTGTCTCTACTTGGGTAATAAGTGATTGTATCTGCTCTAGAATGAATTCAGATGTGTTTGGCATGAGAAAACAATGTGGAGGGATACATAATGAAGAGCGATATAACTTATCCGCTTAACTGGGTCGGCAGTACAGGACTGCCGTGCAGAGTCGTTGTTGATACAGCAGATGACCTGCTGACTTATCAGTAGGTTATTTGTGTAAATAGAGGCATATTAGAGCAGTCTTACATCATATCAATCAATATGTTGCTGATATAAGCGACTTTTTTCGAAAAAAATAAAAAATTTTTTGGGGAATTTTATACGTCGAAAAAGAATTGTTAAGGATGCTGAAAATGCATATAAATACAGGGTTTTTCCTGATTTTTAGATAATTATGAAGAATAAAATACATAACGTAAAAGAATGAGAAGAGTCGAAATAAAGATAAAATTCAGAAAAATTGGGATTAAACAGCAGGAATCGCTGTGCAGATGGCGAAATATTATAAACAGTGAATGAGATATTACACATTGTGAATATCTTCGAAATGCTGTTAAAGCATAGGTATTATTTTAAGACGAAAAATTTTATAAAAGGAAGGAGGATTACATAGTAAATTTTTATTAATGGCTTAGAGATGATTTGAAAAGGAGAGTGTAAGTCATATGTGGACACAAATTTATGATCCTATGGGAAGCTTAGGATTGTCGGCATTGTTCGCAGCAATCCCGCTTCTGGTTATCTTGGTAATGCTTGGTGTTATGAGAGTAAAAGGTCAGATCGCAGC
>JAFTXK010000139.1 GCA_017461635.1 Clostridia bacterium | reverse complement strand
GCCGACTATGTAATGATGGGTTACGGTACAGGCGCGATCATGGCAGTTCCCGCTCATGATGAGAGAGATTACGACTTCGCAAAGAAGTTCGGTCTTGATATCGTTGAGGTAATCAAGGGCGGAGACATCTCTGTTGCCGCTTATGCAGGCGATGGCGAGATGGTCAATTCCGATTTCCTCAACGGCTTTACAAATAAAAAGGATTCCATCAAGCGTATGCTTGAATATCTCGCCGAGAAGGGAATCGGAGAAGAAGGCGTTCAGTATAAGATGAAGGACTGGGCTTTCAACCGCCAGAGATATTGGGGTGAGCCTATTCCGATAGTTCATTGTCCCGAATGTGGAATGGTTCCCGTTCCTTATGAGGAGCTTCCCCTCAGACTTCCTCCCGTAAAGGAATTTGAGCCCGGTAAGGATGGCGAGAGCCCCCTTGCAAAGATAGAAGAATTCGTTAATTGCAAGTGCCCGAAGTGCGGCGGTGCGGCAAGACGCGAGACAGATACTATGCCACAGTGGGCAGGATCTTCTTGGTATTTCCTGCGCTATATTGACCCCAAATGCGCTACAGGCATTGCGGATATGGATAAGCTTAAATATTGGCTTCCCGTTGACTGGTATAACGGCGGTATGGAGCATGTCACAAGACATATGATCTATTCACGTTTCTGGCATAGATTCCTTTATGACATTGGCGAGGTGCCGGTGGCAGAGCCTTATGCAAAGAGAACTGCGCAGGGACTTATTCTCGGTCCTGACGGCGTTAAGATGAGTAAGTCCAGAGGTAATGTTATCGACCCCAATGATGTTGTTGAGAAGCTGGGAGCAGATGCTCTTCGTACCTATATCCTCTTTATGGGTGAATACGGAAGTGCCGCTCCTTGGTCGGAATCCAGCGTTATGGGCTGTAAGAGATTCCTTGAAAAGATCGCGGATCTTGCTGAAATGGCAAAGGGAAGCGGTGTTACCGAAAAGCTGGAAGTGCCTTTCAATAAGACGGTTAAGAAGGTCTCCTCGGATATAGAAGAAATGAAGTTCAATACCGCTATTGCGGCTATGATGGAGCTTGTTAACGAGATCAATGCCTGCGGCTCGCTGACACTTGATGAGCTTATGATTCTCGTTCGTCTGCTTTGCCCCTTCGCTCCTCATCTTTGCGAGGAGATTTGGGAATCAAAGGGCGGAGAGGGCTTCTGCTCACTTGCTCCTTGGCCTACCTATGACGAGGCAAAGACTGTTGACGCAAGTGTTGAGATCGCGGTTCAGATAAACGGTAAGCTTCGTTCCACAATTCTTCTCCCCAGAGATTGCCCGAAGGATGATGCTATTGCGGCGGCTAAGGCGGATGAAAAGATCATGCCTCTGATCGAGGGTAAGATGATCGTTAAGGAGATCGCAGTACCTAATAAGATCGTTAATATCGTTATAAGATAAATTTTTCGGCAAAAAATGAAAAAAACTGCAAAAAAGTTTTGAAATTGTATTGACTTTTTGGCGAAAGTATTGTATAATACCAAAAGAGATTTATTTTCTCTTGGCCTAAAGCGGAGGGAGGGATATAGAATGGCAGAAATCAGAGTTAAAGATGGCGAGACACTTGACAGTGCGCTTCGTCGTTTTAAGCGTCAGTGCGCAAGATCCGGCGTCCTCACCGAGCTTCGCAAAAGAGAACACTATGAAAAGCCTAGTGTTAAGCGTAAGAAGAAGTCCGAGGCTGCAAGAAAGCGCAAGTATAAGTAATTAAATAAATTATACTGACAATGGGGGAACCTTAAGGTTCCCCCATGACGTTTTTCGGCTGATTCCGTGTCTACACCGCGTCAACCGTTCAGCGGTAATAAAAATTTTTTTATAGGCAAAAATCCCGTCAAAAATTTTTTGACGGGATTTTAATATAAGATTTTTATTCTCCGATGAGTTTACTCATTTTGAGAACCACAGCCTGTGATTCCATCTGCTTCCACCTAAGCTCGAAGGTTTCCATATCCACTGTTACAAGATTTGTTTTCAGAGGATCGGTTATGGTAACTGTACCCTTTTCCATATCATATCCGGAGATCACTACGCAGTGCAGGGGATATTTCCAATAGAGCTTTTCTCCGTTTACCGTCCAGGGTTTTTTCAGATAGGGCTCTGCGAAGTCCATAGTTACCCAGACGATTGCGGGATGTCCGAGAGAGAGCTGATAATAAAGCTCGCTGACATCATATCCGGTATAGTCATAAGCCCTGTAATAGCTTTTCATATCTGCGAGATATTTATTTGCGGTCTTTACGATAACGGGTGCATAGCATCCCCAGGATTTTCCTTCCTCACGGGGATTTCCCAGGTTCATCTCATAAAAGCTTGTCTTTCCAACCTCGCCTTGCTCAAGATAATTATCCGCAAGATATGTATGGGCAACATCAAAGCCGAGATAATTAAGAAGGATTGCAAGGGAAGTTACCTCACAGCCCTCGGGAAGCTCGGGTCTTTGCAGGATATTTTCCATTTCATAATTAATATCTGTTTTCAGCGCGGCATATTTTTCACCTATCGGTATTCTTCCTTCAAGACAGAGATTTTCATAGCTTCTGCCCTCGTGCTTACCAACATAATCCCATTTTACAGAAATGTCGACATAGGTGTCCTCGCCGTAAGCACAGGGAACTGTAACGGTTGCGGGGCAGAGCCATTCACGGGTCAGTCTTGAAGATGAATACTCATAATAGGGTGACATAAAATAGAAATCTTCGCCGTTTACGGTCATTATCCCAAGATAGTTGGTTGAATATATTGCCTTGTGTTCAATGGCAAGGTCAAGATTAATGGTGACGAAATCCTCGCCTTCGTTTCTTGATGCGTTCCACTCAACTATTATGTTGAGCGAAGTGCCCGTTGCCGTTCTCAGCGTACCTTCAAGCTCAAAAGCACAAGGCTTTTTTTCAGCGTTTTCGCTGAGACCGTATTCTTCCTCTGGTATTGCTTCGTAGAGAGCGGGGTCTGTGGTGAAATCATATACGTGCTCGGTCTCATATGGCTCGGTCTCTTGTGTGGTGGATTTTTCGGTGACGGGTGCTGTGGTTATGGGGGCGTCTGTTGTCTCGGGTGTGCCCGATACAGCTTTTTCACCGCAGGATATCAGAAATATTGCCGATAGCAATAAAAGAAGTCTGATGATGATGCTCTTCGTGTGTTGTTTCAATTCTGAGGCTCCTTTACTTGTTGTTATACGATAAGTAATTGAAAATTTCGTTTTTTCACGTTTTTCGACAAAATATTACTTCATTTTATCATATATTGCGATAAAAGTCAATCTAAATGGGATTATTTGCAAAAAATATTTTGCATTTTTGAAAGCTTGGCTGTTTTTCAGCGTATAATTCATTGGGTGATGGATTTTGAATTATGAAAAAATAGAAAAGCGAGCACTTGGACTTGCTTCAATATTTGTCTGCATTGCTTTCTTTCTTGCAGCTTTATACTTCTTTTTTAAGTACGGTTTTGCCATAATACTGCCGTTTATTATTGGCTGGTCTGTGGCATTGGCTATAGTTCCTCTTTCGATAAAGCTGGCAGGGAAGGGTAAAAAAAGGCAGAAGATCGTTTCTGTTATGCTTTTTATCGCGCTTATTTTGCTTGTGGTATTGCTTCTTGTCCTTGCCTTTGACCGACTTATCTATGAGGCGCAGAGGCTTATGGAAAGACTTGCAGACGATTCGGCGCATGTATACGACCTTATCGGCACAGCTCTTGATTTTGCCCAGAGTATAACAGAGCACATTCCGTTTCTTGACGAACTTACCACGGGAGAGGATATGCTTGGGCTGAGAGAACGCATAGATTCACTTGTGGGGGATGTGATATCAAATTTTGTGACGGGGCTCAGCGCACGCCTTCCCGAGTGGCTTGGAGCTCTTGTGGGTGCGCTTCCGTCGATCATTCTTTTTGTTATAGTAACTCTGATATCCGGGTTCTATTTCTGCATAGATCTCGGCGGAATACACGCAGGAATAAGAGCACTTCT
>JAFTXK010000007.1 GCA_017461635.1 Clostridia bacterium | reverse complement strand
TCTCTTGTGGGAAGACCTATCTTGATATCGTCATGGATATTAACGCTTTCGATACCGCTGATCTCGAGACCTGCCGCCTCTACCTCTTCCTTAAGCGCGCGGATCGCTTCTCTTGTCCAAACCTCACCGGGCTTTGTGTTATAAAGTGTAGTGATAACGCCCTTTACGCCGGGGATCTGACGAATTTTATCGAGAGTAACGCTGTCATAGCCTGTACCGAACCATCTGAGAGTCATTTTCATGGTAGTATTCCTCCGTTTTATATTTACAATTTCCGTATTTTTGCCGCACACGCGACGATCCATTTTAATTATAACCTAAAGTAAAGCTTTTTACCATTGCAATTAGAGCTTTTTATATTGTAAATCTGTTTCTATTTGAAATATTCAAGAATTACCAAATATTTTTCTGCAAGTGCTTCTGCGGTCATTTTTGCATTTGCGGGGCTCGTACTTGGCAGGCAATGGTAGGGTAGGGGGATCTTTTTTGCAAAGTGCTTTTCATAGAGCCGATAGGCTGTACTGCCTGTCATGAAAACAGCTTTTATATCTGTGTTTAAGATGAGTGCTTCAATGTCGTTGGGGACGGCATTTTTTATAGAGCTGTCGGCGGCTCCTTCTATCTCGCAGACTGCAAGAACATCCCAAAGTGCGATCTTGTTACGCAGGAGCATATCGCTCTTTTCTTCGTTCGTTTTTGGCAAGGGCTCGGCGAGTATGGTTGACATAACGCTCCAAAATCGGTTGCGCGGATGACCGTAATAAAAGCCTACCTTACGGGATTCGGGGGAGGGCATGCTGCCAAGGATCAGGATTTTTGAATTTGGTGCGATTATGGGGTTAATGGGGTGGATGACTTTCATATTTGCCTCCCGTGGATCTTTCGGTATATATATTATAATTCAAAATTCTTTATTTGTAAAGTGCTAATATTGACAGATCCGAATTTATGTGATATCATAAATTATAAGGCATCTCTAAAAATCTCTCTTCGCTCGCCTCGCGCCGAGTATTTAGAGATGCCCTAAAGCTTATATCATGGGGGGTACTATGAAAAGATTCTTTTTGGCGGCTGCAATCATGCTTTGCTTATTTTCTCTTTTTTCTTGCGGAAATGAGGATTTAAATATTATTGCGCCGAGTTTTGATGGCGGAATATATTCGGGATTTTCTGATGTTCCTTCGGAATATGACACATTGCAGGCTCTTGAGGACGGATGTTATGTTATTGAGGACAGTAAGCTCCTTGGCGGAAAGGAAAAATGGGAGAAGTTTCTTTCGGATTCTTCAAAAGGAGAGGATTCTTTTTTAAGGGCAGTGCATTTTGTTGAGGGGGAGCCTTATTTTACCGATATTTATTACCTTGACGGTGTTTATCAGACCTTTGAGAAGAATCATGAGCTTGGGATAACCGAAGGAAAGAAATTTTCGCTTCTTCGGCGTCTCGACGGCAAGGATGGAATCCCCGAAAAGGATGCCTATTTTTATGTGCTCACTGACAGTGAGGAGCTGACATATAAGGATGTTTCGTGGTCGTTTCTCAGCAGCGATCATAGAACGGTGACGGATATTCCCTTTGAATGGCTGGGATTTACGGTTTATCTTGACTGAGAAAAGAGGGGTTATCTCACATGCATGTGAGATAACCCAAAAAATTTTATACTCTGTCTTTGATTTCGGTTGTGATCTTTTCAAGGAATGCTTCGAGAGACATGGTCTCTGTTGCGCCTGTATCGCGGTTACGTATAGAGACATTGCCTTCCTCGGCTTCCTTCTGACCGATGATGACCATGTAGGGAACGCGGTCGATGACCTGTGCTTCGCGGATCATATAGCCGATCTTTTCATTACGGTTATCAAGCTCACAGCGAACCTTTGCTGCTCTGAGTGCTTCATAGACCTTTTCGCCGTATTCAGCGCACTTCTCGGAAACGAGAAGAACCTTAGCCTGTACGGGAGCAAGCCATACGGGGAACTTACCTGCAAAATGCTCGGTAAGAACGCCGATGAAGCGCTCGATTGAGCCGAAGCAAACTCTATGTATCATGATAGGTCTCTGCTTTTCGCCCTTATCATCGGTATATTCAAGCTCAAAGTTGATGGGCATCTGGAAGTCAAGCTGGATAGTACCGCACTGCCATGTTCTGCCGATCGAATCCTCCAGATGGAAGTCGATCTTAGGACCGTAGAATGCGCCGTCGCCCTCGTTGATCGTGTAGGGCAGTCCGAGCTTTTCAAGGGCGTTCTTAAGACCGTTTGTTGCTGCTTCCCAATCCTCGTCGCTTCCCATGCTGTCATCGGGACGTGTGGAAAGCTCAACGCTGTATTTGAATCCGAACTTTTCGTAGACCTCATTGATAAGGTGAACGACATTTACGATCTCGTCAGTGATCTGATCTCTGCGCATGAAGATATGCGCATCATCCTGAGTGAAGCAACGAACACGGAAAAGTCCATGGAGCGCGCCCTTCAGCTCATGGCGGTGAACGAGACCAAGCTCGCCCGCACGGATGGGAAGATCTCTGTAAGAATGGAGGTCACTGCGGTATACCATAACTCCGCCGGGACAGTTCATGGGCTTAACGCAATATGTCTCTTCATCAATGGTGGTGGAATACATATTATCCTTATAATGATCCCAGTGACCGCTGGTCTCCCAGAGGTGACGGTTCATAATAAGGGGTGTCTGGATCTCAACATAATTTTCACGGGTGTGGATCTCTCTCCAATAGTCGATAAGAGTGTTCTTTATCATCATACCCTTGGGAAGGAAGAAGGGGAAGCCGGGAGCTTCTTCGCTGACCATAAAGAGCTTCATTTCCTTACCGATCTTGCGGTGGTCGCGCTTCTCAGCCTCTTCAAGGAGCTTCAGATATTCGTCGAGCTCGGTCTGATTCGGGAAGGCGATACCCTTGATACGGGTAAGCATCTTGTTGTTCTTGTCGTTCTTCCAGTAAGCACCCGACTGATCCATAACCTTGAATGCCTTCAGTGCCTTTGTATAGCAGATGTGAGGGCCTACGCACATGTCTATATAGTCGCCCTGCTGATAGAAGCTGATCACTGCATCTTCGGGAAGATCATCGATATGCTCGACCTTATAGATCTCGCCTCTCTCCTGCATCAGCTTGATAGCTTCCTCGCGGGGAAGGGTGAAGGGCTTGATTGGAAGATTTTCCTTTGTGATCTTCTTCATTTCCTTTTCGATATTCTGAAGATCCTCTTCATTTAGCTTGGTATCGCCCAGATCTACGTCATAGTAGAAGCCCTTTTCGTTTGCGGGACCGTAAGCAAACTTTGCATGGGGATAGAGGCGGCTTATCGCCTGAGCCATGATGTGTGCGGCACTGTGGCGCAGTATATGCAGCTCTTCTTCGGGAGCGCATTCAGCCACATGACCGTCATTGTAAATAACCTTCATGATTTTTCTCCTTTATTTTTTCAAAAATTTTATCAGTAAAACAAAAAACACCCACGGCGGTATAAACATACCGTCAAGGGTGCTGTAAATGCACGGTTCCACCTTGATTTTTAACTCAAAAATATCCGCAGATGTGACCTTTAACGCGGTCAATACGGCAGTGCTTTCCCGTTTTATACGGATTTTACGCACAGCGGCTCGGGAGCGGTCTTCATCCGCTTTGCCATAAGAAGCTCACAGCCTTATGCTTCTCTCTCTGAATGGCATCATCGGATTACTTTTTCCTTCAAAGCCTTTAAACACATAATATTATATCATTGTTTTTTATTATTGTCAAGGGTTTTTGCTTCAATGTTATCAGAAATAATATTATTAATTGTTCAGATAAGTTAAGTTTTTTATATTTAATCCGGAATAGGCAGAAGACAGGTTTTATTCCATTCATATTATATCGATATATTTCCTTTTTCAATATCAGAAATTATTCTTGCAATGGCGTGCTCTTCATTGCTGACAGTAACGATATCTGCTGCTGTCTTTGTTTCGGGGCATGAGTTTGCGACAGCAATGCCAATGCCTGCGGTTTTCAGCATTGAAATATCGTTATGATAATCACCGACTGCGACTGTTTTCTTTATATCAATATTCAGAATCTGCGACAGCTTTTCTATGACAACGCCCTTGCCGATACCTTTTGGGAGTATCTCAAAAAGAATCTTTTCCGATCGGATAAAATCAAAATTATCTGCCTTTGGATGTGACAGCAGAAGTTCCTTCAGCTTTGCAAGATTTTCCTCTTCCGTATCGCCGAAAACTATCTTTGCCACAGGCTCTTTAACGTCTTTATAATGGCAGGTGAGATTAGGCTGCTTTGTTACCATTCTGAAAAGCTCCATTGCGTAGTTTTCCTTGCTGAAATAGAGCTTATCAAAGGTATTGACTTGAATTCCGATCTGAGGCAGATTTATATCGACATATTCAACCAGCTCCATAACCTCTTTGGTTAATTCTGCGGTCCAAACGTATTTCTGTTGCTTGTGATCGTATATTCCTCCGCCGTTGATACAGCCGAATGGGCAGTTTGGGTTAACAGCTTCATAAATATCGGTAACGAAATAAGGCATTCTGCCTGTTACGAAGGTGAAAATACCGCCTTCGCTTTTGAAATATTCAATGGCATCAAGGTTTTCCTTTGATATTGTTTTATCACCTCTGAGCAGTGTTCCGTCAAGGTCTGTGCAGATAAGTATTCCTTCAAAATTCTTCATTTTGGGCTCCTGTTTTCTTTATGATAAAAGTATACATCTTTTGGCACAAAAATGCAATGGCTTTTTGCATATTTCTTTCGTTTTGTTCACTGACTTTTTAAACCGCATTGCATAATATGCTTATTTTAATAAAATATTGACATTAGTTTCTCTTTGGGATATAATATATAAGTATTTCCGTATTTGGAGGACTTATGTCGAAGAAAAACATGATTTTGAGGGCATTGAGGTCTGCCTTTCCTCATACAATACCAATTCTCGCTGGATTTACTTTCCTCGGAATGACTTACGGTATTCTTATAACCACCGAGGGATTTCCCTTTTGGTTTCCCATCCTGACGAGCATTTGCGTTTTTGCAGGCTCAATGGAATTTGCAGGCGTTGCTTTGCTCCTTGGCGGATTTAATCCCTTCCAGGCTCTGGCAATGACTTTGATGATAAACGCGCGCCATCTTTTTTACGGTATTTCCATGCTTGAAAAATACAAGGGAATGGGATGGAAGAAGTTTTATCTTATTTTCGGGCTTTGCGACGAGAGCTTTTCAATAAATTGCTCGGTTGATGTTCCCGAGGGTGTGGATAAAGGTTGGTTTATGTTCTTTGTAACCCTGCTGGATCAGCTTTATTGGGTCACAGGATGCACTTTGGGCGGTATTTTCGGATCATTCCTTACTGTTAATACCGAAGGGCTTGATTTTGTTATGACGGCGATGTTTGTTGTGATTTTTCTGGAGCAATGGCTGAAGGAAAAGAATCACAGCAGCTCTCTTATCGGTCTTGCAGTCCCTTTTGTTTGCTTGCTTATTTTCGGAGCGGACAGGTTTATCATTCCTTCGATGATAGCGCTTCTCGGTATTCTCGCGCTTATGCGCCGACCTTTTGAAAGAGAGGTGGCAGAGAAATGACGCTTATAAAGCAGCTTATAACTATCGGTATGGTTGTGATAGGAACGATGATAACACGCTTTCTTCCTTTTATCATTTTCCCGGCAGGGAAGCAGACACCGAAATTCATTACATATCTGGGCAAGGTTTTGCCTGCGGCGGTTTTCGGACTTCTTTTGATCTATTGTCTCAAAAATGTCAGCATTTTCAGCGGTTCTCATGGAATTCCCGAGCTGATCGCCATTATTCTGGTGATCGCACTGCATCTTTGGCAGAGGAAGATGCTTCTTTCTATCGCGGCGGGAACGGTTTGCTACATGCTTTTGGTTCAGTTTGTGTTTTAATTTAACGGCATCGTCTTAGGACGGTGCCGTTTTTTGCTGATGGCAACCTCTAAAAACTTAAAATAAATAACTAAACAATAATTTAGCGAATAGTTAGTTAATACCCTATGAGATCTTTCGCCGAGGCTCAGGATGACAATAAGGGATCGCCAACTTGGTTTCCTACTGTTAAGTTGACCGTGATTTAACGTAGGAAACATTGCGAATAGTACAGTACTGTCATCCTGAGCCTTGGCGAAGGATCTCATAAACTATT
>JAFTXK010000138.1 GCA_017461635.1 Clostridia bacterium | reverse complement strand
CGTCCGCAGAGCCATGCCTCCAGGGCAGACTGCAGATAGCGGACAGACGAAATGGCGCGAGCTCGATACATCTCCTCGGCAGATGCCCGTGGGAGCACAGCCAGCAAGGCAAGGGCAGAATACGGGCAAAAATCCCGTAAGAGCTATTCAAAGGGGCACTGTACCGATGGCTACCCCGCCTAGGAAAATTCCTCCGAAGCAGAATAGACTTAAAAAAGAGAAAAATAACCTTATCTCAAGCCTTATCTCAAGGCTCAAGGGCAAAAATGAGGGGCATCCCCTCAAAGAGCCGAAGCGTTTTGAGCTGGCGAGAAAAGCGGCGCTTATCGGATTCTCTGTGTTGTCTTTTGCGGCTGTAATAATATGTACCGTTATCGGCTATTCCTATAGCGGCGACAGCATAAGGATCATCAGCCAGATGACAGAATCCGAGCGTTCAAGCTCAAGAGAATATATTATTGTTTATAGCGAATCCGACCCTTGGGGACTTAACGCGGCAACGGCTCTGCGAGATCTTTTTATGCAGAAAACGGGAGCATCTCTGAAGATCGTCACCGATGCGGAAAGCGTTGCAAAGCATGAGATCCGAGTTGGGCATACGAACCGTTCGGGAGATGATTATCTTACCACTTTGGCGGCTCTCGGTACAGACGGATATGCGGTGATCCTGCAGAGCGGAGATAATATAAGCATTGCGGCACTCTCCGAAAACGGCGCAAACACAGCGGTAAAATATTTTGTAAATTCTTATGTCGGATCATATAGGACAGGCAAGCTGACACTTATGAGAAATATGAGCATTTCCTTTGTCAGCCGCAGCGGCGAAGAACCGAGCATTTCACTTCGAGAATCTAAGATAACTCTGAATTTCACTGAAACAGGAAAATTCCGAGTGCTGGTTTTCTCAGATGCTGATATAAATCCCAATACCATTGCCGCCATCAACGCAATGGCAGAGACCGAAAAGCCCCATCTTGTCCTTTTCGCAGGCGATGTTTCAAGCGGAATGACCGCGAAAGCGGATCTTGAAGCATATCTGAGGACGCTGACTGCGCCTCTTGAAGAGAGAGCGATACCTTGGGCGGCAGTATTTGGAGAACAGGATACCGACGGCGGACTTTCCGCCGAGGCGCAGATGGAGGTCTATACATCCTTTGAGCATTGCGTTGCCAAGAGCGACTTTGTTTCGGATGGAACGGTCAGCTATTTCCTGCCTGTTTATGCGGCAGGCGAGGGCGGAAGCGGAACAGCTCCCGTTTTCGGAATTTGGGCGATGGGGCAGACGGGCATGCTGTCGTTGACAAGCGGCGGAGCGGCAAGCGATCCTCTTCTTGAGGATCACCGTGAGAACGGTACAGATTACGGTTATGTTACGTCTTCTCAGATAGCTTGGTTTACCAAAAATCAGAAGGTACTTGACAGAGAAGCGGGTGGGGCAATGCCTACCGTTATGGTCTGCCATACGCCGATACCCGAATTTGCCATTATAGCCGATAATCCCGATGAGACCAGAATGTTGGGGAATGCGGGTGAGCCCGTTGCATCCTCTCCGCTGAATTCGGGGCTTTTCGCAGCGATCCTTGAAGCGAAAAATGTTCTCGGACTTTACTGCGGTCATGACCATCTCAATTCCTTTGCAGGCAGATATTGCGGCATTGAGCTTGGGTATAGCGCAAGCATTGGATATGACGGCTATGGCTTTGGCGGAACATTTGATATAAATAACAGCCTGCGCGGCGGCAGAATGATAGAGCTAACGCTGAAGGATGGGGCAGTAACCTCCTCCTCGCGCATGGTCTATGCCTCCGACTATGGAATAGGATTAAATTGAGGTAATATGGAATACCGTAAACACGGAAAAATAATAAAGGGCGTGGGCGGTCTTTATATAGTCCGCTTGGAAAAGGGCGACGATCCCTTGGCAGGCACACTTGCGCCTTGCCGCGCCAGAGGAGTTTTCAGACATAATCATATAACCCCCGTGGTTGGTGATGAGGTTGAGGTGATCTATACCGAGGCATCCTATGAGATGTTGGACGGCGTACCTACCCCGAAGGAGGACGGAAGAGATATCATGATCTCTGAGATACTTCCGCGAAGAAATAATCTTATCCGTCCGCCTGTATCCAATATTGATGTTATGTTTGTTGCTATGGCGGCGGCTTCTCCCGTTCCCGTTCTCGAAACAGTGGATAAAATGCTTTCCATTTTAGAGCATAGCGGAATAGAACCCGTGGTAGTCATCGGCAAATGCGAGCTTGACCGCGAAAACGCGGCTCGCCTTGCGGATATTTATACCCTTGCGGGATATAGGGTGTTCGTTCTCAGCTGTGTAACGGGCGAGGGCGTTGACCAGGTTGCAAAATTTGTGCGCGAAGAGCTTTATGGTAAGACTGCGGCATTCGCGGGAGCTTCGGGCGTAGGAAAATCAACGCTGATGAATGCTATTTTCCCGAATCTGAGACTTGATACCTCGTCTGTCAGCCGAAAGATCGAGCGCGGACGCCATACCACTCGCCATGTTGAGCTTTTTCCTATAACGGATGATTTTGAGGACGGCTGCATCGCCGATACTCCCGGCTTCAGCATGCTTGATTTTGAGCGATTTGACTTCTTTTCCAAAGAGGATCTTCCTCTCACAATGCGTGAGTTCCAGCCATACATAGGACAGTGCAGATATACAAAATGCACCCATGTAAAGGAGGACGGCTGCGCCATAGTTGAGGCTGTCAGGGAAGGAAAAATAGCAAAAAGCCGTCATGAAAGCTTCGTTTCGATGTTCAATGTGCTGAAAGAGAAAAAGGCTTGGAATAAAAACTGATCTAAAAGGATTTTAATGATGAAAGCATTTATTTACGGCGGCGGAACTATCCTTACCGAGAATATAACCGAGCACCCCGCAAAGGATGATCTCGTAATAGCGGCAGACAGCGGATATCTTAATGCTAGAGCACTGGGAGAGCGGGTCGATGTGCTGATAGGAGATCTTGATTCTCTCGGAAGCGCAAGCGTTCCGGATGGAATAGAGCTTATTCAGCTTGAATGTGAAAAAGACTGCACCGATACTCAGGCGGCACTTGAGATAGCTATTGAGCGCGGATATGATGATATCGTCATTATCGGCGGTCTTGGAACTCGGCTTGATCATTCTTTGTCAAGTATGGGTATACTTGCCGATATGAAGGCGCGCGGAATCCATTGCTATATCACAAACGGATATAACCGCATAAGATATCTGGAAAATGACAGCCTGCTGGTGCCAAAGACCGGCTATAAATATCTTTCGCTTTTAGCTCTTGATAAAATATGTAAAGGTGTTTCCGCCGAGGGCTGTAAATATCCCCTTAAAAACGCAAAGATAACCCGAAATAACCAGTTTGCGGTTTCAAACGAGATAGACGGCAATGTTGCCCTTGTTTCGGTTCGCAAAGGCGCAATGCTGGTAATAGAATCGAGAGATTAAAATATAGGCACACTTCAAAGCGTGTGCCTATATTTTTATAAATCATGCGCCTATTTCTTTTTTGAAAATTTTTTTAATATCGCAGCGAGAAACGCAGGCGGACGGACAACGTAGATTTTCATATGTAATAACCTCCGATCAATTTGGGTGAAGAGCTAAACAATAATTTAGCGGATAGTTAGTTAATACCCTATGAGATCCTTCGCCGAGGCTCAGGATGACAATAAGGGATCGCCAACTTGGTTTCCTACTATTAAGCTGACCGTGATTTAACGTAGG
>JAFTXK010000137.1 GCA_017461635.1 Clostridia bacterium | reverse complement strand
TTTTTCTTATCTGTGCTCCGATAATTTTTGCAGTTCTCTGATCGGAACGAAAAACGCCGGATTTTTTATGCTGACCTCATAAAGATCCGACGGGATAAAGAACATCCCACATTAAAAACAAGCCGAAGCTTCCGCTTGGGGAGACGGTGGAGGTTTGTTATTATTTGCAGAAATGTGATGTGTGGGGGATACTCCACGCGTTTTTGGTTTCATCGGGAATTATAAAGTCTGCCACCCTGCGCGCTTTGCGTGCAGGGGAACGGATGATTAGTCTCCCCATGTTGCGACACAAGTGAAAAGTCCTCAAAGCCGTCGGTTCGCCGACGGCTTTGGGTGTTGCTACTACTAATGATAAATTTCTGTTTATATCAAAAGTGTTTTATTATATTTCCTTGGTTTTCGGATTTTAGTATATAGCCCCGAAAAAAAACATGGGTTTTTGTCACCATTTTTGCATATTCTCTTTACTTTTTTAGCGAGGAGTGATATAATCATAATGTAAAAAAAATATGGAGATATAAAAAGAATGAAAAATAAAATTTTTATTTCGGTGAGGAAGCTCATCGATTATGCTGAAAAATACGGACTTATAGAAAAGCTTGACAGGGCATGGGCAACAAACAGAATTCTGGAGGTTCTTGGTATTGACGATTACCTTGAGCCTGATGAAAGTGAACTGCCCGAGGTACTTGCGCTTCCCGAGGACGAGCTTGATGCAGTCCTTTCGGATATTTGCGATTACGCCTTTGAAAAAGGACTTATTGAAGGAAACGGCGTTGACTACCGCGACCTTTTCGATACAAAGATCATGGGTGCGATAATGCCGAGACCCGGCGAGGTTTCCGCGCGCTTCAGCGCACTTCATGCCGATGATCCCGAAAAGGCGACCGATTATTTTTACGGTATCAGCCGCAGAAGCAATTATATCCGCGAGGGAAGAGTTAAGAAGGATCTGCGCTGGTCTGTTCCTTCGGAATACGGTGATATCGACATTTCCATAAACCTTTCCAAGCCCGAGAAGGATCCCAAAGCCATTGCGGCGGCAAAGCTTCTGCCTCAGGCAGGATATCCTAAGTGTCTCCTGTGCCGTGAGAATGAGGGCTATGCTGGCAGACTTAACCACCCCGCAAGGCAGAATATTCGTCTTATTCCACTCGAGATCGACGGCTGTGATTGGTTCCTCCAGTATTCTCCCTATGTTTATTATAACGAACACTGCATTGCTCTCAGTTCAATGCATACTCCAATGGCAATAAATCGCTCCAGCTTTGCAAAGCTTCTCGATTTTGTGGAATATCTGCCTCATTATTTTATAGGTTCAAATGCGGATCTGCCTATCGTGGGCGGTTCTATCCTCAGCCATGACCATATGCAGGGCGGACGTTATACTTTCGCTATGGAAAAAGCTCCTGTTGAGCGTGAACTTAGATTTGCAGGCTTTGAGGATATAAGTGCAGGCATAGTTAAATGGCCTATGTCGGTTATCCGTCTGCGCGGTGCAAAGAAGGAGCGCCTTGTGGAGTTAGCAGACAAAATTCTGTTAGCTTGGCGCACATATACCGATGAAGATGCATTTATTTTTGCTGAGACCGATGGCGAGCCGCATAATACCATCACTCCCATTGCCCGCCGCCGCGGAAGCGACTTTGAGCTTGATCTGGTTCTGCGTAATAATATCACGACCGAGGAGCATCCTCTGGGTGTTTATCATCCTCATGCCGATCTTCATAATATTAAGAAGGAAAATATCGGGCTCATCGAGGTCATGGGTCTGGCGGTTCTTCCCGCTCGTCTTAAGACCGAGATGGAGATCCTTGCTGAAATGATCGTCAGCGGTTCGGATATCTCTGCCGATGAGCGTACCGCCAAGCATGAAGACTGGTATAATGCCTTTGCGAAGAATTATGAATTTACCGCAGAGAATGTTACCGAGATCCTTCATGCCGAGATCGGTAAGACTTTTGTAAAGGTTTTGGAGGACGCCGGTGTTTATAAGCGCACCGAAGAGGGAATGGCGGCATTCCTGCGCTTCTGCGAGAATATTTGATAGATTTGATAAGAAAAGGGTTGTCTCACAGATCTGTGAGACAACCCTTTATCTTATTCTGAGCCCTTTGGGATAATAATTCTTTGCCTCGCCCGCGGTTACCTTTGCGCCGCCGACGGGTGCACTTCCGATAAGGACTGCGGCAAAGCCATTTGCACAGTCTGCAAATATGCTTTCTCCGTGAAGGTATTTTGCGATGCGTTCATCACCTATCGGCAGGGGAATTTGCCTTTTGAAAAGGCTTCCGTATGCCATAAAGAAATTGTGGTGAGGGATCACGCGTCCTTTTTGTACAGTACCTATTTCTACTCCGAGCAAGCGAAGTGATTCGGGAAGGTCAATATTGTATGAGAGATAAAAATTGCCGTCCTTATCTGACGTGAGCGTATATTTTTTTGTTTCCGCAATACCTCCTTCGGTCAAAACTTCGGCGAGAAATTCTTTAATGACTGTTTCATCGGTGTTGTTTTTTTGTTTTGTCTGCTGTTCTTTACCCTTCTTTTTGTTCTTTTTTTCGGGGCTGATATCCTCTTTTTCGATCATATCTCTTTCGAGCAATGCCATAAATTGCCCCTCGCCCTTTGAAATATGTGGGTAAAAGCGTCGGCATAGCTTCATTTCTTTGCCGTAAACGGTAAGACCGTCTGCCGTTGCGGCGCGTACTCTTTCATTTACAGGTATCAGATGAAAATCGGGGTGCTCGGAGAGGAAACGCGCTATCTGCATTTCATTTTCCTCGGGGGCGAAGGTACAGGTGGAATAGAGAAGCCTGCCGCCGCCCTTGACTGTATGGGCGATATTTTCCAGTATCTCATGCTGACGCTCCGCGCACATCATTACGTTATCCATGCTCCATTCGCTGACCGCAAGGGGATTTTTGCGCATCATGCCCTCACCTGAGCAGGGAGCGTCAACTATGACAAGATCGAATTCAGCATTATAAGCCGCGCCGAGAGCGGTACTGTTGGTATTTGTGACGACCGCATTGCGAACGCCCATTCGTTCAATATTCTGCGCCAAAATCTGACTTCTCGAACGGTCTATCTCATTTGAAATTATAACTCCGTTTCCGCAGAGCTTAGCTGCGGCTTGGGTGGATTTTCCGCCGGGAGAAGCACAGACATCAAGTATTCTCATCCCCGGCTCTATATCGGTACATTCCACAGCCGTCATTGCCGCGGGCTCTTGGATATAGATCGCGCCTGAATGATGCAGAGGATGTGATCCGATATGCTCGCACTCGAAGATATAACCTTCCTCGCAGAAGGGGAGCTTTTCATATTTGAAATCGCAGACGCTTTCAAAATCCGCAGTTGAATATTTAAGTGTGTTAACCCGAAGGGATCTGACGGGAGCGGTATCCATTGCGGCGGCAAAATCGGGGTATTCGTCACCGAGAAGAGATTGCATTCTTTCTTCAAATTCTTTTGGAAGCTTCATTTTTACCTCAAAGATATAATTAATATTACTTTATTTTAACACATTATGACGCGCAAGGCAAGATTTTTTTGGTTATTTACATAATTCACTTTATTTTTTCTCTCATTTGTGTTATTATATAGAAAAAACAAGGAGAAGAATGACCATGCATGATAAGCTGACAAAGATTGATATACAAAAAATGCAGGAAGAGATCGACTACAGAGCAAAGGAACTGCGTCCCAAACTTCTTGAAGAGGTCAAGCGCACCCGTGAATACGGAGATCTCAGCGAAAACGCCGAATATAAGGAGGCAAAGCGCGAAAAGAACCGCAATGAGAGCAGGATAAGATATCTGAAAAACATGATCGAGACTGCTATCATAGTTGAGGTGAGTGATAGCTCTGAGGAAATCGGACTTTTCGACAAGGTAGAGCTTTTTTATGAGATGAACAGCATGACGAAGAAGATACAGATCGTCACCACACTTCGTCAGGATGTAACAAAGGGATATATCAGCGGAGAGTCTCCCCTCGGAAAAGCGTTGATAGGAAAAAAGTCGGGAGACAGAGTTTTGGTTGAGGTCGCGCCCGACAGAAGCTTTTATGTTCAGATAAAGGCTGTGGAAAAGGGTGCAGATGATGATTCTCTGCCCATAAGCTCCTTCTGATATGGCTACCGCAAGCTTCAAAAGCATGTTTGGCGGTTTTGAATATACCGTTGCCCGAAAGAGGATCAAAAATGTAAATCTGAGGGTACGGAGCGACGGAAGCGTTGCCGTTTCTGCGCCATACGGCGTTCCCGAAAAGTTTATCACCGAATTTGTTGAACAGAACAGCGGCAAGATACTTGATATTATAAAAAATCTGCCGCCTAAAACAGAAAAAGTACCCGAGAAAAAATATTCATATGACGAGGAACGGGCTTTTCTCAAAGAAGCTGAAAGAGTATGCCGTTCGGTTGAGCCACTTTTCTTTGGCGGAAAGTACAAAGCTCCCCAAATAGAGCTATGCCGCGGTCACAGCCGCTGGGGATATTGCATGCCGAGGAAAAAAATTATCAGGCTAAACGTACGACTTAGTGAGTACCCCGAGCAGTGCCTCAGATATGTTGCAATACACGAATACTGCCACTTGCTGGTGCCGAACCATTCTGCAGAATTCTATGCCGAGCTTGAAAAACGGATGCCCGACTGGAAGAGGTGGAAAAAACGTCTCGGCGAAGGATCTCATAGGGGATTAACTAACTATTCGCTAAATTATTGTTCGCAGGTGCGAAAATAAGATCTGCTGTCTTTGGTCGTAAAGCCAAAGACAGCAGATCTTATTTATAATATCGGCGATGCGGATAATTTATGAGAGTTTTTTAAGAAAGGAAAATGAAAAATGAAAATAAAAACTAAAAATTAAAAATCAAAAAGATTGAGCCGCATCGCCGACCGCATAGACCGGTTATTCTGCCGCATCTGTCTGAGGTGCTGTTCCCCAATTAAAGGATGTAATTCCCGTACATCCTGTGAAAGCAGTTCCGTCTTCACCGGTAACAGATGTTCCTGTGAAATTTGCGGTTCCTTCAATCATTTCGTTGTCGCCGCACCAAACAGCTTTTAGCGTTGAAATGTTTTTGAAAGCCTCTTTTGCGATAGTAACTTCAATTTCTCCTTGTATCTTGGGCAGATGGATATACTGAATGGCAGCCTTTGCTCCGCTGAACAGATAATTGAAGCCTACGTTATTCAAATGGTGAAGATCGATAGTACCCGGGGTGATCTCAGTCTTTACCTTGCTTACGGAAACAAGTGCACTTGCATTATTAAAGCATTCTGTACCTGTTTTCTTAATGCTGTCAGGATAGATAACCGTTTTAACATAATAATATTTCTTAAAAGAGGCGAAGCCGAGCTCATCAAAGCCGTCATCAATAACAACAGTTGCCGCCTTAATGCTGCATGCATCAAGTATTGCGCCGATCCTGCCTGTAGCACCGGTTCCTGTAACGATTGCAACATATGTTTCATCCGATTTTTTGAATACATGTACAGAAGTGTCTATGGTGGTATCGGCAGGTGAGATCACATTATCGCTTACAACATATGTATCAGAGCTTGAGGTAAGCTCAACGCGGCAGGTGTCAAGAACATTCCAAAGAATATGATTTTCATCCTCATCAGCAGAGTTGATAAGACCTGTTGCAAAATTGTTTATCATAACATCGCTGAGACTGGGATAATAGATGGTTTCGTCGGCGTTGAGTATATCGGAATAAACGATGTTGAGCTCGTTTGTGGTATTATTTTTCCAGACCTCATAGCCTCTGATGCATAACTCTGTGGAATAGAATTCTTCGTTAATATTGATAAGAGTGGTAGCAAACCTTATATTGTTTTCATCGTCAGAGGGGAGCAGATAGCCATATATTCCGTTCCGGTATACAGGGACCTTTACTATCTTCTCATATTTGGTTTCTGCCTCATTGTTAAGATCTGCTGTATAAATCTCGGTATTTTCTTTAGTGCCGATGATGGTACCGTATTCTGTGAGCGTGTAACCCTCATTTACCACAGCTTCGTTGCAGCTGAAAAGAGTACGAAGACCGTTCACAGCAGTTCCTGTGCCGTCTGCCGTTGGCATAACCTTTGTTCTTACCTGGAAGCCGTCAAAGAAAAGTGCTTTGCTAAGCTCGGCAGGTGCTTCTGGCTCGGGATAGTTTTCAACTGTTATGCTTGAAGCAATGGTGCTTGATCCGGCGGAAAGGGTCTTTATTGTGTTTGCGAAGGTTTCACCGGCAGTATTTTTTTCACAGTATATGGTGAATGTACTTGCCGAACCATTGCAGAAATTCTGCTTTTCGCTGTCATTTGAGGTGTTTTCTCCGAAAAGGATCTTAATATCCTTGGTAATATCCTTTGCGACATTATAGAAAGCCGTATTTTTCAGAGTTACGATATTTCTGAGGTCGTAAACATTTTCACCGTAATCCGAATAATCAACGTCTGCGATCTTGATGGATTCAAGCTTTGTGAGACCGTAAAGAGCATTTGTATCAAGAATGTTTATGGAAGCGGGCATAACGATTGTTTTTACATTACCCATCTGTCGGAAGCATACAAAGGAGGTAAGATTGGGAGCTTCGATAGCGATATGATAAATATTGCTTCTGTTTGAGCCCCAGGGAAGGTATTCGGTAGCTGTAGTGCCGCTTGTAATCGTACCGGCATAAGAATAGGAGGTGCCGTCACCGTAAATTACCAGAGTTTTTTCTTCATAGGTATTGCCTGTAGCCGCAAGAGTACCGCCGTTTGCAAGGTATACCCAATTGAGAGTGCCCTCTGTGCTGTAAAAGGTTCCGGGTTCAGCTTCGGTTGCCGAGGCCGCCATTGCAAGAGATAATGTGAGCACAAGTGTGACAAGTGCTGCGAATAAAAGTGATTTTAGTTGCTTTTTCATTATTTTGAACTCCTTACTTCTTCAAAGATTTTATTGACTTCTTCGAGATTCAGCGTAATGGCACTATTCATAAATTCATCGCCATAGCCCAGACCTGCTATGTGGATCGGAGGTGCCCAAGCCAACATATATGCCATCTTTTTACCCTCGTCCTGCATTTTTTCGAGATACTTGATAACATCACGGCAGGAGAATACATCAGACTGCTTCTGATCTCCTGTTGCTTTTAATGCGGAATTAGGCCCGAACTCAGTAATACAAAGGATTTTGCCTGTGCTGAGAAGGTCATTATATGTGGGAGTTGTATTAATGCGGTTATAATCACCATCGGTGTACCAGTCGAATCCGACGATATCAACGTACTCATCTCCGGGATAACCATAGAGAGGAGCAACCATTGATTCCTTTTCCTCGCCGATGTTGGGACTGAATGCCCAGATGAGGTTTGTAAGTCCGCGTTCCTTTGTCATGTAGTCATAGATATAGATCCAAAGATTGCGGAAGGATTCCTCAGAGATCTTATAGAAGCTTCCGTCCTCAAATTTCTGCACCATGCAGAACCAGAACCAGCTTCCGTTGGTCTCATGGAGAGGTCTCCAGATAACGGGAATGCCTTTTTCTTCAAGCTTTTCAAAGAGATCGGCAATGGAGGAAAGCTCTTGTGTGAAGGATTCGTTAATAGCAGTTCCCTTTGTTACAAGCTCTGCCCAAACATCGTCCTTGCCGAGATAGCCGCGGGGATCATAAACATTTGGATCGCCATGATGGGGATTTGAGAAATGCGCACTTGCGGTAATAATACCGCCGCGGGAAGCAAAGCCCATCAGATCCGCTATAACTCGGTTAACGCCCTTTTCACCGATCTTATAGAGATTTGCTTGACGCAGGTCAATTCCTATAAGTGCAAGATCCTGACCGGTAGCATTCTTAAAATCGTTTATTGTGTGTGTAACAGTACCGGCAAGAGCAACCGGCGTTTGTTCACCAATGATGACTCCATCGGAGTTATAAACCTTTTCAAGAACCTTCAACAGTTCTTCTTTTGTGTATGGACAGGAGAGAGTCTCGCTGCTGTTTATAGAGCTGTTCATGTCGAATTCCTTTCCGTCGGCGCTGTCAAGTGCCTCTTTCAGTTTTTCCGAGCCGTAAGAGAGGTTCAGATAAGAATAACCAATATTTATGTGTCCATCTTCAAGCTTGAAGGAAGAGAGGGTAAGATCCTTGCTCATGGAGAGACGGATCTGATTAGCGGTGGTATACAGATTGTCGGTGATCTCAGGATGAATATCCGAATAATCTATCAAGAGCTGTTTCAAGGCTTTTGCCTCGTCCTTGAGCTCTTCTTCGTCGCAGAAAATAGAATATTCTGAAATATTGATTCCGTCAATCATCAGCTTTTCGATAATGATGTTAGGATCATAGCTGTAGCCGTCCTCACTCTTGGGAATGCAGATGTGAGTTCCCTGCACCATATTTGTCAGCCAGAAATCAGCCGCTGTGGCTGTTGATTCATCTGAACCGCCGCAGATAACGATCTTGTCACCGGATTTTTTTATAATATATGAGCTGTAATATTTGAGATTTTCGGCAGCAGTTTTCGAAATAGCGCGTTTGGTTTCGCCAAACAGTATTTCTTTGCCGCCGTCACCTGAAAAATCGGTGCCGATGGCGATTTTCGCACCTGTGATCTCTTCGAGACGTATTTTCAGGTCGGATGCCGCCGCTCTCAATTCGTCCGAGCATTTGTCGGGGCGGATGATCTTATATTCCGAAATGTCGGCAATGTCCGCCAGTACCATTGGCTCGGTTGGCTTTTCTGTCTCGTCATTATCCTTTCCGGCAGAGGATCCTCCATCGGAACAGGAGACGAGCATAAAGAGCGTAAGCGCGAGAAGGGGAAATAGCTTCAGAAATCTTTTCATAATATCAGCCTTTCTTTTTTGCCTTTGTAATAACGATCATGATAACCGCTATTACTGCCGTGATCATGACAACTGCTGCTATTACAACGGGAAGTACAGATAAGGAAGTTTTGTTTTCGGTTGTATCCGCCGCTGCATCGGTAATGGCTGCTTTATCGGTGTCTGTTGTACTGTCATCGCCGCCGATATCGAAGATGAAGGCAGGAGCTGTAGCTTCCTCGGTATCAATTAAATCGGTCATGATATCGGTATCAACATATGTCTCGCTGTCTGTGGGTGCATCGGTGGTTTCGGCGTCCGATACGGACTCGGGAATGGTACATTTGATTGGCTGAGGCGCTGAGGCGGAAATGTCAAAGAATGATTTGCCGTTTGCCTCTGCCCAAGTCTGAGCATAAGAACCGGGAATGCCGTACACATTTACAAGATTGACATCTCCCTCGAATACTGATTCGCCGATCTCGCTTACCTTATCGCTTATGACAACATTGGCGAGGAGGTAGTTTGTCTCGAAGGTAAAAGATTCAAGTGAATGGATCTTGCTTAGGTCTGCAGTACCTTCAATTGGCTCTGTTCCTGCTCTGTAAATTGATTTCAGATTGGGGCATTTTTCAAAAGCCGCATTTGCAATGATGAATCCGTCAACATCGGGTATTTGAACGGTTTCAAGATTCTTGCACTGAGCAAAATTATACTTACCGATTGCGGTAATGCGCTCGGTAATAACGATATGCTTGATCTGTTGTTTAACAGAGAACCAAGGTGCTGTCTTGGAACCGCCGCCATAGTAGTTTACGATATCATCGATAGCTCCCGAACCGTGAACTGTAAGAGTTCCGGTTGCTTCATTAAATTCCCAAACGGCACGTGCACCGCAGAAGGGAAGATCGGTGGGTACATAGAACCAGTATTCATAGAGCTCTTCCGAATTTGTACTGTTTTTGAGATTATAACCGTTTATTTTGCAGTATTCTTTCAGCTCTTCTGTGATATTGGGCGTGAGAAGAGTTTTAATGCCGAATGAAAGCGCAGCCTCAATATTGACAGTATCCTTTGAAAGAAGGACTTCGGTGATAGCCGTGCCGTCAAAGATGCTATTGACGATTTTTACCTTGGAAAGATCGGCTCTGCCCTCTATGGGCTCTTTATCACTGCGCCAGATCGAGGTGAGTGAGGAGCAGCCATTAAATGCAGCTTTGTCGATCTGTGTGATATCGGGGCCAAGCTTAACATCTTTGAGTGATGTAAGATTTTCCAGTGCGCCCTGAGAGATCTTATTTATATAAGGGCCGATCTCAACATGCTCGATCTGATCGGCATAGGGCTTCCAGGCTTCATCTGTGATTCCGCGGGAAAAGCTTCCCGTTTCGTTCCATTTTGTTGAGGTGTTTGATATGAATTTCAGGGTCTTGGTTTCGGTATAGAATGCCCAATAGGTATCATAATACTGACCGCTGATTAGTCCGTGAGCAGTAGATCCTGTGGGATCGAAAGCCTTATCCTCGGGCTTGGGGACAGGCTCAGATCTTGTACCGGGAGTTTCGATGCCGGTATCGAGATCAATAAAAGTGAATCCGTTTTCCTTGGCAAATTCTTCAGCCTTTGAACCTGCTTTTGCGCGTATTCTCGGGAAAACCTCGTTGTCAAGAAAAACATCGACAGATTCGAAAAAGGTCTCTTCGCCAAGGATGGTTAGAGTATAGAGAGAAGCGGTTTTTGAAAGTGATTTGTTTTTAAGACTTGTAACACCTGCGGGGATCTCAAGGGAGCTGATGCCCGTATTCTTAAAGATCTCGGAGGGAAGCGTGCCCTCATAATCGGGATTCAGCTTGACTGTGGAAAACTTTTTGTTGGAGAGAAAAACATTGTTGGCAAGAGAGGTGACCTTTGAGAGATCGATCACACCTGCTTCGGGTTCATTGCCTCTGATATAGACAGTTTCAAGTGCAGAAGCGGAAGAAAAAGTATTTTTCCCGATAGAAACAAGAGATTCGGGGATCTCTATCGTCACAGCCGTGCTTTTGGCAAATGTACCGATGATCTCGGTTATTCCATCGCCGATGATGATGGTCTTTGCGCCGGAATAGCTTGCGAGCCCCTTGTTCCATGCGCTTTTTTCCAGCGTTACGGGGTCGATATTGGTGATAACGGTGGAAGCCTTGTTTGCAGATGAAGCATCGATCTCAAAGGTGAGGACGAAATCATCTGAAAGAGACCATTTGATGTTTGTGGGAGAGTTTTCGGTATCAACCGTGTAACCGCTCGTTGCGGCACTCGCACCGATTGCGAATACAAAAAGCATGATCGCCGAGAAAAGAAGAACCGTCAGTTTTTTCATTATTGTACCTTCCTTTTTCATATTTGATTTTTATAAGGTATGGTAATTCGGGGAAAATCAGGTAAAAATTGACTTTTTAATTTTTTGACTTTCCGAATTCGCTTTAATTTTAACACTTTTTTCGCATAAAAACCATTAACAATATGATATATTATTTGTACAATATAACAATCTGACTCGCCAAAAAAAACAGCAGTATATAATTAATTGTAGAACATTGAACGGCTTTTGTAACAACAGAATAATAAAAAACAGCGGACGCCGAAGCGTCCGCTGTCTATATTGTTCGCAATTAAGCGGGTTTTATACATCTATGAGCGCGATTAAGCGAGCTCTGCGAAGTACTTGATTGTACGAACCATCTGGCTTGTGTAGGAGTTCTCGTTATCGTACCAAGAAACAACCTGTACCTGATAGGTATCGTCATCGATCTTAGCAACCATTGTCTGAGTTGCATCGAAGAGAGAACCGTATGTCATACCGATAACGTCGGAGGAAACGATCTCATCTGTGTTGTAACCGAAGGAAGCGGAAGAAGCAGCCTTCATAGCAGCGTTGATGCCCTCAACTGTAACGTCCTTGCCCTTAACAACTGCAACGAGGATAGTTGTGGAACCTGTGCAGGTAGGAACTCTCTGAGCAGAGCCGATGAGCTTGCCGTTGAGCTCGGGAATAACGAGACCGATAGCCTTAGCTGCGCCTGTGGAGTTAGGAACGATGTTCTGTGCGCCTGCGCGAGCTCTTCTGAGGTCACCCTTTCTGTGAGGACCGTCGAGGATCATCTGGTCGCCTGTGTAAGCATGAACGGTTGTCATGATACCGGACTGGATGGGAGCATAATCGTTAAGAGCCTTAGCCATAGGAGCGAGGCAGTTGGTTGTGCAGGATGCAGCGGAGATGATCTTGTCATCAGCTGTAAGAGTACCCTCGTTTACGCTGTAAACGATAGTCTTAAGATCCTTGCCTGCGGGAGCAGAGATAACAACCTTCTTTGCGCCTGCGTTGATATGAGCCATGGACTTTTCTGTGGAGCAGTAGAAACCTGTGCACTCGAGAACAACGTCTACACCAAGCTCACCCCAAGGGCAGTTAGCAGCGTCCTTCTCGGCATAGATCTTGAGGGTCTTGCCGTCAACTGTGATTGTGCTTGCCTCTTCGTCAGCAGAGACCTCATGATCATAGCGACCCTGAGCTGTGTCATACTTGAGAAGGTGAGCGAGCATCTTGGGGCTGGTGAGGTCGTTGATAGCAACAACTTCATAACCCTCTGCACCGAACATCTGTCTGAAAGCCAGGCGACCGATACGACCGAAACCATTAATAGCAACTTTAACTTACATTTTTGGAATCCTCCGTTTTATATAAAAATTTTTTGAAAACAATATGAAAGCATTTTTTCACATATATATTTTAACTCAAAATCCGCAAATATACAAGTCCTTTGAGAAAATTTTATCATTTTTGTTAAAAATATCAAAAATTGCCCTTAAAACAGCCCCATATCCGTCGTTTTTGCAAAACAAAAAGACGCCCGCCATAAAAAACGAGCATCTTTACTTGTATATTTCCTTATAGAGCTTTTTAACGGCAAGGGCAAAACGCAGATCGCGCTCGTCTGAAAAAACATTTTTTTCAAGACCGAGCAGATATTCGGGGCTGATTTTAAGTATCAGACAAAGCTGACGAAGCTGGTCTAAACTCGGCTCTTGAACATCTCTTTCTATCTTTGAATAGCTGGACTGATTCATTGGAATAAGCGCCGCCACCTGCTCCTGCGAAAGCTCCAGCTCCTCTCTCGCACTGCGTAATTTTCTTCCAATATACATAATTTCACTTCCTCATCATTTATGTTCAAACATATTATATCATTTTTGACTAAAACTGTTGACTTTTAGTCAAAAATATGATATAATCCAAGGCGATTAGTAAGTTTTTTACTAAAAAATCGCTTTTATAAGGAGAAAAAAGACTATGAAAAAACTTTTGTCGTTAACTTTTGTATTGATCTTTATGTTTTCGGCTCTTGGGGCATGGACTGTAAGCATCGGTGCAGAAAATGCAGATTTTCTGGTACCGATTACGGGTACTGTTCAAGGAACGGGCTATGAGCACGCAGGCGTTGATATCCATGCTTCCAAGGGAACGCCCGTATATGCCGTGGCAGACGGAACCATCATCTATTCCGAGTTTGGGCACACACCTGTATATTCGGGATATGAAGATGTCGATACCCGCTATTCGGTAAAGATTGAATTAAATGAGCCTTTGGAATACAATGGGCAGACATATGTAAATGCTTTCTATACACATTTGTCCGGACTTGTTTATGAAGTGAATCAAAATCAGCCTGCAACCGCAACTTCCTCTGAACCTTATTCTATAACTGTTGAAGCAGGTGATCTTATTGGTTATAGCGGGCTTGGCAGAGGTGTACCACATCTCCATTTCTCGTTCGAAACTTTTGATACAACCGATTCCGCAGGCTATGAGCATATGGGAACAGATGATTTGATTAAGGTGTTAGGATGGAGCTATGGTGAGAGCATAACTGCAACAACTTCGTTTATTGAATCATCTACTGTGTATAATTCAACAACGTTTGATCCTGTTTGGCCATGTGGAAGTGCTTGGTCAATTACTACGAATTATTTTTATTGGAACAACGGAAGTGTTAAGCGCCATGCAACTCGGTCTAATTATTATAACTCTAATGGTTACTTGAATGCAATTGATATCTCTGGTGGTGGAAACATTCTAGCTATCGAGTCTGGAAAAGTGAACAGTGTTGTTACAGGGTGTTCTCACAACTATAGTTCATACTGTGGATGTAATGGCGGTTTTGGAAATTACGTTGTTATCAAACATTCAAATGGTATGTATTCGCTTTATGGTCATTTAGGTAAAGTCAGTGTAAGTTCCGGAAGTGAAATAACTAAAGGTCAAGTTATAGGTGTAATGGGATCCACAGGCGATTCTTCAGGAACACACCTGCACCTTGAATTGTATGACAGTAACTATTCAACAACGAATATTTTCAGAAATTATTTTGAGTCAAAGTATAGAGCAAATATTAAAATTGGAACAAATTCAAAGGCAGCCGCGGAGAAAGTTTTAAGTCAAAACTGGGCATATACAACTAGCGGTGGTACTATGACCCCAACATCCACTGCAAAAGATACTTTACAGTGGTATCTAAATACGTTGAATACCTATTACACCACACAAAGCAGTGGTTGGTATTATTACAATGGTTCAACCCCTGAAACTTGTACATGTTCGACATCGTATGCTGATACTTATGTGTGTACTACTACAACATATCCCTTAACTATACGTTCAGGACATAGCACAAGCTACGGTTCATTAGGTACAATCCCATCTGGCGCAGAAGTAACTGTATCAAAAGCTAATGGCTCTTGGGCTCATATAACATACAATGGTATAAGCGGACTAGCTTCCATGGAATACCTTGAAAGAATACTCCCTCATTATACCGGTTATCCTACACCATTTAAGAGCTATGCAATATCATCAGCACACTATGCTGCAGAAGCATATGATGCAGCAAATGGTAATTTGATAGGTTATATTTACGGAACAGATTATTGTACTGTTAAGCAAATATATTCAAATGGTTGGTGCTTGGCTAATGTACCATGGGAAGGTACAACAAAAGATGTCTATACTCATACATATACTTTTATAGATTCCACTAAAACCCCCTACACAAAGGTTGTAGAAAATAAAGTTACTACCTATGTCCGTTTAACAAGCGATACTGTTCTTGGATGGGTTGACCCAGGGGATAAAATTACGGTAGTTGATGATACAAAAAGCGGAAAAGTACAGATTATTTATCCGCATACAGACGGAACGTACAGATGTGCTTGGATTGACCCATCCGGTATAGCTCATACACATACTCCTGGGGCATCTGCAACATGCGTTTCACCGCAGGTATGTACAACTTGCGATGCGGTTTTGGTCTCTATTAAGTCTCATACGCCCGGAAGTGCTGCAACATGTACGTCTCCTCAAATTTGTACATATTGTAAAACTGTTTTAGTGGAGGCTATTGGGCATTCAGCAGGCGCAGCCGCCACTTGTACAACAGCACAGACATGCAAAACCTGTGGCACTACTTTGGTTGCGGCGAAAGGTCATACATGGGACAGTGGATATGTTTCCAGAAAGCCTACTTGTATTCAAACCGGTAATTTAACAAAGACGTGCACTACTTGCAAAACCGTAAAAGATTTTAATATCGTTATTGTGCCTGATGCACATACTTGGGATAGTGGAACTGTAACTAAGGCCGCAACTTGTACCGCGACCGGAGTAAAAACATATAAGTGTACAAACAAGGTTGGAACTATTAGCTGTACTGTTACTAAAACAGAAACCATAGCTGCGACAGGGCATTCTGCAAGTGATATTTATTATGAACATACACATCCACACAAAATGTTCAAACGTTGTACCTATTGTGGGAATGATAAATTGTACACTGGTGAAAACTATCCTTCGGATATTTCCTGTTCTACTTGTTATCCTGTTTCCGGTGTTACGCTGAATACATCTATTTCAACGATTACTGTAGGCAATACACTCACTCTTACAGCAACAATATCCCCGTCAAATGCCGCAAACAAAAATGTTTCTTGGACTTCTTCAAATACAAGTATTGCAACCGTTTCAAACGGTGTTGTTACGGCAAAAGCGGCGGGAACTGCAACCATAACTGTCAAAACTTCTGACGGCAGCAAGACCGCAACCTGCACTGTCACGGTAAAGGCAAACACTGTATCAGTTACCGGCGTAACGCTTAATAAAACCGAGGCGACTCTCACCGTTGGCGACACTCTGACCTTGACCGCAACTGTTGCTCCGTCAAATGCAACAAACAAGAACGTATCTTGGACTTCTTCAAATACGAGCGTAGCAACTGTTTCAAACGGTGTTGTTACAGCAAAAGCTTCGGGAACTGCTACTATCACAGTCAAAACTACTGACGGCAACAAGACTGCTTCTTGTAAGATAACTGTTAACAAGACCGTTGACGAAAATTCACCTGCTATCACAGTAGCAAGTGTCAGCGGAAGGGCAGGCAATACAGTGGACGTCACAATAAGCATTAAAAACAATCCCGGAATCATATCAATGCTGCTTGACGTTACATATGACAGCAAATATCTTACTCTTACCGAGATCAAAAACGGTGATATTCTGAACGGTGCTACTCACGATGTGACATTGCTTAATGCAAATCCTTACACGCTAAGCTGGGCAGATGATACTGCGCAGGATAATAACACTTCAAACGGAATGATCGTTACCTTCAAATTTAAGATAGCGGAAAACGCACCTGTTGGAAGCCTGCCAATAACAGTTACATATGATAACGGTAATGCGGCTATTTACGATAAGGATATGCAGCTTGTTGATTTCGATATAGTTAACGGCGCGGTAGAGGTTAAGGATTATTTGATCGGCGATCTTAATGATGACGGAAAGGTGAACAGCTTTGACAGAACTATCTTGGCGAGATATATTGCTAAATGGGATGGCTATAAAGCTTCCGATTTCGTTTATGAAGCTGCCGATGTCAATAACGATGGCAACGTAAATGCTTTCGACAGAACTATTTTGGCGCGTCACATTTCAAAATGGACCGAATATTCAGTATTGCCATATATAAAATAAGATCAGGAAGTACAAAAATATGTTTTCATTTAAACGCTTAATTGCATTAGCATTGTTTGTTATGATGCTTATATCTGTCATATCAATAAATGCTTCGGCAAGTAATACCCCCACTATAAAGGTTTCGGAGGTATCGTCAGTTGCCGGAAGCAGCGTTGATATCAAAATCGAAATAAGCAACAATCCGGGTATTATATCAATGCTTTTGGATGTTAGCTATGATGCTGACTGTCTTACTCTTAAAAAAGTGACAAACGGAACGGTTTTGAACGGTGCGACGCATAATATAAATGCTTTAACCGTTAATCCCTATACTTTGAGCTGGGCGGATGATATTGCAACTGAAAATAACACAAATAGCGGAACGATAGTTACCTTCAGCTTTGAAATATCAGCCGATGCTCCCGAGGGTAAATTACCGATAACGGTTACTTACGATAACGACAACGCTGCCATTTATGATAAAGATATGGAGCTTGTGGATTTTGCGGTGGTAAACGGCGGTGTTACTGTTATATCTTCAAAACCCGGTGATATAAATGGTGATAGCTATGTCGATTCAAAGGATGCCGTTCTTCTGGCTCAACATCTTGCTAAGTGGAATGTATCTATTGACATGAGTACTGCCGATTGTAACAATGACGGTAATGTCGATTCAAAGGATGCGGTGCTTCTGGCACAGTATCTTGCTAAGTGGAATGTGACTTTGGGATAAAATCAAACAAAAATGGGGCTGTCCGTCCGGACAGCCCTGTTGATTATTTTTGCTTGGCTTTTTCTTTGTAAGTGCCGATAAGGAATTTTGGCAGCTTCATCATTCTGCCTATACGTGAGGGTTGTTTTATGAGGCGGTAGAACCATTCGAGCCCTGTTTTGCAGAAGAATTCCGGTGCGCGCTTCACCGTTCCCGAATAAACGTCAAGGCTTCCGCCGAGAGCCATGCAGACTTTTACGCACTCGCTCAGCTTTGTCTTGTTATCGTATATCCATTTTTCCTGTACGGGTACGCCGAGGCAGACGAAAAGCAGTTCCGCGCCCGAGGCAATGATCTTTTCCAGTGCCGCTTCGCTTTCCTCACCCTCTTTTTTGAAATAGCCGTCGGCAGTTCCGCAGACCTTAAGTCCGGGGTATTTTTCGTTCATATTCTTTGCCGCGAGCTCGGCAACTCCGGGCTTTCCGCCGAGAAAATAGACCTTGTGACCGGTCTGGGCGCAGTATTCGATCATCTTTTCGCCCAGCTCAACGCCCGGAACTCTCTCTTTCATAGGCGTTCCTAAAATTTTCGCCGCTTTTATGACCCCAATTCCGTCGGGAACTATCATTTCGGCGGAATTTATCAGATCATAGTATTCGTTCTTGTCAACGCAAAGCTGAACTATCTCGGCATTGGGGGTGTAGACAGCCTTCAGCCCATCTCCGCTTTCGAGATGAGTTCCCAGAATTTCAGCCGCCTCAGTAAGGGTGACATTGTCAAAATTTACTCCTCTTACATTTATCTTTTTCAATTCCGTTTCACCTTTCTATGATGTGAGACCATAAACAATAATTTAGCGAATAGTTAGTAAATCCCCTATGAGATCCTTCGCCGAGGCTCAGGATGACAGTACTGTACTGTTCGCAATTTTTCCTACGTTAAATCACGGTTGACTTAACAGTAGAAAACCAAGTGGGCGATC
>JAFTXK010000136.1 GCA_017461635.1 Clostridia bacterium | reverse complement strand
CCAAGGCGAAGGATGACAGTACTGTACTATTCGCAATGTTTCCTACGTTAAATCACGGTCAACTTAACAGTAGGAAACCAAGTTGGCGATCCCTTATTGTCATCCTGAGCCTCGGCGAAGGATCTCATGAACTGTTAGTTACTTTTTTAGATAAATTATTGTTTATCATTATAAATTTAAAATTTCATATATACCCACAAAAAAAATCGGGGCTGGCAGTAATGACAGCCCCGTATTCTTATTCCATAATAAATTCAAGCGTTCCGCCCTTCATCATTTCTGTTACGGTAAAGCGGTAATCTTCAATTCTTCTGCCGTTCAGATATGCTTCTCTTACATAAATATGATCGGGAGCAAGATTCTTGACATTGATCTCGAGTTTTCTGCCACCTGCAAGATGCAATACGGCGTTTTCCACATGGGGAGAGCCGAGGAACATAACATCCTGCCCCGAAACAGGATATATGCCCAGCATATTCCAGATATAGCAGGAGGAAAGACCGCCGGAATCATTATTTCCCGGAAGTCCTCCATCACCTGTCGTGAACATATATTTTATGCCTGCGTCAATTATCTCGCAGGTCTTTTTATGCTCGCCGCAGAAGATATAGGCAAAGGGAGTTTCCATATCGGGCTCGTTATTATATCCCTCAAAACGGTGCGGCGCAGTTTCTTCGATAAAATTGCCGCAATTGGGCTCGATAGGCTGTATTACAGGCTCTTCACCATAGCCGAAAAAGCTGTCAAGCAGTTTAATGATCTTATTTTTTCCGCCCGAAAGCTCCGTTCTTTCATCAAAATATCTTGACAGACGGAAGGAATAGTTCCATTTATCACCCTCATAATAGGGAGAAGCATCGGTGAGAAGTCCTGTTTCAAAATCACAGACATTCTTATAATTTTCGGTGAGCTTTTCAAGGCGTTCGGCAAAATCGGTATTGCCTTTCTCACGCGCCAGCTCTGCCGCCATAGCGCAGGCATCCGCCATATCAAGAGTATGAGTTGCTCTCGGACATCTGCCTTCTCGCTCGTAATCTGAAAACATCTTGAGGGCAAGCTCGTTTTTCGTGTTGGTGAGAATATCGTCGGCATCAATTCCAGCAATCCCTCTGCGGTATGCGTCATAAAGAACCAGATCTCCAAGCATTCTCGCCTGTTGTGTTTCCACATTTTTGTCATCCATCAGTGCAAAGCAAACGGGAATATGACCGAATTTTTTTGCGACCGCTTTTAGTCCGCCTGCTATATGTCTGCTCTCTTCATCAAAAAGAGTGAATATCAGGGGAAGCTGGGTCTTATAGATATCCCAAAGAGTTGAATAGTCGATGCAGAGAGGTTCATTTTTATTCTCGGGAACACCGCAAACAGTCTCGCCCGTCCAAATCGATGGCTTCACAAGGCTGTGATAAAGATTTGAATAGAATATCTCCTTTTCGCGCTCGCCGCATTCTATCTCGATTTTTGAAAGGGCATCATTCCATTTTTTATATGCCAGCTCTTTGGCGGTATCAAAATCAACATTCTCTGCATCAAGATAAGCTTGCGCGGCTTCAAACGAATGAGTTGAAAGAGCCAATCTCACCTCTGCCCGATCACCTTCGATCTCAAAAACTGCACCGTATTTTTTACCGCGTGCTCCTTCAATGGAGCGAGACTTCGAATCGGTTTCGGAATAATCATCCCAGAGCTTCGAGCCCTTTGCACCGCTCACACGAATGCAAAAATAGAGCTTGATCTTCCGGAAAAATCCCGACATGAGAACTTCATTCTCCGAAATGAGCTTGATCTCCGCATTTTCAACAACACCGCTGAGCCCTTCGCCAAGTGCTTCGCTAAGCCCGTCATTCGAAAGATCAATAGCTATACGACCGCCGTTTTTCGGAAAGAGATAGCGGTGCAATGCGGTATTTTCGGTAACGGTAGCCTCAGCGGAAATGCCGCCTATATCAACATAATAATAGCCCGGAGCTGCACTTTCTTTTTCGATCTCATGAAGAACCGAAGAATCCTTCAGTTCGCCGTAAAAAGGAGTTGTAAGAGCATAGTTATAATAAAAACCGATAGCACCCGTACCGCTCTGAGACATGTGCGCAATACCGCGCACCGACTTTTTCTCTATAAAATGTGTCACCGAACCGCAAGAGTTGGGATTATGAGTTCCGTAGCCGGTAGGATAACCGCCGCTGTATGCTCCGCAGGACAGCTTTCCAAAGGGCAGACAAGCCGCAGGAGTGGTATTGCCGCACTGGGCTTTTCTGAAATACCAAGTCGCCGCGATCCCCTCGGGCTTGGGAAGGTCAATGACACCCGAGCCTTGAAATACATTTACATATTTGCAATAATCTTTCATTTTCTTTTCCTTTTCCTGTGTTAAATAATAATTATAAATCTGCTCTCATGCCCACAGCATTTCCGTCATACTCACTTAGGAATGCTTCTGCGCTTTTTATCATGCGGACTCCGACTCGTTTATCCTTAAAGGAGAAGGTCATGCCCACATTTCCGAAATATTTATCTATGACCTGAACCTTTAGGCGAAGCTTCCTGTCCTCCGTCCAGATGCCCGAAACAGCGCAGTCGTATTTGTGACCCGGCACGCTGATGTTTCCTATCATATCCGAATAACCCTCCTGGGGGAACTTGGAAAATTCGTTATATCCCATGCCGAATATAAGCTTCTTTTCGCCCTGGGCGTTCTTATATGAAAGGGTGCTTCTGCCGTCCTTGCCGAAGTCAAAGCGTATCCATTCCATGCCCATGGGGTTCTTTTCCAGCTTATATGTAACGCCGCCGATCTCATCGGCAAAGGGATTTTCGGTTCTGCCCTTAAGCGACATGAGCTTGCGGGAAGAAATATAATCCTCAAGCTCCTTCTGCGCCGCCGCATCCTCGGGAAGAGCCCCCTCCTGTGCAGAGCGGGCAAGGCGGAAGCAGAACTCGTGGAAAAGTATGGGGCGGGAGGTCGTGTTGCCTTGGTTATCCGAATTTATGACTAAAATAAGGTCGCTCTTCGGGTCATAGATGGCAAACTGGTCGCCCATGCCGTTAAACATGAAGCCGCCGTTAAACGAGCCCCAGATCTGATATCCGTAACCGCAATGGTTGTATGCCGCGTGACCGTAAATGTCGTTATCAACAAGAGGAGATGCCGCCGTTTCCATAAACTCACGGCTTATGTACTGCACGCCGTCCCATTCGCCCTTGTTTGCGACAAAGCGTGCAAAGGTAAGTAGGTCTCTTGCGGAGCAGAGGATTCCCGAATCGCTCCATGAATAGCCGCCGGGACACTTGAGGCAATATGCATTCTCTCCAAAGCCTATCTTGCAGAGCACCTTTTCCTTGAGGTATTCAAGGAATGGCTTACCCGTTACCTTTTCGACTATAACGCCCAGCATATATGATCCTGCGCTATCATATTCATAAAGAGTTCCGCTTATCCTGCCCATCTTCTGCTTAAAATAGGCAAGATTGCGGTCTATAGGCTCTTCATTGAACCAATAGCATTCCTCAGCACGGCTGGTCTCCATTGTAAGCATATCGCGGAGGGTCATTTGGCGGAGAAGATCATTCCAGTTTTCATTCTCATATTCGGGAAAATATTTAACAAATTTATCGTCAAGAGAAAGCAGACCCTCGTCCTGCGCAAGTCCGAGAGAAATTGCCATAAAGCTCTTTGTCACCGAATACATGCGGTGCAGAAAATCACGGTGAAAAGGCTCATAGTAAGCCTCGGCAATGATCTTTTTTCCCTTTGCGATTATAAGCGAGTGGGTGGAAAGCTGATATTCGTCAAGGGTTTTAAAAAGTTTGAGTATCTCGGCTGACGAAACGCCGACGCTTTCGGGAGTACATTTTTCAAATCCAAACATTTTAATTTACCTCGTTTTATATTATTGATAAGATTTTATTAGACGGTAAACAATAATTTATCTAAAAAAGTAACTAACAGTTCATGAGATCCTTCGCCGAGGCTCAGGATGACAATAAGGGATCGCCCACTTAGTTTCCTACTGTTAAGTCAACCGTGATTTAACGTAGGAAAAATTGCGAACAGTTCAGTACTGTCATCCTGAGCCTCGGCGAAGGATCTCATGGTGGAATACTTACTATTCGACAAATTACTTTTAGTTCATAATAAAAAGCTCACATAGGCTATAATTCAAAGGAATTATAGCCTATGTGAGAAAAAAAGTCAAGGAATGTTAAATCATTTGCAAACTTATGCAATATATTATTGCAAATCGAGTAAAATACCTTATTTTATCTATCTTTCAACCCTTTACATATTTTTAAGCCTGTCGAGAAAATTCTGCAATATTATCTGTGCTGAAAGGGTATCTATAACGGTCTTGCGTTTTGCTCCGCGGGTATTGGTCTCATTGAGAAAACGGGATGCCGCCATGGTGGTCATTCTCTCATCTATCATTGCCACGGGAAGCGAGGCCAACTCCGCAACCTCTGCGGCAAAATCACGGCAACGCTCGGCTCTTGGTCCTTCAGTGCCATTCATATTCACGGGGCAGCCTACGACAACAGCCGAAGCTCCCTGCTCCGCCGCGATCTCGGCGATCTTTTCCGCAGTCTTATGCAGTCCGCCAACCTTGATATAACCTATCCCCGATGCCAGAAAACGGCTTGCATCCGAAACAGCAACGCCTGTTCTCACCTCGCCAAAGTCAACTCCGATTATTCTTCCTTTTGTATTTTTTATTTCGTCAATGGTCGTTATGCTCATTTTTATTCTCCGAAATATATTTTTTGGTAAGCTCGGTAAGTCCCAAAGGTGTATTAAGGGTGGGATCTTCGGTTGCTTTTTCAAGCAAAAAGGACAAAATCTCGCCCGTCATCCTTCCCGAAGCTCCGAGTGCTATCACCTCACTGCCACCAATGGCAAGATCTCCGATACTCTTGGGAAAATCAGTCTGCAAAGCAATATTGACAGCCTTTTTGGCTCTTTCAACATCAATTCCGAGCAGGTCGGCAAGGGTAATTGCATCCGCACCGTTTTCTCCAAAGAGTCTGATAAATCTTCTTGCGCTGACAACATCTCCGAATGGCTGATTCTTCAGCAGATCTACCGCCGAAAGGATCGACTTTACCGCACTTTTGTCGGCATTGCTCATTTTTAGTGAAATCAGTGCTTTTTCTGCTTCTTCGGGATTGAAATTTATGATAAAGCACGCCAGCCTCGGCGCGATCCTCTTCGGCAAAAGGTCAAGAACATCGGTTCTCGGCGCAAAGTATTCATCATAAAATGGGAAGATAAAGGACATAATTCCGCAGTCTATCAGCTCTGCCGCCGAGACCGAAGCAAAATCGCCCGTAAGAGCTCTGTAAAGCTCGGAATATATGCGTTCGCGTGAAATATCTGCCAGACCGCCCCGACATTTAATGATGGCTTTTCGGGTCTCTTCTTCGATCTTAAAGCCATGCTCGGCTGAAAATCTGAAAGCGCGGAGAATTCTCAGCGCGTCCTCGGTAAATCTTCTTTCGGGGTCTCCAACTGCGCGCAGCAGCTTTTTCGCAAGATCAGCTTTGCCGCCGTAAAGGTCAATAAGACCGGTTTTTTCGCTGTACGCCATAGCATTTACCGTAAAATCACGGCGCGCAAGATCCTCGGAAAGAGAACGGGTGAAGGTCACGGAATCGGGATGGCGCGAATCGGTATATTCGCCGTCGATTCGGAAGGTTGTGATCTCCAGAGGAACGCCGTCTATTAAAACGGTTACAGTTCCGTGCTTCAGTCCTGTTTCAATGACGCTGTAACCCTCGGAACGGAATATTTCCGCCGTTTTTTCGGGAAGCGCCGAGGTAGTCATATCCCAATCATGGGGTTCTTTACCCATAAGGATATTGCGCAGACAGCCGCCAACGATATAGGCTTCAAAGCCCTGCTCTTCAAGCTTTTCTATTGCTTTTTTCACCTGGGGGGGATAGAGCACCGCGCTCACCTTCCTTCTCTGCTGTGGGTTAAGAACAATTATACCATATCCTGCCGCCTTTTGCAATATATTTTGAAAATCGATTTTGATAGAAGTGTGTAGTGTTACAATAGATGTGAGACTAAAAATAAAAAAAGAATAGAAAAAGTGATTGAGTTCTGTTAAAATAGAATTACCCCTAACTCACATCAACAGAAAGGACTCAATCTCTTCATGAAACATTATACCACAAACAAACGCTATTGTCCACATGAAATCACAACAAAATTGCATTCTGTGCAACTTTATCGTCAAACAGGGGATATTTCATACGTTTGCAGGAAGTATAAGATTTCAAAAGCCTCTCTGAT
>JAFTXK010000135.1 GCA_017461635.1 Clostridia bacterium | reverse complement strand
TGATATATGTTAAGCCTGTGCTTGGCAAAATGGAGGTCTCATGGCCCGGTGATTACGGCGAGATACACACAAAAATTCTTGAAAGAATGAAAAAAGTGCTCATGGAGGATACTATCTATCCATATTTGAAGCCAAATGCTCAGAAGAGAATCGATGTTGCACGCAATCTTGCCATAAATACCGGAATGCTTGAACATTCCATCGTCAGCCTCGGCGGATATACCTACTGTCTCTTTCCTTGGCTCGGCACAAGATCCTTCAGAACTCTTCGTAAGTTTATTCAGCAAAATTCCAAGGAATTTAAGATAAACAATATGGAATTTGAGGGCTGCTGTTATATGATCTTCAAGATGGAATCTGACAGTCACGCTTTCATTGATTCCCTTGTGCGCAAGGTGGATACACAAGGTATTGACTGCGCTTCCCTCGTAAGCTCCGGCGAGCTTCCTGTTTTTGAAAAATATGATGATTATATCCCCGGCGAACTTCTGAGAGAAGCTTACAGCGTAGATAAGCTCCGCGCGGATGAAGCGGAAAAGAGACTTCATGAAATTCTTACGGAATGGTAATATCGAAGGATAAAAAATATATCAGCCTTCCTACCTTGGAATGCTGATATATTTTTTATCTTTTTTTATACTTCGAAATGATTATTATCATTTGTTAAATTCATCCTTGATAGAGCTTGTAATATGTGTACAATCGATATTCTGCTCAAATCCGAAATCAGCAGGCTTTGCCCAGCGCACAGCATTAACGATTATCTTGCGCACATTGGGATCATAAAAGGACTTGCAGGTTTCATGCCCCGGCTGGAAATAAAAGACCTTACCGGCACCGCGATTATAACAAAGACCGCTGCGGAAAATATTGCCGTTTTCATAACATGAAGCAAATACGAGCTCATCTGGCTGGGGAATATAGAAGGGCTCGCCGTACATTTCCTCAGATTCTATAAGAAAATGATCCGGAATACCTGCTGCTATGGGATGAGCGGGATTTATATTCCAAATAATCTCTCTCTGATTATCGCCCCAGGAAAGATTGCCTGTTGAACCCACAATTCTCTGGAAAGGCTTGGACTTATGACCCGAATGAAGAGGAATAAAGCCCATTCCCTTTGCCATAACTCTGTAAGCTATCTTTTCTACCAGATCGTCCTTTACCTCACCGTGAGCAAGATGCCCCCACCAAAGAAGAACATCTGTATTTTCAAGAAGCTCATCTGTGAGTCCCTGCTCGGGATCATCCAGGGAAACAAAGGTTGCCTCAATATCGGACTCTTCGTTCAAGAATCCGCAGACAACAGCGTGGATTCCTCCGGGATAAAGTTTGCTCACATATTCATTTCTTTTCTCATGTCTGAACTCATGCCAGAATGTAACTCTTATCTTATCAGCCATTTTTCTTTCCTCCAAATTCACCGCTAAAGCGTTATTTTAGTAATTATACTATATTCCGAAAATTTTTACAAGTCATTTTGTGACTTTTTTTATTGAATATTCTATTAATTGGAAACATATAAAAACAGAAAAACATTCAAAAAAAGTCATATTACAGGGCGTTACTCATTTCACCATGTTTTGGTGACAAATCACCTTGTTTTTAAATATGGGAAAGTATTATAATATATCCGAAAGAAACTATAATGTTTTTTGTCACCAAAAACTTTATTGAAAGGACCAAAAAAATGAGAAAAAATATCAAAAATGTGTTAGGTATCATCTCAGTACTTTGCATGTTGGCAACACTTTTTACAATATCCGTTTTTGCTTCGGATATAACCAACATCATTGACTTAGACTTTGAAGATATCGAAAAGATCTACTTTAAGGGTGAAACAGACAAGGACTTTACCCGCTATGAAGTCGGCGAAGAAATGACCTTCACCTTTACCCTTTGGGCTGACGGTGAACAGATCGCCGCCCCCTTCTTCAAATATTCGATCTCAGGCGATGACGGATCCTTCAGTGACGGTTATGCCGATGCAACATCCGGTACTGTCATTCTGAAGACCAAGCTTACTCAGCCCGGCGCAGTCCGTGTTGTTGTCCAAGTTACCGATTTTGCAAAAAATGTCATAAGCGACAGCAAAATTACTACCTTTGAAGGCGGTGCAATTGCAGGTGCGCTTGATATTCAGACAACGGTTGCTGAGCCCCTTGATTTTGATGCCTTCTGGGCAGAACAGCTTGCTCTTCTTGATAACTATGCTCCCGATATTTATTCTCTTGAGCAGGTGGAATCCACAAATTCCTCTTTTGATACATATATCGTTAAGGTCAATTGCGTGGGCGACCCTTCCCTTGTTGGAACAAATGCCACATGGGTTGCAGGCGTGCTCACTGTTCCGAAGGAAGCAGAACCTGGTTCGCTGGGCTTTAATCTCACCTTCCTTGGCTATGGAGTATATACTGCTACCCGTACATACAGAGAAAACTGCATAACCTTTGCGGTAAATTCGCACAGTATAGAACAGCTTCAGCACGGTGCTTATTATGACACGAATGCTCTCGGACTTAAGAACTATGGCTGGAAGGATAATGAAAATGCTTCGCCATATACCTGCTATTTCAGATGGATGATCCTTCGTGATGTTCAGGCTGTAAGATTCCTGCAAAAATATTTCGGTGCTGAGGGCGTCAAAGCAGAATTTAGCGGTATTGATACAGGCGCATGGAAAGGTCTTTGGAACGGTAAGGATATCCGAGTTCAAGGCGGAAGCCAGGGCGGTTTCCAGGCTCTTTCGGTTGCGGCTCTCGTTCCCGAGGTAACTCTATGCGAGGCCGGGGTTCCATGGATGGCTGATGTTGGAAGCAATACTGTTTCCACAAGACTTCATACAAATTACCGCCCTGCCTTTGCGGAGGGTCTGCGTTATTTTGATTCTGCTTTCATGGCTAAGAGGATCAAAGGTGAGGTCATCATCACAGCAGGTATGGGTGACCCGACCTGTCCCGTTTACGGTGTTCAGGCAATTTATAATAATTTGACAACCAAAGGTTCTATCAGCTTCAGACAGGGTCAGACCCACGGTCAGACAAATACTTATCCCATCGATTATATGCATAGTAAAACAGCCACTGAAGCTTCTGCATTCGGCACCGATGCTTTCTGCATTACGGGAACTTCGGCAGATTCGGAATTTGCATCTGATTTTGCGATAGCTTGGAGAAAGCTTACCGCAAGAGATGCGGTAACTCCAGATATCAGCAGTATTGCGGCATATCCTATCGTAACTCCCCTTTATGAATTCAAGGATTCGGGTGTTTCTACCATTTATGAGACCCCTGCCGAGACAGGCGAGGATTATGGACTTCTTTATCTTGAAGGTGCAGGCGTTTCAAAAGTAATAAAGGTATATGACGGCAGCAAGGTTTCCGCATCCGGTATCGATGCAGGCGCAGAATGGATAATTCTTGACGGTGTTCTTACTGTTTCAGGAAACGGTGATCTTACAGATACGGAATACGATTGGAATTCTTATATTGCAGGTGTTACAGAAATCGTTATTTCCGAGGGAATAACGAATATCGGATCGGGTGCTTTTGATGTTCCTTCAAATGCTAAGGTCACTCTTCCCTTCTCTCTTGAAACTATCGATGCAAATGCTTTCTGCGGCAATACCGATTTCACCCTTGCGGCATATGACGGCACTGTCGGCAATACTTTTGCTACAAATAGTTCGATCAACTTTACTAGCCTCGGCGTTGCGGGCGTCTGCGGAACCGATGTTTACTGGAGATATGAGGATGGAACTCTTTATATCTTCGGCACCGGCGATACTCTTGTATCGGGTGTTTCGGGCTATGGAAAGACCGATTCGGCTTGGGAAGAATATCACAGCGTAATTACCAAAGCCGTTGTTGGCGAGAATATAACTACCCTTGATTCAGTTGCATTCCATAATATGAAAGCTCTTACCACCATTGAGCTTACCCGTAATGTTACAACTATAAAGCTGGGTGCATTCGAAGAAAACCCCGCTCTTACAACTATCTATTATAAAGACGAAGAACCCGTTGTCGGCACGGCTGACATAAGCTCGATCACAAACTTTGCGGCAGGTTATATCTTTGACGGCACCTCTAAGATAGAGAAATATATCCTTTCCGATAACCTTACCGGCACTATCAAGGAAGAGACCTTTAAGTCAAGCAATAAGATCACCGAAATAACCATTCCCGCAGGAGTAACCGCTATAAATAATCTGGTATTCTCAGGATGCTCCAAGCTGGAAGCTCTCACCATTCTCGGCATGGACACAACTATCGGCACATATGCCTTTGCAAATAAGACAAATGCGCCCACAACCAACTATATCGACAATGTTACCATCGTTGCATATTCAGGCTCTGCGGCTCAGGCTTTTGCAAAAACCAATATGATGAAGTTCCGCGATATAGAAAGCGGCGAAGAGATAGATTATTCTTCGGTTAACGGCGGAGATATCCTTCTCGAAGGAAGCATGGGCGAAAATGTTAGCTTCACAGTTATGGAAAACGAAGACGGTGAGACCTATACTCTCGCATTCACAGGAACAGGCACAGAGATCGTTACAGGCGCAACCTCTGCCGCTGACGCCGCAAATCTTGCATATGCGGCATATGCCGATAAGATAACCAATATCGTTATCCGTACAGGCGAAAGCATCGATTCTTATGCTTTTGCGGGCATGGAAGCGCTCGAAAGCGTTGAGATACATGCAGGCGTTAAGAGCCTTGGTAACGGCGTATTCTCAGGCTGTTCAAAGCTTTCCAAGATCTTCATAACCGATACAGCAGATACATCGGGACATGCAAATCTTGCAACCGTTACCTCCATCGGCAAAGAATGCTTCATGGGTACGGCTATTGAGACATATACAATGTCAC
>JAFTXK010000134.1 GCA_017461635.1 Clostridia bacterium | reverse complement strand
GCAATTTTTCCTACGTTAAATCACGGTTGACTTAACAGTAGGAAACCAAGTGGGCGATCCCTTATTGTCATCCTGAGCCTCGGCGAAGGATCTCATGAACTGTTAGTTACTTTTTTAGATAAATTATTGTTTATCGTTTGAATGTCAAACTGCATAAAAAGACAGGGTTAGCGCGGGCTAACTTATTGTATAATGTGCTGAAAATGGTTTTTGAGGCAAAAAAATCTTAAATTTCTATTGACAAAAAACGATAAAATGTGTATCATATTAGCAGGTTAGCAAGGGCTAACTTTTTGAGAACTTTACGGTTAGCTTAAGCTAATTTGAATATATTGCTTTGTGAGGTAGATCTATGATGCCGCTTACTTTTGCATCTGTTGGTGAAGTGAATATAATAAAAAAGATCGGCGGACTTCCCGAAGTTAAAAAGCATCTTGAAAATCTCGGCTTTGTTGTTGGCGGCAGTGTTACCGTTATCAATGCTATCGGCGGTAATCTTATTGTCAATGTCAAGGAAGCCAGAATTGCCGTAAGTCGTGAGATGGCGCAGAAGATAATGATCTGACGCGCTGTTTGACTGATATATATTTTCATAGGAGGATATAGGGATGAATACTCTTAAGACTGCTAAGGTTGGTCAGACCGTTAAGGTCGTAAAGCTTCATGGCGAAGGCGCGGTAAAGCGCAGGATCATGGACATGGGCCTTACAAAGGGCGTTGAAGTATACGTTCGTAAGGTTGCACCGCTTGGTGACCCCGTTGAAATAACCGTAAGAGGTTATGAGCTTTCTCTCCGCCGTGCTGACGCGGAAATGATTGAGGTTGAATAATTAACTCTAAGGGGCAATGTCCCCCAAAAAATTGACTATCGGTTAGCCACGGCTAACACAGAAAGAGAGGAATCAGACATGGATCTGAAAATAGCCCTTGCGGGTAACCCGAACTGCGGTAAAACAACTCTTTTTAACGCACTGACGGGTTCAAATCAGTATGTAGGCAACTGGCCTGGTGTTACGGTTGAAAAGAAGGAAGGTAAGCTTAAGAAGCAGAGCGGTGTTACCATCACCGACCTTCCGGGTATTTATTCACTTTCTCCTTATACTCTTGAAGAGGTGGTTGCTCGTAACTATCTTATTAATGAGCGTCCCGACGCGATACTCAATATCGTTGACGGTACTAACCTCGAAAGAAACCTTTATCTCACAACACAGCTTATGGAGCTTGGCATCCCCGTTGTTGTTGCTATCAACATGATGGATATCGTTAAGAAGAACGGCGACAAGATCGATATTGAACAGCTCAGCCGTGAGCTTGGCTGCAAGGTTATCGATATCTCCGCTCTTAAGGGTACGGGCACAAAGGAAGCTGCCGAGGCTGCTATCGAAGCAGCAAAGAGCGGTAAGGCTGTACCTATGCACACCTTCTCCGGTACTGTTGAGCATGCCATCGCTCATATCGAGGAGGCTGCCGTACACGGTATGCCCGAGGAACAGCAGAGATGGTATGCTATCAAGATATTTGAGCGAGATGCAAAGATTCTTGAGCAGCTCGGTCTTGATGCCGATAAGCTTGCACATATCGAATCAGACATTGCGTCTGTTGAAAAGGAAATGGACGACGATGCGGAGTCCATCATCACGAACGAGCGTTATGTTTACATAGGTCAGCTTATGAAGACCTGCTATAAGAAAAAAAGAGTTGGCGGACTTTCGGTTTCGGATAAGATCGACAGGATCGTTACAAACCGTATTCTTGCTCTTCCCATCTTTGCGGTGGTTATGTGGCTCGTTTACGCTATCGCAATGGGCGGTTATCCCTTCTCTATCGGTACTATGGGTACAGACTGGGCAAATGATGTTCTCTTCGGCGAGATAGTTCCTGGATTTTTTGACAGCTTCCTTCTGAATGAAGCAGGCGATCCCATTGTCGCTGATTGGCTCTATGGTCTTATCATGGACGGTATCGTTGGCGGTGTTGGCGCCGTTCTCGGCTTCGTTCCTCAGATTCTCGTTCTTTATCTGCTCCTCGCTATTATTGAGGACTGCGGTTATATGTCCCGTGTTGCTTTCATCATGGACAGGATCTTCCGCAAGTTCGGTCTTTCCGGTAAGAGCTTCATTCCTATGCTCGTTGCTACCGGATGCGGCGTTCCTGGCATCATGGCATCCAGAACCATCGAGCAGGATCGCGACCGCAAGATGACCATCATCACAACAGGCTTTATCCCCTGCGGTGCAAAGATGCCTATCATCGGTCTCTTTGCAGGTGCGGTTTTCGGTAACTCCGCTTGGGTTGCAACCTCTGCATTCTTTATCTGTGTTGTGGCTGTTGTAGTTTCCGGTATTATGCTTAAAAAGTTCAAGGCATTTGCAGGCGATCCCGCTCCCTTCGTAATGGAGCTTCCCGCTTATCATGCGCCTTCTGTAGGTAACGTTCTTCGTGCTACATGGGAACGCGGCTGGTCCTTTATCAAGCGTGCAGGTACAGTTATCCTCCTTTCCGCTATCGTTCTTTGGTTCCTGCGCGGATATGGATTTGTTGACGGTTCCTTTGGCGCAGTTGAAAGCGACAATGAATCCCTCCTTGCCGTTATCGGTAATGCCATTGCTTGGATCTTCTATCCTCTTGGATGGATGGGCGATATGGCTTGGAAGGCAACTGTTGCTACAATCACAGGTCTTATCGCAAAGGAAGAGGTTGTTCTTACCTTCGGTACTCTCTATCAGTATGCAGGTGAGGTCAGCGAGGCAGGTGAGGAGATATGGCATCTCGTTAAGGCAGATTTCGGCGCTATCACAGCTTACAGCTTCATGATCTTCAATCTTCTCTGCGCTCCTTGCTTTGCCGCTATGGGTGCGATCAAGCGTGAGATGAATAACTGGAAGTGGACAACATTTGCTATTACATATATGTGCGTATTCGCATACCTCGTTTCCATGATCGTATATCAGCTTGGCGGTCTTATCACAGGCGAAGCTACATTCGGAATCTTTACTATAGTTGCTTTTATTGCGCTTGCGGCTCTTGTATATCTGCTGTTCCGCAAGAATAAGTACAATAAGGCAAATAAGCTTTAATTACTAAGAGGTGGTTTTATGTTGCCGACGATTATCGTTGCTTCTTTGCTGGGAGCAGTGGTCGTTTTGATCATCGTTTGTCAGATAATTAATAAAAAGAAGGGCAAAGGCTCCTGCTCTTGCGGAGGCTCCTGCAGTGGATGCGCCATGAGCGGCACCTGTCACCCGAAAAAGTAACATTTGGGGAGACGCGAGCTATCTTGCGTCTCCCTGCTTTTGCAAGGATCGGCGACATGATGTATTTTATGTGCAAATAGAATAATTATAACGCCCGTATCGGGCGTTATAATTTACAAGTAGAGTTAGCATATGCTAACTGGAATTTGAAAGGAGATGACAAATGAGTGTTGTGATCTTAGGCGGAAATGAATGTATGATCCGCAGATATGTAGATATTTGCGGTGAATATAATTGCAAAGCAAAGGTTTATCCCAAGATGAGCGGAGGGATGCGAAATATCGGAAGTCCCGATCTGCTTATTTTGTTTACAAATACCATGTCTCACAAGATGGTGAACAGTGCGCTGAATGGAACAGATTCTTCAAGGACAAAGATAGCCAGATGCCATAGCTCATCGGCTTCCGCTCTGCGCGGAATTCTTGATGAGCATATTGGTTGATAAAATAATATTTTTTAGCTGATTATTGTATGGAAAAATGATCAATCTTTGCAATGAAAGTATAACATTTTCCGAAAATTTTGCAAATAAGTGTTAAAATATAAATTTTTTCGAAAAAAAACCGTATATGCTTGACAGGTGCGGCTTTTGAGTGATAAAATATCATTAAAAATAAATTCGGAGGAATTTTTATATGATAAACGGACTTTATGCAAATGATAATGCGGCTCTGAAGGCTTCGCTTATTAATGTGGGCGATCTGAGCAGAATTAAGAATGTGATATCCAAGGCTAAGGCAGGGAAGCCGATCACTCTCGGTTTTCTCGGAGGTTCTATAACTCAGGGATCGGGCTCAACGGACGGTATGCATTACGTAAGATATACGACAGATTTCTGGAAGGAAACCTTTCCCGGGAGCGAGATCACATGCGTTAATGCTGGAATGGGCGCTACAGGCTCAATACTCGGAGTTTTTAGAATGGAAAAGGATGTTCTGTCGGCGAAGCCCGATGTGCTTGTTATAGATCATTCCGTAAATGACAATGGGGATGAATCGCGCGTTCCGGGAAGCACAAAGCAGACCTATGAATGTGTCATTCGCAGGGGACTTCTTTCGGGTGCGGCTGTCGTTCCTCTTTGCGTTTGCTCCTCGGACGGTAATTCCCAAAGAGATATGAATCTTGAGCTGGCAAAGCATTATGACCTGCCATTTGTCAGCATGTTTGATGGCATTTACGAGCCTCTTATCAAGTCGGGAAAGTATAATTGGTCTTCTTATAGCAATGACAGTGTTCATCCCAATCCTGCAGGACATCCAATGCTCGCTGAGCTTCTCAAATATTATTTCAAGCTTGCACTTGATGATGAGAGCGAGATAGGTGATATAAATAAACCCCTGCCGACACCTCTTTTCGGTCAGTCCTATATGAATACCGAAATGCTTGACGGAAGCACACTTATTCCCGATTCTTACGGTGCTTTTAAGGTAGGAAATACCGATTTTTATCAGTTCAAGGGCGGTTGGACCTCAGAAGGAGGCGGCGATGCTATGACCTTTGTTTTAAAGGATTGCAAGGTGGTTCATATAGCGTATGTTAAGAATCCTGCCGAGAACTCCGGTACTGCAACTGTTACTGCCAACGGCGAGATATATGAGGTTGATACCTTCTTTAAAAACGGTTGGGGAAAATATGCCGAGACTAAGCGGATATTTGCTTCCAATGTTCCTGCGGATGTTACGGTAAGCATTAAGCCGAATGACGAAGGCAAGATATTCCCGCTTCTCAGAGTTATGGTAGCCAGATAAATCATTTATAAAAGAGAAGGGCTGTCGCTATGAGCGACAGCCTTATAATTTATTCTTCTGCAAAAAGCTCTTTATAGATATTTATGCAGTCATAAACGGGGTCATAGGTTGCGGGGGCATGGGCTGTGACAAGGACGTATTCCTTGCCGCTTGAATTGATCTTTGCAAGACTTGCAAGACAGTGAAGTCCTTCGTTTGTATAACCTGTTTTGCCTCCGAGAACGGTGGCTGTGCCTGATTCATTGCCTGCCATTCGGCTGAACATCGTGCTTGTCAGCAGTAATCCTTCGGGATGCTGAGGTGTGGATTCTGTAGTATACTGATAGGTACAAAGTATCTTTTTACATTCTTCGATCTTAAGTGCGTATTGGAGTATCAGCGCGATCTCGTGAGGGGTACTGTAATGATCATCGTCATGAAGTCCGCTGGGGTTGGCAAAATGGGTATTTGAAAGCCCCATCTGGAGAACCTTGCGGTTCATCATATCAACGAATTTTTCGATAGATCCCGCAATGTGGATCGCAAGAGCGTCGGTAGCGTCACCGCCGGAGGGAAGTATAGCACCGTAAAGCAGGTCTCTTACAGTGACCTCCTCACCTACCGAAAATCCCGCAACAGAAGCTCCCGCAAGGAAGAGCGGATCGGTGATCTCGGCGGTCATGGTGAAGGTCTCATCAAAATTTTTGCAGTTTTCATAGGCAACGATGAGGGTCATTATCTTGGTCATTGATGCCGGAAAGATAGTAGAATCGGGATTTTTCTGAGCTTTAACGGTATTTGTTGAAAGATCGATCAGTATTGCATAATCAGACATGATACTGCTGCCGAGCTGGATGGTATCAGAGGTTGCCGAGGCATATGTAACAGCTATCTTGCTTCCGCTTGGTGTCTGTGTTCCTTCATCCTCGCCTATGATATCACCTGTATTTATATTGTCGGTGGTTGAATCCGTCTGATAGGAATTCCCCGCATTTGCCGCTCTCGAACGGCTGTTGACAACGGTGCAGATGATTCCTACCGCTATCATTATTACCAGAAGTCCGATAAAGATAGGGATCCAGCTTATGGGCTGTTTCATTTCTCTTTGATGACCGTAAGGCGAATTAGGCGGTCTCTGACCTCCCCTATACTGCCCGTTTTGAGCGGGTCTTTGGTTCGGAGTGCCGCTTCTCGGCATGGCAGGTCTTCGCTCACCTGAGTTTAAGGTGGTATGCTGCCTTTGTGTCGGATAGCTGTTCTGCCTTTGCATTTGATTTTGGTGCGGATAGGGATTTTGCCCCTGACCGTTATATGGCTGTGAATTTTGCTTACTGTTATATGTATGATTCTGCGGAGGATATACTCCTCGATTTCCGTTATTATTCATCTTAAACCACCTATTTTTTATACTGCCTATATAGTATAACATATTTTTTGCGAAAAATATATCAAATTTTAGTGAACATTTAAAAAAATTTGCAAAATCTTTTTTCTATTGATTTTAAAATATATTTGTGATATAATTAATTAAATAATTATGGAACATTTTTTCTTTGATTTTCGTCTCATAAATATCATTATTTGAAAGGAAAGTCATAATGAATTTGCTGAAGAAGATAACAGTCATAGTTCCGTCGCTTGATCCCGATGAAAAGCTGATGAAGGTCATTGAAGAGCTTGAAAAAGAGGGCTTTGATGATATTATAGTTGTAAATGACGGAAGCCATGAGGAAAAGCTTTGCAATTTTCCCGATCCTGCAGAGCATCCTTCCTGCACCGTGCTGACCCATCCCTTTAACCGCGGTAAGGGGGCGGCGCTTAAAACCGCTTTTACATATTTTCTCGAAAACCGCGGCGACCGTCTTGGTGTTGTTACGGTTGACGGAGATAATCAGCATCTTCCGAAGGATGTTCGGGCATGCGCTGAAAAGATGGTTGAAACAAAGGATCTTGTGCTCGGCGTAAGAGATTTTTCGCTTTCTCATGTGCCGAAACGCTCTCGATATGGCAATAGGATAACCTCCTTTGTTTTCCGTCTTTGCTGCGGAATGAAGATCTCGGATACCCAAACGGGTCTCAGAGCTTTTCCGAAGGAGATCCTACACGCAATGTGCGAGATCTCGGGCGATCGATTCGAATATGAAACGAACATGCTTTTGGGTCTTCGTGAATATGGAATAAAGATCTCCGAGCAACCGATCGAAACAGTCTATATTGAGGAAAATCAGACCTCGCATTTCCGTCCTGTACGCGATTCGATAAGAGTATACTCACTTATACTTAAATTCATTGCAAGCTCTGTTATTTCTTCTGTTATCGATAATCTGGTCTTCTTCCTTGCGCTGACGCTTCTGGGGGCTAAATTCGGAGTGCAGACAAGACTTATCTGCTTTATCATTGCAAGAGCGATCTCTTCGGTTACAAATTTCATTATCAATAAGAAAACCGTATTTAAAAATTCGGATAATATCCCGAAAACCATTGCAAAATATTATGCCCTCGCCATTCCTATGCTGCTTATTGCCGAGGTCGGAGTTGGGGTTATAGTTAAGAATTTCGGAGAAGCCTTTTTGGGAATTTCGGCTTCGGTCTTTACAACTGCTGTTAAGATCGTGATCGAGCTTATCCTTTTTGTGCTGTCCTTCAGGATCCAGCGAGAGTGGGTATTCTCCTCAAAAAAGAAAAAATAAAGGCTTGGTAGATATAAATGGAAGAAAAAGATTTTTTTGATCCCGATGATTATAAGGCGAAACGGCATTCACAGCCAAAATCCGCGACGTTTGAGATGCCGCCTCCGCCAAAGGCGAGCGCACCTGTTAAACCCTTTGCCGTTAAGACCGAGGCACATATAAATAAGCCTTCGCAGGGAACTGTAGAGAAAAAGCAGGTTCGGGATATTAAAATAGGAATACCGATCCTGAATTCCGAGGCCGATAAAAATGCTGTAAATATTCAAAGCACCTCGGTAAAGACGGCGGAGCGCAAGGAAGCCTTAAAAACTGTTTCGGAAAAGCAGTTGCAAAAGCAGAAGGACAGAACGATAGGCTTCAGCCAGAGCGATTATCTCGACTATGCGGGTTATAAGCGCAGAAAGCCGAAATCCGAGAGCTTGACCAAAGGAAAGATCGCAGGCAGGATCGCCATTGCAGTAGCCTCTGTATTGCTTTTTGCCATTATAGCTCTTTACGGGCTTTGCTTCACTATTGCAAAGGGACCGAGCGAGACTGTCAGAAATCTTCTTGTCCTTTCGGCAAAGCAGGCGAGTGCCACAAAGTGGGTTCCCGGGCTTTTTCTTGATTCGGATACCATAGACGAGATCATGGCAAACAGTGCAAAGGTCGAGACTGATGTCATGTCTATCGAGGATTATTATTCTTCCTCCGCTGAGGATGGAGAGAATACCGAGATTGATGAATGGGCAAATGCCAAGGACGGAATGATATTTAAGACCCTCAAGGGCTCTACATATACCGCTTACATGCTGATAGTAAATGATCCTTCAAGGGTCTATGTCGGCACATCCAGCGATAATTACAGCACCAGCCAGCGCGGAAAGACTATCTTTGACGCAACTGCAGATAACGGTGCGATCGCCGCCATTAACGGCGGTGAATTTCCGGACAGCGGAGGTGTCGGCACAGGCTCGCATCCCCTCGGTCTTACCTCTTCCGAAGGCGAATGTGTTTGGAATGACGGCACAAAGCGAACCTTTATCGGTTTTGATGAAAATCACAAGCTTATCGCCGTTGAAGGCATGACTAAAGCTGAAGCGGACGAGCTTGGAATAAGAGATGCTGTGTCCTTTCAGACGGGAAATGTACTGATCTCCTCGGACGGCGAGAATGTGACCTTCTATTATGCCGAGGGCAATAACGGAACCGCTCAGCGTACCGCCATAGGTCAGAGAGCCGACGGTGCTGTAATAATGCTGGTCACCGACGGAAGAACTGCCAGCTCTCTCGGCGCAACTCATAATGACGTTATCGACATCATGGTTGAGCACGGTGCTGTCACTGCCGCAATGCTTGACGGCGGCTCTTCCGCAATGATGTATTATGAAAATTACTACGAAAAATATGACTATGATTATGAAGCTCTCGATCAATATCAGAAGAGAGGTCTCGTAAATAAATACAAAGCGTTCACAACGCCCAGACATATGCCGACCTTCTTTATGGTCGCACCTGAGGATGGAGGTACCGCATATGCAGAATAATAACGCAAAAAAGATGCCAAAATTCTATTTGGTGCTCATCATCTGCTGGGCAGTTGCTCTTGTTCTGCTTACTGCCGCGCTCCTTATCATCCGTTCCTATCTTGCGGATTATGAAAGCGTTCAGCCAAAGTATGTTGCCGAGGAGGTTTTTGAAAAATATTTCAAAAACGCTGATTTTGAGGCAATTATCGAGCATTCAAATGTAAATAAGAGTGAATTTGAATCGGATGAAACTCTTGCGGCTTATCTTGCAGACTTAACCGATGGCAAGGAGCTCTCCTATCACAATATCTCCTCGGGCATGGATCTGACCACCTCGAAATATATCGTTAAATATACAGAGGATGAAAAGGATATCAAGATAGCTTCCTTCACTCTGGCGGAGACAGGCGAAAAGAGCGAAAAAGGCTTTGCGAAATACGCGCTTGATGAATTTGAGCTTTTCTATCCTGCCGAAAAATCTGTTTCTATAAAGGTAACTAAGGGCGCAGTACCCTATGTAAACGGTATTGCACTTGACGAAAGCTATATTGCTAAGGACGATATTGAGCATGAAAGCTGTGCCCATATGCCCGAAGGAGTAAGCGGTATCAAATATACTCTTTATACTCTTGACGGACTTGTTGCCGATCCCATTGTCAGCGCAAAGGACGGGGCAGGGAACGACCTTTTTCTGAATTTCAGCACGGAAGAGAACTGCTATATAACCGATATAGTTTATGACGAAGCTCTTGCCGCAGAGCAGAGCGAGCATGTGATCGCGGCGGCACAGATGTTTGCGACCTATATGCAGAATGATTGCACTATCGGCAAGCTTACCCCTTATTTTGAAAAGGGCACGGAGCTTTATAATTCCATCCGCTCAACTCTTCAGTGGGCTGTTATCGATCATGACAGCTATCATTTTGAAGATGTGGAGGCAAGTGAATTTTACAGATATGACGAGAATACCTTCTCTTGCCGTGTGAAATTTACTCATGTTCTTAAGCGAAGCCGTCTCCAGGACTACAGAGATACGATGGATGCGATATTCTATCTGCGTAATGTTGACGGAAAATATCTGGTCTATGACCGTACAAATAACTGAAAGCGAGACAAAAAATGTTTGACGCTCTGAATAATTTTGAAATACCGATCCTTGATGCTATCCAGTCGATAAGATGCGGTTTTCTCGATGCGCTTCTGCCTGTTATCACAGCCTTTGCAGATCACGGTATCGGCTGGATCATTGTAGCAGCAGTTCTGCTTTTCTTCAAAAAAACGAGAAAGACAGGACTTATGGCAGGTGTGGCTCTTATCATCGGACTTCTGGTGGTAAACATGACCATGAAGCCGCTTTTTGCGAGGATTCGTCCTTATGAGGTCAATGAAGCCATCAAGGCATTCCTTCTCGTTGAGCCTCTTGCGGATTTCTCATTCCCCTCGGGGCATACTCTTGCTTCCTTCGAGGTTGCAACGGTGCTTATGATCAGAGATAGGAAATTTGGAATTCCTGCACTTATTCTTGCATTTGTCATTGCTTTTTCAAGGCTTTATCTCTATGTCCATTACCCCACCGATGTGATAGTGGGACTCCTTCTCGGAGTGCTCTTCGGTTTCCTCGGAGTTCTTATAGTAAATAAGACCGCCGATCTTATAGATAAAAAAAGAAAAGTAAGGTAATATGAAAAAAATATCTATCATACTGCTTCTTGCGGCAATGCTCCTTATCTGCGGCTGCAGCGGCAGTGTTTATGATCCGACTTTGTCACCAAAAGCTATCGACACCGAGGCAAAGCATGCAGGGCTTGAGGTATCGATTCCCGAACCATATCCGCCCGATGTGACACTGACCTTTGCAGGATGCGGCGACAACATTATGTATAACGGAAATTTCCGCGATGCCAAAAGCGTTGCACTTGAAGGCGGCAGAAAATACAATTTTGCCCCGATATATGAGAATATAAAGCCGATAATCGAGAACGCCGATATTGCCTTTATCAATCAGGAGACACCTCTTGCGGGCGAAGAATACGGATATGACGATTATCCCTATTTCAATTCGCCTCAGGATCTTGCATATGATATAGTTGAGGCGGGCTTTGATATTGTAAATCTGGCAACAAATCATATGCTTGATGCAGGCTCGCAGGGACTTGTTGACACTATTGAATTTTGGAACACTCTGCCTGTGACAACTATCGGAGGATATCTAAATGAAGAGGATTTTAATAATATCCGAATTATTGAGATGGAAGAAATAAAGATCGCATTTCTTTCCTTTACCTACAGTACAAACGGCGTTTCGCTGAGAAAGGGCTTTGATATTGTTATTCCTTATGAGGATGCGGATGTCATAAGAGAGCAGGTCATAAAGGCGAATGAGCTGGCGGATCTCGTTTTCGTTTCAATGCATTGGGGCAGTGAATACAGCTTTAAACCAAATACGAATCAGAAAAATCTTGCGAGCATGATGGCGGGGCTGGGAGTTGATGTTATTATAGGTCATCACCCTCATGTGCTTCAGCCGATCGAATGGGTGGAAAGCCCGAACGGTGATGGACATAAAACGCTTTGCGTCTATTCGCTGGGCAATATCGCCGCTGAGCAGGATAATGACTATAATTATGTGGGCGGTATTATAACCTTTGATATAGTTAGAAAAAAAGGCGAGATCACAATTGAAAGTCCTATTCTGATACCAACTGTTTATTATTTTAACCGTTCCTTTTATAAGAATTCGGTGCATCTGATGGAGAATTTTACAGAGGATATGGTAAAGAGCCATGGGCTTTCTTATTACGGTAAATCTACTACCCTGAAGCGTCTGCGTTCTTATGTTACAAATACGATCTCGGAAGAATTTCTTCCCGATTATATGAAATAAACAAAAAAAGAGTTCTAAAATAAAAGACAATAAACATCCCGTCAAATTTTTCGCTTGACGGGATGTTTATTGTATGAAAGCTATAAAAATTTCAATTATTAAAAGATAAACAATGATTTAGCGAATAGTTAGTTAATACCTTATGAGATCCTTCGCCGAGGCTCAGGATGACAGTACTGTACTGTTCGCAATGTTTCTTACGTTAAATCACGGTTGACTTAACAGTAGGAAACCAAGTGGGCGACCCCTTATTGTCATCCTGAGCCTTGGCGAAGGATCTCATAAACTATTAGTTACTTTTCCTCGCTAAATTATTGTTTATATCAAAAGTGTTTTTTCAGCTTCGCTTTGCGGAATTACATAATCACACCGCAGGCGATCTTTGTTCCCGAATTGCCTGCCGGCTGTGTGGTAAAATCGTCAGGATTTGAATGAAGAACTATGGTAAGTCCTATTATTTCTTCAAGGGTAAAGCTGTTTGTAAGAAATGCGGAAAAGGCTTTTCCGTTTGCGCCGAAGATAGGAGGCAGGTCTCCTGCATGGTGAGGATGAGGACAGTTATGCGGATTATAATGGGTGAGTGCACCTGCAAATTGATCATTTTCGTTTCCTGTGCAGCTTGTTCCCTCGTGTATATGAAAGCCAAATATGCGGTTTTCGCAGTTTTCTTCTTCGATGGGCAATCCCGATATCTCGGCAACGGTCAGAACACCGTATTTTGTCTGATAGAATTTCACCTGTCCGTGAAGAGCAGGATAGTCACTGCTTCCTACCAGATATGCCGTTGCATGCGGCCGCTTATTCAGAAGTGACGCAAAATTCGGGAAATTATTTTTATACATAGTAACCCTCCCAAAGTCATTTTTAATCATGTTATGCTTTGGGAGGGGATGATGTTAATTATAGAATTCGTAAACTTTCTTCAGTCTGCCCGGATAGTCGGGCATATTTTTATCAGATTCCCATTACCGAATCTATGGGGAGTGAGACCACCAGTCCTTTGGCTTCGCTTGCCATTCCGCAATTTTCGCTTATGGCGCGCATAATAGCCATTTTGCTTTCTGCCTCCGCGATGATAAGGACTATTTCCTTTTCATCGGGAACGCTCAGCTCATTAAAGCCAAGGGCTTCTTCATTTACTATACTGCGGCTGTGCATTACAGTTCCGCCGCCTGCGCCGGCTTCCTTTGCGGCTTTCATAACATCACCGCTGAAGCCTCTGTTTACTACCGCTGTAATAAGCGAATATTTTATATCTGTCATAATATATCTTTCCTTCCCGCCCGCGCTTCCTGCAGTATTTTCCGCAGTTTGCGTAAGCATACGCAAAATCAGATTGCTGGCTCCCGTAAGGGGAATAGTAAATGCGATTCCGCTGTTTACCGTATCCAGTCTCAGCTCGGAATGAAGCTTTCCAAGCATTTTTTGTCCCAGGGGCTTTTCAACCATGCTAGCAAGAATACATTTGTCTATACTTCCGAAGCCCAGCATATCCATGATCTCATTTGAGGCTGTTCCCTCAGCGTTCAGTCGGTACTGCACAGGCAGGGAGTTTCGGCAGAATAACTCTGCCGCTTTATCGGCAAGCTTGGGCGTTGCTATCAGCACAAGAAGCTGATATGACGGTTTCTTTTCGTTGTTTTCCATCAAACTTCCTCCTCGAGATTTATGATTTCATCGCTGTCAGCAGGTATAGATACAGGCTGCATAATAGTACTCTTTCTGGTCTTGAACTGGTATACGAGCCCCATAATCTGTATCGCGATGAGGGGTGTCAGCGCAACGAGGGCAACAACACCGAAGGCATCCGTCATCAGATTTCCGCCGAGAGCCTGGCAGGTGCCTATGCTCAAAGGCAGAAGGAAGGTGGAGGTCATAGGGCCGCTGGCAACTCCGCCTGAGTCAAAGGCTATACCTACGAATATTTTAGGAACGAATCTTGACATCACAAGTGCGATAATATATCCCGGAATGATGATCCACTGGATCGGTATTCCCACAAGTACCCTGAGCATTGCTAGACCTACACTTATCGCAACACCGATAGACATACTGCGGTTCATTGCTTTGACCGAGATCGCGCCGTCGGTTACGTTTTCTACCTGATGGTTAAGAACCTGTATTGCGGGCTCTGCTTTAACGATATAATAACCGATAAGCATACCGAGAGGTACAAGTATCCAATTATACGGAAGTGAAGCCAGCTCACTGCCAAGGAATGAGCCTATAGGCGCAAAGCCGACATTTACTCCGCAAAGGAAGAGAACAAGACCTATATATGTATATATAAGACCTATGCTGATACGCTTGAGCTGTCTCTTCTGATAACGCTTTGTGATAAGCTGGAAGATTACAAAGACTGCGATGATCGGAAGAAGAGAGATAAACACTTCTTCTGCATAAAGGGGTATACCCTTGACAAATATCTTTGCAACATCCTGTGTTGTTGCAACATTTTCTATAGTTCCGAGAGAATATACAGCCTCGGTGGGCTTATAAAAGCATCCGAGAATGAGCACTGCCAGGATAGGCCCGACACTGGAGAGGGCTACAAGACCAAAGCTGTCGCTTGCCGAGTTTTTATCGCTTCGCACAGAGGCAAGACCGACACCAAGAGCCATTATAAAGGGTACTGTCATTGGTCCTGTAGTAACACCGCCCGAGTCAAATGCCACGGCAAGAAATTCCTTTGGTACGAAGAAGGATGCGCCGATGAGGAGCACATAAAGCAATATCAGCAGCTTTGAAAGGTCGATCTGGAATTTTATTCTCAGAATAGCCAGTGCGAGGAAAATGCCGACGCCCACAGCTACCGTAAGGATAAGCACCATATTAGGAACAGAGGGAACCTGTTCAGCCAGAACCTGCAGATCAGGCTCGGAGATTGTAATAATGGCACCCATAATGAAACCGATCAGTATTACCATTATTATTTTTCTTGTTTTGGAGATCTGAACGCCTATGCCCTCACCGATCGGGGTCATTGACATTTCCGCGCCGAGCTGGAAAAAGCCCATGCCGAGTATCAGCATTACGGCTCCTACAAGGAACAGGGAAATGCTTCCGAGCTCCATCGGTACCAGAAAAACGCTGATTATCAGCACTATTGCCGAAATCGGAAGGACTGCGGAGAGAGATTCCATTGTTTTTTCTCTTAATTTTGGATTCAATTCTCTGCACCATCTTTCTGAATCTTGAAAATTCGATTATTCTTCTATTATTATAACATACCGTTTCAGGTTTTGCAAGGATATTTTTCGTGAAGGAGCGTTTAATTTTGTTTTTTATGAATCTTGACAATTTATGAAGAAATTGGTATAATAATTATTTAGTAACTTACAAAGGAGTGGCTTTGATGCTTAAAAGATTTCTTGCTTATTACAAGCCGCATATGAAGGTCTTTACTCTTGATATGCTTGCATCTCTTATCGTTTCGCTTATCGGTATCGTTTATCCGATAGTGACCCGTTCGATGCTGAATACGCTGATCCCCGAGAGAAAATACCGTCTGATAGTTTTCGCGGGTCTTGCTCTTCTGGGGCTTTATCTTCTCAGGATGCTTCTTAATTATTTTATTCAGTATTACGGACATGTAATGGGCGTAAAAATGCAGACGCAGATGAGAAGCGACATGTTTGCCCATCTTCAAAAGCTTCCATACAGCTTCTATGACAACCATGAAACAGGAAAGATCATGTCACGCATGACAAATGATCTTTTTGAGGTCAGCGAGCTGGCGCACCACGGACCCGAAAATCTTATTATTTCTGCTATTTCAATAATCACCTCCTTTGTTTATCTTTCCAGCATAAATATCTGGCTTACCTTGATAATCTTTGCCTGCGTGCCCTTCCTTCTGCTTATTGCCCTTGTTCTCAGAAGAAAAATGAGAGATGCTTTTGCCGAGAGCAGAGCCGCAACTGCTCAGATCAATGCTTCTCTTGAAAGCAGTGTTTCGGGTATCAGGGTTACCAAGGCATTCTGCAATGCGCAAAAGGAGCAGCAAAAATTTGAGATCGGAAATGAGGATTATACCTCGTCAAGAAGCCGTGCCTACAAGGCAATGGGGCAGTTCCATTCGGGAACTTCATTCATCACCGATATTTTTAATGTCATAATCCTTATCGCGGGCGGATTTTTCCTTTATAACGGGGATATCAACTTTGCGGATTATTCTGCTTTTGTAGTTTCCGTAAACCTTTTTATATCGCCTGTTATGACACTTATCAATTTTATGGAGCAGTATCAGAACGGTGTTACGGGATTTTCACGTTTCCTTGAAATCATGGACGCCGAGCCCGAGAAGGACAGCGATGGGGCTGTGGATGCGGGTAAGATCGAAGGCGAGATAGAGCTCCGCAATGTCACCTATGCATATGACGGCGAAAAGGACGTTCTCGAGCATGTTGATCTGAAGATAGAGAAGGGCAAGACCTTTGCTCTTGTAGGACCTTCGGGCGGCGGTAAGACCACGATCTGCCATCTGATACCTCATTTTTATGATGTTACCTCGGGTGAGATATTCATCGACGGCAAGGAGATACACAGCATAACCATGGAATCTCTCCGCCGAAATATCGGTATCGTTCAGCAGGATATCTATCTTTTCAATGCCAGCATCAGAGATAATATTCTTTACGGAAAGCTGGATGCCACCGAAGAGGAAATAATCGAAGCCGCGAAAAGAGCCAATATCCATGATTATATTATGACCTTGGAGCACGGATATGACACTCAGATAGGTGAGCGAGGCGTAAGACTTTCTGGAGGTCAGAAGCAGAGACTTTCAATTGCCCGTGTGTTTTTAAAGAATCCGCCGATCCTAATTCTGGATGAAGCGACAAGCGCACTTGATAACACGACCGAAATTCTCATTCAGCAGGCTCTTGATGAGCTTTGCAAGGGAAGAACTACACTTGTGGTTGCACACAGGCTTTCCACTATCAAGAATGCGGACGAGATCGCAGTTGTTTCCGAGGGCAGAATAATAGAGCAGGGAACCCATGCCTCTCTTATAGAAAAGAACGGAGCTTATGCCGATCTATATGCCCTGCAGTTCAGAAACAATCAGTGAATAATTCAAATCAAAAATATCCCGTCGAAAACAAAAATTGTTTTCGACGGGATATTTATTAATAATATGGATTTTTTCAATGATGCACCGATATTATTCGTCGAGCTCAACTCTTGCATACAGAAGAGCGGAAGCGCGGCTTTGGAAGGTTCCCGGATTATAATTTTCAATATTTGAGCTGTAGATATCATAATATGTATCGCAATAAAGCGGGATATCGGGAAGGAGCTCGTTCCATCTTTCGATATAAGCCTTCCACCATTTATTATAATCGGATTCGGTTTGCGCATTGATCATCGCCATGGAAAGATAATCGAGCCCCAGCTTGCCGTCCGAGGAAACATATGCATTATCATATGTTTCATTTTTATGATATCCGTATGAATTGAAATAGGGATATTCTTTATCGTATTCGTCAATCAGCCTGTTCATTGAATATTCTTCAAAATATTTGGGATTTGTAGTCCAGCACCAGGAGTAGTCATATTTTGCATCGCTGTATTCAAGGGCATAATTAAACATGCTGTATGTATAGGATTTCGAGGAGCTAAGCATAATGCTTTCCACATTTTCCAGATAGCCCTCCTCGCGTCTTATCACCATGCCGATCTCGGCAAGATCGCCGCTTTCAAGCAGTCTTTCTATGAGCATGTCTGTGACGGCATTGGATTTCATAGAAAACCAATTGATAACGCAGGGGAGATAGTATTCACCGTTTATTTTAACGGTTCTGTAAATAATACCGTCGGTATTGTTTACAGAAACAAAATTCTGATTTGCTTCGGTTGCTTCCTCTTCTGTAAGCTTTTTGTAACGAACAGAATCTATGCCGCTCTGTCCTTTAACAAACTCTTCGCCCTTGGAATTATATATCCAGCCATCCTCCGAGAGCTGACGCTCTGCCGCCGTTACCGAATATTCATATTCGAAAAGATCTATGGAATCTTTTACAGCCTTCCACATGGAAAATTCGGTGGAATAAGGCCCGTGAATAACAGTTCCGTGTCCGTCGTTATATTCTTCTGAGAAGGTTTTTATATTGACGATATGGGCTATTGCATGACGTACAGAGGCGAACATGGTGGGGCTGAAATCGCAATGGAATCTGATCATGCCGTATCCCGGGCGGTTATAGGAGACGGTCAGAAGCTCATCACCGCTCATTTCGGCAATCTTTAGAACGGAATCTTTATCCTCGGTATCTTTGATCCTTGAAACCATATCGATTTGACCAAGGGTGAGCAGAGCTATCTGTGAATCCATGCTTCCATAGCCGTAAACTATGGTTTCGATAGAGGGCTTTTGCCCTTCAAAATTTCCGAGATACTCGGGATTGAGGCTTAGAATGCAATTTCCTTCGGCAGAATTCCATTCGGATATGGTATAAGGGCCTGTAAAGGCGTATTTGGTTACATCATAGCGAGCGCTTTTCAGATGATCGCTTTTTATAAACACTATATTATTTGCCGTAGAATTTCTGGCTTTTGTATACCATCCCTCTGTAAGATATGCGCCTTTTCCGTCATCCTTGACCTCGACATCAAGCCCTAAAACCAATTCGAGATCATATGGAGTGAGGATCAAGTAAGAATCGGAGAAATAATTTTTTGCATTGTATCCCTTTGAGATATCGAAGGTAAGAGAGAAGCTGTGGTCGCTAAGAAGTCTGACGCCTGAAAAAGTCTTTGAAGCTCCCGCGGGAGATGAATCCTTGCCGGTATATGAATAAAATGCCTCATAGCCCGTCAGTATATAGCCTTCATAAGCATGATGACCTGAATTTCTTGCAACAGGTGTGCTGAAGGCGAGCAGATATGCGAGATAGTTTTCCGCCTTTATGGGTGTTCCATCGCTGAATTTAAGATCGGGATTCAGATTGACCGTCAGTACGAGATTTCCCTTTGAATCCTCGGTTCTGCTATGAGAAAGCACAGCAGTCTTGTTCCAGACATAGTTTCCGTTTCTGTCCTTTTCCATAGTGGAATATCCTGTTACGAGCTGATTTATTTCCTTATCGGATTCTGTGATCAGATCTCCTCCGTAGCCGGGCCAGCGGAAATCGCCGGTTGGAGCATATTCGCTGCCGATGGTGATCTTATTTTCTGTCTTCTTTATATTGTCGGAGAGATCGATCTTGGCTCCGCAATGCTTGCAGCTGTATTCATATAAGCCGTTAATTACCATGCTGTGATCTCCGAGCCCTAAGGATTCTTGCTCGACCTCGGTTGTGCAGAGCAGGCAAATTCGCCTTCTCACTCCTTCTGTAACGCAGGTGGCTTCCACTGTGGTCGCCCAACCGCTGAAAACATGCTCGGTTATCGGAATTATTTCCTGCTCTTTAAGAACTTCATTGCATTCTGTGCAGCAGCTTCCTTCAGTAAGACCGGTCTCGGTACAGGTTGCTTTGACTGCGGGAATTTTTGCAATCGAATGCTCATGCATCATATCTTGCAGAGCACAGCCTGAGATACATATAAAAAGAATGATCGTTAACAGGAGCGAGATAATTAGATTTTTCATGCGGTGCCCTCCTCGGATGAATATTTATTAAATTGATTATAGCATATATGCCATGATTTGTCAATGTAAATGCCCCCGGAGATATATTGTTTTTATTCATTGTTATGATACAATTGATAGGTGACAAATAAAAAGAGAAATAGCGACCAGATGTGATATAATGGTAATAACCACAAAACCAACACATCACAAAAGGAGCTATTTCCAATGAGTATTATAACATCAGAAGCACACTTTCGTC
>JAFTXK010000133.1 GCA_017461635.1 Clostridia bacterium | reverse complement strand
GATGTAAAAGCTCTGAATGACGGTCCCGGGCGTGTTGCAATATATGCGCTCATGAATGGCGGTACACCTGCATCTGCGGAAATGAAAGCCGCCATTGAAAAGGCATGCCGAGCGGATGGTAAACGTCCTTTGACTGATTATGTTGGAGCCAAAGATCCCGAAACGGTCGAATACGATCTCACGTTCACATATTATATCCCGAATGATGCCGAAGCATCTGCGGCTGACATAGAAAACAAGGTAGCAGATGCCGTAAATGAGTATATTACATGGCAAAGCGCAAGGATGGGAAGGGATATAAACCCCTCTGAGCTTATTTATCGCGTTAAAAAGACGGGAATAAAAAGACTTGAAGTGGAAAGCCCTGTTTTTGCCAAGCTGAACTACGGCAAAGACGGAAGTATACCGCAGGTCGCAAAGCTCGTAAATATCAACATAACCAACGGAGGATATGAGGATGAATGATAATTTCGGCACAGATGTTCTTCTTTCTTCTTTTCCGCCGTCGCTGGCTGTCGATGCGGATAAATATGCCCTTGCAAGAGTGATCGCCGAGGAGCTTCGTGCGCTCCTTGGCGATTGTGATAAATTGCGCATTTACAGCCGTATCGATGAGCTTGATGAGGAGCTTCTTGATATTCTCGCTTTTGATTTTGCTGTATCCTGGTACTACTATAACGGCAGTATTGAGATAAAACGGGCGCAGATCAAATCCTGTTTTTACGTTCACCGACACCTGGGAACAAAGAATTCCCTTGTTACCGCGCTTTGCGACCTATGTCCGGGCTCGAATGTTGAAGAATGGTTTGAATACGGCGGAGAACCCTATTATTTCCGTATAGTTATCGATGTTACCGAACAGCGTTTACCGATAGTCCAAAGCGATGTTGAGCGTTACATCGAAATATTCAAATCCTTGCGCTCGGTTCTCGAAAGCAATAAGGTTATCTATAGAACCCGCGATACTATCGAAATGAGCATATCAGACGAATATTTCATTTACGGTGCTCCAAAGAGCTCGGAGCATACCGAGGTAAGAGCAGGTGTTTACCCGGAAAACACTTTACTTTGCACCCGTGATTAAGGAGGTAATATGGCATTAACAGCAGATATTTTTAATGACATGCACAATTATATAAAAAATAATATTTCTGCCGTCAGATATGTCAGCAGTGAAGGTATAAGCACAGCGGAAATACGTTCTGTCACCGAGACAGAAAACGGCACGGTGCGTGTAGAAGTCGCCATCGAAAAAAGCAATATAAGAATTACCGAAATACACCTTTACGGCAAAAACGGACATCTCTGGGCAAAACAGAATGTCGATATAACGCTTGACGGCTCAGCCGCAGGGGTTATTTATCGTTTTGAAATCAATCTGAAGGAGGGAAACATCCATGTATAACCCTACAAAATGGGAAGATCATGTTTCAGATCCTCAAAATGAATTTATTCTTGAGAAGATCGAAGGAAACAGATATAAAATAACCCCGTGCGGAGAAATAGTCCAAAAAGGAACGCTTCTCTCGGCGGAAAATTTCAATAAAAACGAGCGAGGCACAGCAGAAACAGTCATAGCCCTCTGTACTCTCCTGCAAATGGCAAATTTAAATAAAGATGAATTGCTTAATCTGTCTAATCTCTTTATAGTATCAAAAGAATACACGGTTGATACCAGCTCTTTTTCTGTTTCGATAGCTGCTTATTCAAAGTGCGAATTCCCTGCGGCATACACTCGCAAAAATACCGATTATACCGTAATACCCGTTATTACAAATGTCGAAGTATATTCGTTAGGAGACAGCAAATACACAGGGCTTGACCAAGTCGGCCTCCCGGTGGTATATGCCGATGAAAAAACAACTACGGGATTCAGAATTAATTACTTATGCCCCGACAGAGAAAGCGATTTTAAATCGATGTCCTTTAAGTTTTTGGTAATCGGAGGTGTTTAAGATGGATAACGATGCAATTAATGCAATCCTGCGCGATTTCGGCCATGGTGAGAACGCAACGGCGGAGCAGAGAGAAGCCGCCGAATATCTCGCCTACAAAACAGAGGAAATAAGGAAAGGAGAATATAAGCATGACTGATATCGATGTTGCCGTTAATATACTCGGCGGCGATACAAACAAAGTCATTTATGACGACATCGGAATGCCATCTATCGTTGTGGAGGTCGCGGAACAGGCATTGACCTTCGACGGCATGGAATACGGCGGAGATGTTGCGCATCCCGCTTTTATAGTGAACGGTGTTCGCAAATCAAAATTTTATGTTTCAAAATATCAGAATGTCGTTATGCACGATAGGGCTTATTCACTTCCCATGCAAGTGCCCGAATTCAAGATGAATTTCGATGCATCTATCGCCGCCTGCGCCAAAAAAGGGCTTGGCTGGCATCTTATGACCAATGCCGAATGGGCTTATCTCGCTTTGCTCGGATATCTGCCGAAGGGTAATAACAACAGCGGCAGTGACTACAGAGGCGAAGAGCGCGGCGGTACAAGAGCAGAACTTGCAGACAGAAGCCTCAGCGATCGCATCCTTACGGGCTCAGGTCCATATGCATTTTCGCATAATGGCAGAGCTTCGGGTATTTGGGATATGAACGGAAATATAAATGAATGGGTCGGCGGTCTGCGTCTTGCTCACGGCGAGATTCAGATAATAAGCAACAATGATGCAGCCGATTTCACAAATTCACAGAAAGCCGACAGCGAGCTTTGGAAAGCAATTCTCGAAAGCGGTGAACTTGCCGCCCCGGGAACAGCAGGCGCACTTAAATTTGATTACACGTCAAGCTCATATACTTCACCTATCCTCAAAAACTCTATCACATATCAGCAAAGCGATGCAGCCATCCGCGGCGAGATCGCTTTTAATGCTTTGGCGGCTTCGGGGATAACAGTACCGCATATATTGCGATTGCTCGCTATCTCTCCTTGGGATAAGACAGCCGATGGTTACTTATCTATGAAAAACATTGGCGAACGTCCCGCACTTCGCGGCGGCGGTGCTGTCGATGCAGAAAAAGCAGGAATCAGAGCACTTTCATTCGGGGAGCTTCGTGATTATAGTGCTTTTGGCTTCAGAAGTGTTTATATTGACATTCTCGATTCCGCTATTCTCACCGATGAAGACGGTACAGCACTTGCAACGGAAAACGGAATTATAACGAATTGAGGTGATTTTATGGCATATAATGACAAACTAAATGAAAAACCTATTCAAAATGAAATAAACGATGGCACTTATATCGTCGGCGTCCAGCGCAACGAGGAAGGTAAGGATGTCGTTGTCAGAGTTCCCGCAACAGCGGTAGAGGAATTCAAGAATAAAAATGCAGAATCCGCAGCTAATACCGCCGAAGAGAGCGCAAAAACATCTGTAGCCGCCGCCAAGAGAGCCGAAGAAGCGGCAAATGAAGCCGCCGCCACAGTGAACGGTATGGCTTCAAAGAACGATGTTCCCAACGCCGTAAAGGGCACTCTGCTCGGGGCAGCGGTCGCTGCCTCCGATGTTTCACCAAATGAGCATGATCTCTCTGTGAATGTGAGCAGCAAGAATCTGATACCGTATCCTTACTCTACCGGATCTAAAACCAATTTGGGTATTACTTTTACCGTAAACGATGACAGAACGATCACTGTAAGCGGTACGGCGGAAGCCGCGGTAAGCTTCGTTTTCGCAAATAAAAATTCCGACATTACCCTTGAAAACGGGAAATATTATACGCTGTCCGGTGCCGGCACTGCCATGGCTTATCAGCTTCCGGACGGAACATATAAATATTTGAGTGCAAACAAAAGCGTTCTTTGGAGTAGCGATTATGCTTTTGTGCACATATATTACAACATTCCAAAGGGAACCACCCTCGACAATGTAATAATTCCCGCTCCACAATTTGAGGTCGGGACTTCGGCAACAGAATATGCGCCTTATGTTGATGTCGAAGGCGTGACGGTGAGCAGGTGCGGTAAGAATCTGTTTATGCCTGAGCTTGAAATAGGCGGTATAGCAGGCTCCGGAGCTAACTATAACAATACAGCTCAGATAAG